>JAJYKL010000049.1 GCA_021788625.1 Chloroflexota bacterium
CGCTGGGCAGCAGCCTCCCCGGATGCTTCGCCCGCGCGGACGACCGCGAGACGGCCCTGCGCCGTGTGCCGGCGGCCGTTCGCGAATACATGGATTGGCTGTGCCGGCACGGCGAGACCGACCTGCTGGCCGTGTTCGTCGACGAATCGCTCAAGAGTGACGAGGTGCTCGATTGGCAGCCCAACGCGCAGGCGTTCAGCATCCGCCACACCTTGCGGCATGTGGGCAACGCGGAGGAGTGGTACGTCTCGCGCCTGCTGCCGCCCGAGCGGTTGCCGCCCGAATGGGAGCACGACGATGCTCTGCCCCTGTTCGACTTTCTCAAGATGGAGCGCCGCACGGCACTGGACCGGCTGCGCCGGCTCACCGATGCCGAGCGCTCCGAGATCTTCCACCCCGTCCACTGGACGCAGCACCCCGAGGAGGCGTGGACCGCGCGCAAGGTGCTGCGCCGCTTCGTCGAGCACGAGCGCGAGCACACCGGGCAGGTGAAGGAACTGCTTTTGCGTTCTTGAGTGTTATGGCTAAATGTCTCATTGAACCTGACATCACAACCAATGGAACAAACCATCACTGAAGACAATGGGCGGCGTGGTGAAGTCCTCGTCGCTATCATGAACAACAAGGCCGACTTCGTCATCTTGCAGGATAAGCTGTGGTATCGCATCCCCGTCAAGAGTATGCCAAAGCCATGGCCACCCAGATGGCTGGCCTTTTACCAAACAAAGGTTTTCGGTGCAGAGGCTTACTCCGTCCGATACTATGGGCGTGTGCAGCGAATAGACCGCGTGTTGCGTAAAGTTCTTTTCCCCGATGAGTTTGAGAACGAGAAAACCAATCAGGAGTATTACCAAATACACCTGGACGGAATGAAGATACTCTCCAGGCCCGTATACAGTGCGCGCTGGCGGCGCATTATATTCATACCTACGACTTGGCTGAAACTTAACAACGCCGTGGAGATAAATGACCTTTATCACGAGAGCCCGCTGGAAGATCACCTCTGGCTCATCATGAAAGGGATGAACATCGGCGCTGAGCGACAGTGGGATATGAAGATTGATACTAAACGCTTCCTGCTCGACTTCGCGGTATTCTGCGTAAACGGTAATATAGACGTCGAGACCGATGGCGACACATACCATGCGAATCCCACACGCGCCGCCTCGGACAACGAGCGCAACAACGCCCTGACGTCACATGGATGGCAGGTGTTGCGCTTCAACACCCATCAGGTGATGGAGGAGAAAGCCACCTACTGTGTCAACGAGATCACACGGACCGTCAACCACCTGGGCGGGCTGTCGGACGATGGGTTAGTGCCCCGGGTGTTCTACAACTTGCCCGGCGGCACAACGGAGCAACTGACCCTCTTCGACAAAGAGACCGACGATGATGCCGGCTTGGACTGAAGCACTCGCTAGATGATGGGCCGCATCTCGGGCATGTACTTGACCTCTGTTCCCACTAACTCACCAAGCCCTGACTTCACCGCGCACCCAACTAAAGCTTCGGCTTCAATGGACCCCCCCTTTGCCGTGTGTAGCCAGCTTGCAGCCGGCTTGGCTCTTGGTAGACCGCGGTTTCAACCGCGGGCACGAGTGCCCAGCGCCGCGTCGGCGAGCTGGCATCAGACTGTTTCCGGGCACGACTTCCCAGTGCCGCCCAACGAATAGCAGGCGCCAAACGCACCTCCCCGTGGCCGTGCACGAGACGCCACTTATCGCGCACTGATCCCCATCGCTGGCATTGCCCGTTCATCAAAGCCCAACCCTGCCACGTAACCAGCTAAAGCTTCGACTCCAACAATCCTCTCCACTTCTCGCGTGTAGCCGGCTTGTTACTGACTAGACCGCGGCAGAAACCGTGGGCATCGGGGGCACGAATCACCTCCCCCGCTCTGTCACTTTCATACAACGGGTTACTATTACCGGCAGGCGAGGGCCAGACCGATGCACGAGGGAGCACGCTTGACTCACAGGACGGCACGGACCATTACCATTGGAGCCGCAGTCACCGCCGGCACGCTGGCCGTCGTCGCTGCCATGGCTTTTGTCTTCGCCTGGCCATGGCTACGCCTGAACCCCTCCATCTCGGACCTGGATCGATACACCCCAATACGTGATGGTGCGGCAACCCTGGTGGTAAATGAAGACGCGGCAGGCAAGCCGCTCACCTGGAAGAGCACGAATCTCTATGTGCTGCCGCCGCAGCGCGCCGTCACCACTAATCTGCGCCTGGCGTTCCGTCTGGAGCTGATCAAGTTTTACAGCGCGCACCTTGGGCACAGTGTGGACAGTGATGAGCTGCCCGGCTTGCTATCACAAGATGGCACCATACTCTACGAGACGCGTAGTCGCGAGATGGACCCGGCCGGCGTGGTGAGCGAGACGGTGTCCGTCGTTCTGCGCGACCGCAGCGGCGAATACGCCTTCGGTTTCTATGATGCGACACACAATGCCGATTACGTGTACGACCCGCCCATCTACACCCCACCTGATCTCCCTGTGGGGAGCGCGTGGCTGGTCGCGGGCAAGCTGGCAGGCCGCCTGGACTTCACCGCACAGTTTCACGTGCTGGATCGAGGAACCGGCCTGGCCGGCGCCGTAAGCGGCGGCGATTGCATCGAGCTGCAGTCGACGTCCATGATCACGGCCTCCGGGAGGCTCGTCAGCACATCCCTTACACGTGGACGCTTCTGCGCCGGCGAAGGTCTGGTATCGTCCGATCAACTCAATCCTGCTGATCCAAACGGCAAACCGCTGGTCCGCACATTGCGCATTCTGGCGGGATCCAGCGCGCAATCAAACCTGCCGGCTCCACCCGCACTGAGCGCGGCGGCTGCGCAGCCTGCGCCCGCCCCAGCATATCAATCTAATTGGCAGATGGTGCGGTTTGGACAGGTCCTCCTCAGCACCGAGCCAGGCCAGAGCACCATCCCGCCCACCCGGATCCCGACCGACCCCCCGCTGGTCCTGGCGGCAGCCAACAACGGCGACCTGGTTGCCTTCAATGCGGCGAACGCCACGGCGGCGATGGTCTGGCGCTTTCACACCGGCGGCAATCTTTACGGGCCACCTGCGTTTGACGCCGCGCGCGGCGTGCTCTACTTCGGAGCGAGCGATCGCCGGCTCTACGCATTGAGCACGCGCGGCCTCTTCCTCTGGTCTTTCACCGCCGGCGATAACGTGGCAACTCAGCCGGTGCTCGCCGGCCCCGCTGGCGATTTGGTGATCTTCGGCAGCGAAGACGGTAATATCTATGCCGTGGATGCCCATGGCGGCACCTTGCGCTGGAAAAGTGCCACGCACGGCGCAGTTGTCTCCTCGCCCGCTCTGGATGCGTCCGGAGGTACGGTCATCATCGGTTCCGACGACGGCACGGTTTATGCGCTCGATCCGGCCAACGGCCACATACGCTGGACATTCAGCACCAGTGGCGCCATCGAAGCTCCTGTCGTGATCAGCCAGACGCCCGGCACCACGAACAGCACGGCTTACATCGCCAGCCGCGATGGCTCGCTCTATGCACTGGATGCAGCCACCGGCGCCTTGCGCTGGAACACCCAGCATGGCGATGTGCTACGCACGGCCCCCGTCCTCTCTGCAGATCGTGTCTACTTGGTGGATAGTAGCGGCCGCCTGCTGACCTTTGATCGGCAGACCGGCCGGCTGGTATGGGCAAGCCATAGCAACAAACAATACAGCGGACGCCCCATCCCCCTGGGCAACGATGTGCTGGTGGCGGATGCATACGGTCAGGTGGATCTGCTGAACACCAATGGTTCCAGACGTGCCATGTGGTCTACTGGCGGTGAGGGCTTTATCTTTGGCCCTGTGGCAGGCGGCGGAGACATATGGCTGAGCGACGCAGCCGCAACGCTGTGGCGGCTTGGCGCACCGGAAGCGGCGGTGCAACCTCTTAGCCAGGTGTGGTCGCACAACCTGCTCTACGATGCACCCTTCAGCCGTGCACCACTCTACGTCCCGCCCGCCGCATACGGGGAGCGCCTGGCGCTCGTCGATAACGGCGGTGTGATCTACCTGCTGGATCCATTGAGCGGGTCCACCATGCGGCTGGGTAGTGTGCCGGCGGCGCGCGGCGGACCATTCGTTGCGCCCGTTGTGAGCGGCAACACACTGCTCACTCAGGCGGGCAATGCACTGTATGCCACCAGCCTGCACGATGGCCGGTTGCTATGGTCGTTCGATACCGGCCCCGGCGTCTTTCACGCCCCGGCAACCAGCACAGACACCGTGGCAGTGCTGGCGTGGGACTCCGAAGACGCCAACAGTCTGACAGCCACGCTCAGCGTGCTGGATCTGGCCAGTGGTGCGCTGCGCTGGCAGGCGCCTATAACGTACCCCCTGGGTTACAAGTCGGGGGGCGGCGCGGTGCTCGGGAAAGACCAGGTCTACCTCAGCACACCTCCGTCTGCTTTCAACCTGGCAACCGGCCGGTTGGTCTGGCAGGTGCAGGGCATTACTCCGCTGGGCGGGCCCGGCTTGAGCGCCGGCGGCCGCACTCTCTATGTGGGGTATCCCGCATCGGTGAACACGGGCGGCATTGCCGCGATCGACACATCCAGCGGACAGGTACGCTGGCAGGCCAACCTGGGTAACGATTACCTTAGCATCTTCGAGCAACCATGGACGGACGGCGGGCGCGTAATAATCCCATCGGCAGGTGACACACACGGAGTCATCGCATTGGATGCGCAGAGCGGCAGGATACTCTGGCGCTACCAGCCACCGGTCGAGCGTTATGGAGCCATCACCGTCTCAAATGGACGTGTATGGCTCATCGAGGTGAATGGCCAAGTGATCGGGTTGGACGAACAGACCGGTAAACTCGCCTTAATCTTCAACCAGCTGGCTCTGGACCTGCAGGCGGTCAACAGCTTTACCCAACGGCCATTCGTCACAGCAGATGGCCGGCGCGTCGTAGCCGCGCTGGATAACCAGCTCATTGGCCTGGCACCGGAGGGAACAGCACCATGACCCGGCTTAAGAGCCTGCGCTCGGGTCACGCATCCATTGCCGCCGTGCTGAGCTTCGTGTGGGCCATCACCTTCGGCGCTCTGCGCGACTTCGTGTGGACCGACATCCACAATGGCCTGATTGACCTGCGCGGTTTCTCGCGTGCCACGCGGCTGATCGTTTTGCTCGGCTTTGCGCTCATCTTCATCCTGGCAGTGCTCCTGCTTTTTGGCAATGTGTGGCGTATGCATTCGACACTGATCAGCATGCCCACCTTGATGGGCATGGCCGGGAGGGGACGGCTGGTGCCACTTGTGCTGGTCCCCGTCACGTATCTGCTCCTGGCGCTGGCCTGGGCGTTCGCCCTGAATGGCCTGCTACACAGCCACTGGCTGGCGCGAGCCGGCATCCTCATTCTGTACCTGTTGGCTGGTCTGGAGCGCATCGCCGTGCTCATCCCCGAAGTGACCTACAGCGTGACACCACCTTACGAGCTGCTGCTGCGGGGAGGGCTGCTGCTGTGCGTGCCAGTTTTCTATGCGCTGCGCTGGCGGCGCCCGGAGCGCCCGGCGCTGGAGTTTATTGTTCTCCTCGCGCTGGTGACCTCCTCGCTCGCGATCACCCAACTGCGCGACTTCGAGGACTGGCAGTTGAGCGGTACTCCACTACTGCTCAGCAATCTGGAGTCCGATCTGCTCAACTTCAGGCTGCTCGCCAGCCCGCTGCTGCTGCTGATCGGCATCGACGTGGCGAACTTCACCCGCAAGCTGGCCGGATGGACCGCCAGCGTGGTGCACGAGCGGTTGCCTGCCCAGGTCCCTGGCACCCCGACCAACCTGGTATTCCGCGCCGCTCTGGGCATCTCGACCGCCTGGATTATTCTGATCGTGCTGGTAGCCTGGCATCTGACGATAAGCATCTCGGAGCTGGTGCAGCGCTTGGCCGCCTCTTCCTGGGGCACCGAACTGCCCGCCTACGCAGGCGCGCTGGGGATGGTCGCACTGCTGGGTGCCTGGGTATGGCTGGCGCCGCCCAGGCATGGATTCGAAGCCGCAGAGCCGGAGGCGCTGCAAGTGCCCAAAGCAGAGAGGTGGGGCTGGGATGAGGAAGCCCTGGCCCGCACAGTGGAGCGCGCAGCGCCGCTCCTGGTGCTGGCTTATCTGGCGACACAATTGCTTGCGTTTGTCCTGTTATTGTTGGCAGGCGCCTTCCCTTACGCCAGCTTCGCCAGAGGCGCCATCGAGCTAGCGGACACAGCCAGCAGCCAGTTCACCACCACCTGGCACCTGCTGGTCTATGCAGTGGCGCTGTGTGTCGCCATCTGGCTGCGACGGCGCTTCGCTGATCGCCCGACGCGCCTGGCCCTGGCGCTCTACCTGGGTGCGTTCAGCCTGATGGGGTTGTGGTTGCAGGCTTCCTCGCCCAGCAATCTGCTGCAGGGGCTATTCTGGCAGGGACCGCAGCCGCTGGACTTCTGGTGGACATTGCTCATCGGCGTCGCGGTGGTGTACTGGCTGGTGCGAAGACGTCTGACGCCCGATCGCAGTGCGCGGCTTTTCTTCGCCATGCTGGTAGTGTTGCTGCTGCGACAGACCAGCTTCATCGAAAGCCCTTTCAGCCCACTGTTCGGCTTTGCAGGAGTCGGCTTCCTGGTTTTTGGTATTTGCTGGGATGTGTTGACCGGTGGGACATGGGTGAACACCGGCTCAACGAGCCTGCCGCGCGTGGGGCGCGTCTTCCTCTACGTGGGCTACACGCTGTTGACCGTCGCGTTGATCACCTGGTCACTGGGCACACATGACCTGGGATCACTCAGCACACTTACGGGCGGCGCCGCTGACGCGGGGTTTGGCAGTTTTGGCCGGCCGCTGCTGTACACCGTGACGCTGGTGATGGTGCTGGGGCCTCACCGCAGAGGCGCAGACGGCGCGGAGAATGCGGAGAGACCGGAGATGGGGGAAGGCCGGGCATGATTATGCAGCGTGGATTTCTGGCGATTGTAAGCTTCATGCTCACGGGTACGTTAGGCGCGTGTAGCCCTGGTAACCTGGCGACCATGCCTGAGGCGACGGTGACCGCAACACTTATCTCAAGTACCTCGACGTCTGTCCCACTTCCATCGGCTACTGCCTCAAAAATAACTTCTGTCACAACCAACCTGGCTGCTTATCCCAGCGGCAAGGTTCCGCAGTATGAGAAGTTCGAGATCTCCTTGACATTGAGTGGTTCCTACACGAACCCATTCGACCCGGCTCAAGTGCGGGTGGACGGATATTTCGTTGCGCCTGATCACAGCATGGTTTCACAACTGGGTTTTTATTACCAGGATTACACGATGACCCTCACCGGCGGTGCTGCAAACTGGCCGAACGTCAGTTCGTTTAGAGGTGTTGAAACCTTTGCCCCCGTTGGGAATCCGGTGTGGAAAGTCCGCTTTGCTCCCCAACAGGCCGGTGTCTATCAGTACTACGTTAAGGTAACGGACGGCAGTGGCACAACCACTTCGAGCACGAGTTCGTTTGAGGCCGTCGATACGGGCAACCCTGGGTTCATCCGCATTTCCAGCCTTAATCATCGCTATTTTGCATTTGACAACGGCCATCCTTTCATTGGCGTGGGACTGAACGTCGGCTGGTGGCAGGACGAGTATCAGAGGATAGCAGCCTACCGGTACTATTTTGGGCAAATGCATGATTACAAGGCCAACCTGGCTCGGGTCTGGATGACGAATAGCGGTAAGAATCAGGATTGGATTCTATCGATTCAGGATAAGACCCTGGGCGCGTACTACGACCTTAAGAAGGCATGGGTTTTTGATGACATCCTCGAAATGGCACGCCAGGATGGGGTTTACATTCTCTTGACCCTCGACGACTTTAACCAATACACGTACAACTGGCCTATCAACCTGTACAACACCGCGCTGAACGGCCCTTGCGCGCATCCAAGTTGTATTTTCACCAATGCGACGGCCAAGGATGACCAAAGGCGGCTCTTCAGATACATCGTCGCAAGATGGGGGTATAGCTCAAACGTCCTATCTTGGGAATTGTTCAATGAAATCAACGAGCTCGAATGGTCAACACCCAATTGGGACTGGTGCCAGGTCGTTGGCTGGCACCAGGAAATGGCGCGGTACATTCAATCGATCGATGCATACAAGCACCTGGTGAATAGCAGCACCGGCAGTTTTAAAACGTTTGGAGGCAGTTGTAGTAGTTCCAGCAGTCAGCCTAATTTATATGCTGCTCCGGAAATCGGATTCGCCGAAATCCACGCCTATTACGTGCCGGGCTGCTGCGACTTTGCTCCTTCAGATCCGGCGGGGCAAGACATGGCGAATTTCATGCGCTATTACGCGCACCTGGTTTATAACAGTGTGAGCGGCAAACCCAGCATTATCGGCGAGTGGGGCATATTGAACCAAAACTGGACCGACTCAACTTATTTGGCAACCGATGACAAAGGTGTCAGCCTGCACAATGGATTATGGGCATCGGTGATGAGTGGCATGGCCGCAACCGGGCTCAGTTGGCATTGGGGATATCATCGGCTTCATGATCCGGCGTGGTGGCAGCAGTATCGCGGAATTGCGAATTATATCGAGGGCATCGATATCGCGAACATGATCGTGATGAAGCCCTTGAACGTCGATTTCGGTCTACCTTCAGGGTCGGACGATGGGCCGGATGCGTTCGCTTCTACAAATAGCAAGTTGCGCGCCATGGGGCTGAGAAGCGGTAGCTCGATCTACGCCTGGATACAGAATACGGAGAACACGTGGTGGAACGTCGTTCACGGGACGGTGCCAAGCCCACAAACCGGCACCATCACGATTTATGGCCTAACACCAGGCACAAGTTACTCTGTCACCCGCTGGGATACCTATGCAGGACAGATCGCCCGGACCGACATGATTACTGCTCGATCTGATGGGTCCATACAGGTTGTGATACAGAATCTGGAAAACGACGTTGCGCTCAAGATTCATCCATAGTCAGAACGTATGATCTATTGACAACACATAGGAGATGTGATATACGTGTGTCAGTTGCGAAATCGTTTTCTCAAATTATTAATCAGATCCAATTTGATTCTTATGCGACATCATTCCGGCGAATAAATACCTCTTCCAGTAATTCCCAGATAATGAGCTATTTCAATGCTGTTTTCTTATTTCATTGCGAAATCGTTTTCGCGAACTCTTGTTACTTCCTTATGGTAAGGAGCCACTCGTGAAACGAATCTCTATCAAAGACGTTGCCGCATTGGCGGGGTCCTCCCCAGCCACCGTCTCGAAGGTGCTCACCGGCATGCCGGATTCGCGCATCCCCGAGGAAACGGCGCAGCGCGTGCGGCAGGCCGCGCGGCAGCTCCGTTACGTCCCGCTTTCCTTGGCACAGCAGTTGCGCCACAAGCGCACCCAGACGATTGCCATCCTCCTCCCCGAGTTGCTTCCTTTCACCTCCGACATCACACACGGCATCCAGGCGCGGGCGACGGCCGGCGGCCTGACGACGATCCTCGGCCTGCACGGTCACGATAGCGCCGTGGAGGCCCAACACCTGCGCCTGGGGCTCCGCGGCCAGGTCGATGGGCTGATCATCGCCCCCGCTTATCACAACCGCAACCACCACATCTATGCAGAGTTGAAGGATCGCGGCGTGCCTTTCGTGCTCGTCGATAACGACCTCTCGGGCTGTGAGGCGCCCTACGTGGGGCTGCGCAACGAGGAGACCGCTTATCACCTCACCCGCACCCTGATCGCCCAAGAGGCCACGCTCATCGGCGGCATCTTCGGCGGCGGAATCACGCTCGACAACCCGGGCGGCAGCACGGCCCTCTACGAACGCTTCCTGGGCTACCGGCGGGCGCTGGCCGAGGCGCGCCTGCCGGATGATGAACGGTTGTGCGTGCCTCAGCCGGGCGAAGGGCCCGACGAGATGTTCGTGCGCCTGATGACCTCTCAGCCCGCGATCGACGGGGTCCTGTGGGGCAGCTACCAGTTCATCCAGCCCACGTTGAACTGGCTGGCGGCGCAGGGCATGCATGTGCCAGGCGACCTGCGCTTCACCGGCTTTGACAAGGTGCTGCTGGCCCTTTCCACCGCAGAGGACTATCAGGGTCTGCAGGTCATCCGCGAGCCGTGGCCGGCGGCGGTCCAGCCGGGGTACGAGATAGGGGTGCGTGCCATGGAGTTGCTCAAGCAGGCCATGGTGGGGAATCAACCCAAGGAACGACAGCGCATCCTGCTCCCCCCGCACTACGAGGGGGTGACCCAATAGGGAGGATCTTGTGTTCGTTGCTATCGACCATGCTGTGCACGTTCCCTGCGTTTACCTCACGCCTTGGAAGCGATTTGCCCATTGCTGCAGATGGTTGTCCGGTGAGATACAGCCAGCACGTACACGGTCAGCGGGCCGCAACCCATACGTCCAGCAGGGCGCGCTGCTCGACGGGCGGATGGTTGGGTTGGCGTGTCCCAACGTACAGATCACACGAGGAGGTGGTGGGCAGGAAACCTGTAGATCAACGCAAGACCGACGAATGATGTAGGTTAGGTAGAGTCCGTTTTCCGTTTCCGAATGGCCCCCTGCAATATTGGAGGAGGAAAGCAATGCGCACGCAGCAGAAGTTTAACCGACGTGATTTTATCCGATTGGCGGCGATGACCGGGACAACAGCGATATTGGCGGCCTGCGCCACCGCGGCGACGTCCACGCCCCAACCTCAACCCACGCAAGCGCCGGCGGAGCAGGCCACTGCAGCCCCTACCGCTACACAAGCGCCAGCGCAGCAGGCCACCGCAACGCCCGCTAATCCCACCGAGGTACCGACGGCCGCCCCCCAAACCCAGAACGTGACCATACGCTGGTGGTCATACTATGAGCCGGATTCACGCGCCTCACTTTTCCCCACTTTCGCTAAGGAGTATACCGACAAACACCCCAATGTGACCTTCGACCTGAACCACGGTACCGCCAACTACAACGAGAAGGTGAGCACTGCCTTCGCCAGTGGCGACCCGCCGGAGTTTTTTGGCATTCAGCACTACCAGTTTACGCTCCTGGCCAAGGGAGGGTCTGTTGCCGACTTGACCGAGTGGTATGCGCAGAGCGGCATCAAAGATAAAGTCCTCCCCGCCGCCGTGTCTTGGTGCTCGGTCAATGGCAAACCCTATGGCTTCTCGGGCCAGGACCTCTTCGCCGATGAATGGTACTACAACACGGTCGCGTTTGAGAAAGCCGGCGTCCAGGAACCCACGAATGCCGACGATTTCTTCGCCCTGGCCCCGAAGCTCACCAAGGCCGGCGTACACTTCCCGGCCATCTTCGGCCTCGCAGACACGTGGGTTTGGGGAGGGCTCTATCCCCCCTTCCAGGCTCAAACGTGCGGCATCAACGCCATCATCCAGGGTACCTACAAAAAAGACTATCACATCCCCGGCTTAAAAGACGCGTTCGATTTCGTGGGCCGTATGTTCAAGGACCAGATGGTGCCCAAGGACACCCTGGCCGTCGCCTACGCCGATTCCATCAGCGACTTCGCCCACGGCGATGTGGGCATCTTCCCGGCCATCACCGCTCAATTACCAGGGCTGCAGGTTGCCCTGCAGAAGGCCGATCCGGCCAAGGTCAAGCTCTCGCTCTTCAAGAAAGCCCCCCTCTTTACCGCCAACCCGCTGAGCCCTTGGGCGGCCGGCTACGGCATGGTCTGGGCAGTGCCAACCGCCAACAAGAATCTCCAGGCGACGCTGGACTTTCTGACCTACTTTACCGCGCCCGAGCAACAGAAGCGCCTTATCCCAGCACCCGTCAGCGGCATCCCGCCGCTTCCAGAAACCTGGGGCGGCATCACGGATCCGCTCTTGCTGCTCAGCGTCCAACATATGAAGGAGGCCACTCCCGAAGGCCTGTTCATCATCGACTATCTGCATCCGACGGTGCAGGAAGCCATCCTGACCGGCATGCGCAAGCTTGCCACCGGTGATGGTACCTCGGACCAGATCCTGGATGCCATGACCACCGCCGTCCAGGCGATCTGACAATGACAAGACCGCGGGTCCTGCCTGAATGCGGCCCCACCCCCACTCTTCTCTGTTATCGAGAGGGGAGGGGGCCGCGCTCGGCACGGGTTTCGCCGGGCAGGCGCCCTTAAAACCGGGCTGCCTGCCCGGATGGAACGCGGAAACCAAGAGGTGATGGAATGCTAACGAGGAGATTGCGGCGGTGGGCCTGGGCCTTTTTAGCTCCGGCGCTGGTCGTGTACACCATCTTCTGGGTGTTCGCCCTGGTCTCCGGCCTGAGCCTGGGCACCACCAAGTGGACCGGCTTTGGGCCCCTGACCTTTGTCGGCACGGACAACGTTGTGAGCATCCTACGCGACACCCATTTCTGGGAGAGCCTGGGCCGCAACGTGATCTATGGCGTCCTCAACACGATCTTCGGCCTGGGCTTAGGGCTGGTGACGGCGTTGCTCCTGGATCATATCAAGCACTGGCGGGTGTTCTTCCGCACGGCGATCTACCTGCCCGTGGTCCTGTCGTGGATCATCGTCATCTTCCTTTTCCGCTGGCTGTTTAACCCGACCTTCGGCCTCCTCAACCCGCTGCTGAACGCATTGGGCCTGGGGTTTCTGGCCGTCAACTGGCTGATCGACCTGCGGTCTCTTTTCTATCTGATCATCGTGATCGCCATCTGGAAGACCTACCCGATTAGCACGATCACCTTCTACGCCGCTCTGCAGAATATGCCCAGGGAAATGAAGGAGGCATCCTACATCGATGGCGCCAACGAGCTGCTCTGCACCTGGTACGTGGTGCTGCCGCAGCTCAAGGCCGTGGTGGCTGTGCTCGTCTCGCTCTCGCTGATGGATGCCTTCCGCGTCTTCGATCCGTTCTATGCCCTGTCCGGCAGCAGTGGCGGCATCGGCATTCTGGATCTGGATGTGATCGCCACCATGCTCTACCGCCGTGCTTTCGGCCAGTTCATGCTGGGCAACGCCAGTGCACTAGGATTCATCCTCTTTGTCCTGACATTGGCGGTATCGGTGCTGTTCCTGCGCACCTTGGGCCGCACGGAGAATTAAGCCATGATGATGGAAACCACCCAATCAGCCTTGCCGACGCCGGCTCGCTCCAGGGCGCGCAGTGGCCGCCTGCAACGCCTGCTGAGATCCGGCCTGATTTATGCCGTGCTGGTCATCACGACCGTTGTGGCCGTCGCACCGATTCTCTGGATGCTCTCCTCTTCGCTCAAGAGCTACAGTGAGTTCAGTCTGAACCCCTGGCTGTGGCCGCGGGACTGGCAGTGGGCCAACTACCTTGAAGTCTGGAAGAATGCGAACTTCAGCCTTTACTTTCTAAACAGTCTCATCATGGTCGGCGGTTCGGTTTCACTCATGATCTTCATGGGGTCGATGGCCGGCTATGCCCTGGCCCGTTATAAGTTTCGCGCGCGCGATTCTGTCCTCTACTACTTTGTCTCCGGGCAGATCGTGCCCGGGCAGGTCGTGCTGGTGCCCCTATTCATCATCATCCGCTTTCTGGGTATGCTCAATACGCGCCAGGGGCTGATGCTGGTCTACCTGGCGGCCGCCATGCCCTTTGTGGTGTTCATGATGCAGGGCTTCTTTCGAACGATACCCGTCGAGCTGGAAGAGTCCGCCCGCATCGACGGCGCCGGGGAGTTTCGCATCTTCTGGCAGATTATGCTGCCCCTGGTCAGCCCGGCTATCGGCACGCTGGCCATCTTCCAGGGCATGTTTGTTTGGAATGACTTTCTTTTCGCCCTGCTCTTCGCCAGCAAGCCGGAGCTGCGTACGCTGCCCATCGGCATCTTTAGCGTTATCGGGCAGTACTTTACCAATTACCCCGTCTATTTCGCCGGTTTGTCCGTGGCTACGCTGCCGATCGTTATCTTTTATGTGATCTGCGCCAAGTACCTCGTCCGCGGTGGTCTGGCGGGTGCCGTGAAGGGCTAGTGGGAGGCTATGGCATGGATGTACATGGACTTGCCTGTGACATCGTAGATCGCTACTGGGATGAGATCGTACAGGTCGTGCGCGATCTGGTTCGCATCCCATCGCAAAACAAACCTCCGGTGGGGGAGGAGAAGGCCTGCCAGGAGTACATCGCCCGCTACCTGGAGCGTCGCGGGTTGAGCCCGGCGCTCTACGAGCCGGATCAGGTGCCGGGGATGGTCGGGCACCCGGATTATTGGCCCGGCCGCTCCTACAAGGACCGCCCGAACCTCACAGCAACGCTACCCGGCCGGGGGGGCGGGCGTTCACTCCTGCTCACCGGTCACTGCGATACCGTGGCCCTCGGCGACAACGTCTGGTCCACCCCCCCCTTTGGCGCCGAGATCCACGACGGCCAGCTCTATGGTCTGGGGTCGGCCGATATGAAAGGCGGCCTGGGCGCGACGATGGTCCTGTTCGCGGCCCTGGCGCAGGAGCACGTCCCCTTGCAGGGTAAGCTGGCCTTTGAAAGTGTTGTGGACGAGGAAGAGGCCGGCGTCAACTCAACCCTGGCCGGCCGCCTGCGTGATGGACCGGTCGATGGCGCGGTCATCGTGGAGAGCACGGGGCTGGAGATCCATCACGCAGCGCGCGGTGCCCTGCTCATCAACTTTTACTTCAGTGGCGGGGGCACCTGGCTCGAAGTGGGGAAGAACGGCCGCCCGAAACTCGACGCCGTCGCTCAGATCGGGGTCTTTATCACCCATCTCGACGAGTTACGAGCCGTCCGCCGGCAAGTTCCCGTGCCGGAGATCTACCGGAGCTACCCAGACCCCGCACCCGTTCAGGTGACCAAGGTCTACGCCGGGGGTTGGGGCAGCGAGGTGCCAATCGCCGTACCGCCGGTCGGCCGCATCGAACTGATCGTGCAGGCGCTGCCCGGCGAAGAGCGCACCGGCGTGCTGCACCAGGTTGAGAAGTGGCTGGATCGGCTCGTCGCACAGAACCCCGCGGTTTTCACCAGCCGGCCGCGCATGGAATTCGCCCGCCGCTGGATGCACCCCTCAGCCACGCCCGCCGATCATCCTCTGGTGACTGCTCTCCGCCAGAGTATGGCCCAGGTGACGGGTGCGGCGCCAATGGTGCGCGCCGGGGCATATAACTGTGATATCTGGGCGCTGCAGCGTACGTTCCAGATGCCGGCTGTGGTTTTTGGCCCCAAGGGAACCAACTCGCACGCAGCCGACGAGCACCTCGACCTGGCCAGCCTGCGCACCTTCGCCGAAGCGCTGCTCGTCTTCATCTGTCATTGGTGCGGCATCGCGTGAAACCGGAATCTCTTATCCTCTTTGAGGAGGAAGTCGGGTCATGAAAAAAGTCTATATCTCCTTTATGCTCCACGGCAACATGTGTTACGACCGCTACACCAAGCAGGAGATTAGAGAGAAGTTCCCGCTCATCTACGCGGCCGGCATTCGGGCCATGCACCAGTTTCCACAAGTTACGGCGCACATCGACTTCCCCGGGCTGACCACGCTTAGCCTGAAGCGTTACGCGCCGTGGCTGCTCGACGAGTTGAAGCCCCTGGTGGCGCGCAAGCAGGTGGTCATGGGGGGGTGCGAGTACGCGGCCAGCCTTTCCCTGTGCTCCGACGAGGAGTCCAGCCTGTTGGCGGCGCGCTTAGGGATGCAGATCATGCGCGACGAGTTGCAGCCGGATGCCCACGTCTTCCTGCCCCAGGAAGTGGCCTTCCACCCACAGTCGCCCCTGATCATGAACCAGGCCGGCGCCTCCGGCCTCATTGTGGTGTCGGGCGATTGGGCACGCCCGCTGCGCATGCGTGGCGTCGATGGCAGCGAGGTGGTCGTCTACCCGGCCAGCATGAGCGAGTGTGCCCCCGGCGGCCTGGAGGGGCTTTACGACACGCACGCGGACGGCGACTTCGTCCTGATCGGGGGCGATTTCGAGATGCTCGGCAACGTCGCCGAGTACGCGGCCAAGATCGATGAGCTGGCGGCGAAGAACAAGCACATCGAATGGACGACCGTGGACCGCTACGAGGCCGAGGTCGGCATCCATGATCGGTACACGGCCCTGAGCCCGTTCGGCCACACCCACGACGACCGCCCGGCGAGCCCCAGTTTTTCGCGCTGGGTGAGCGACCCGCAAGACATCGCCTGGCACGCGCAGGCGGTGCAGGCGTTGGACGCCCTGCGCTCCGCCGGCATGGCCGAAGTGGCCGCCCGCGTCCACGGGTTGGGCAGCGTGGACGTGCCGCTGGAGCAGGCCTGGACCAGCGCGCCCGACAACGCCTGGGACCACTACTTCGAGCACGCGCTCGAGTACCCGGAGGTCGAAACCTGCTACCTTTCCGCCACCGGCCAGCCGACCCTTCTCTCGCGGGCCTGGCACCAGGCGCTCATCGGGCTCAACTCCGATGCCTCCGGCTGGGTGCCCTGGGCCCCCCGCACCCGGCACCGCGCGTTGGCGCTGCACTCGGCGCGCGCCCTGGCCGACGAGGTGGTCACCCGTTTCGCCGGGCGGTTGGCGCAACAGATCACCCGTCCGCGCGGGACGACGGTGCCGGACGCCTTCGCGCTGGCCCTCAACGCGGCGCCGGCACGCACGGTCGAGGTGGCGCTAGAGACCGAGCGGCCCATGGCCATCACCGAGCCGGACGGCACTCCCCTTCGACCTACTCAGGGCGAAGCATTCCCCACCGCCACCCTGCTGCAAGACGGCCGCTGGTCGACGCAGGCGCGGGCGGCCCTGCCGGCCTATGGCTACAAACTGTTGGGCCTGGTCCCCACTTCCCAGATCGAGACCTGGCAGTGGCAACCAGGTTGGGCGGTCGAGTTCGCCGACCGGCGCGCCGAGTTAGTTGACGGCGTCCTCACCATCGCCGAGGGTGCGCAAGCGGGGCAAGCAGCTCAAGCGGTTCAGGTCTCCCTGGCGCCCTTCGCCCTCGCCGACCCGGCGGGCCTGGCCCCGCACGAGGATTTGACGCCGGATTGGCGCTACGCCCAGACCCGCGTCCGCACCACCAGCCTGGGCAGTGACCTGGAGGTCTTCACGGAGTTGGCCTGGGCCCTCTGGTTGCGCCTGGTGATCGGGCTGCGCCACGACCGGGTCGAGTTGGCGGCGGAAGTGACTATCGACCTGCCGCGCACCATCGGCCGGCGACGCTTTGACCCGCAGGGGCTGGTGCTGCAATTGCGCGGCCGGCCCGGCACGGCGTACTACGACATCCCCTACGCCACCCTTCGCCACCCCAGTGCCGACCCATCGTTCGTGGCTGCGCAGCGTTTCGCGGCGATAGACGCCGAGGATGCCACCCGGACGTCGTTCGGCGTTATCAGCCTGGGTGGGAACCAGTCGTTCCAGGTTATGGGTCGTGAGGGGATCGTCGGCGCCGGCCTTGGGGCCTCCAAGCAGGCCCGGCCTGCCGTTCGCCCCCGATGCGTGCTCGCGCCGGATGGCACGGCGCAACACCTGGTCACGCCGGCCTCCGACCCGCTAGATGGCGACTATGAGCACCGCTTCGCCCTCGTCTTCGGCCAGCCGGCGGACGTCGTGCTCGCCGCCCACCGGCTGCGCACCGGCGTGCCCCTGGTGCGGGTGGAGCCCGGCAACGGAGCCTGGCCGGCCGCGCAAAGCCTGTTCGCGATCGAGCCGGACACGGCCCGCGTGACGGCCTTCCGCGCCGGCCCGCCCGGCATCGAGATCGCGTTCAACGATCTCGTCGGGCAGGCGGGGCCGGTCTCCTGCCAGGGCCGCACCGCCGAATTGGGGGCCTACAGCCTGGCGACTGTGCGTCTATAAGAGAGGGTGGCAATGCGACGCCACAGGCCACGCCGGCCGGAGCTGGGGTTATGTTGACCGGGATCGTGTTCGACGTCAAAGAGTTCGCCATCCACGATGGGCCGGGTATCCGCACCACCGTGTTCCTGAAGGGTTGTCCCTTGCACTGTGCCTGGTGCCACAACCCGGAAGGCATCTCGCCCAAGCCCCAGGTGCTGCACGCCCCATCCGGCGACCGCGTGGCCGGGACGGTCTACACGCCGGCAGAACTGGCCTGGATCTTGAACGCCCAGGCGGATATCATGCGCGCAAATGAGGGCGGGGTCACCTTTTCCGGGGGCGAGCCGCTCCGGCAGGCCAGGTTCGTGGCGGCGACGGCGCGCCTGTTGCGGGGCATGCACATCCTGCTGGACACCTCGGGCTACGCCACCAAGGGGGACCTGCGGCTGGTGGTCGCCCTGTGCGACATGGTATACTACGACCTCAAGCTCATCGACCCGGCACAACACCGCCGCTACACGGGCTACGACAACGCACCCATCCTGCACAACTTTCACGTACTGGGCGGACTGGGCGTGCCCTACGTGGTGCGTGTGCCTCTCATCCCGGGCGTCACCGATACCGACGACAACCTGGCCGCCATCGCCGCCACGGTGAGGGGGGCCCCCGGGCTGTTGCGAGTGGACCTCTTGCCCTACAATCATGTGGCCGGCGGCAAATACGCGGCCGCGGGCATGACCTTCGCGCCCCCCTACGATGAGGCGCGGCCGCTCAACATCAATACGGCCGTCTTTACGGAAGCAGGGGTGCCCGTTCACGTGGCCTGAGGCGTCGCGACGGAGAGAATGTACAGATGGAACAGCACCTGGAAGAGATGAAACGCCGTGTGCGCGATGGCGAGCACAACCGCTGGCGCCAGGATTCCGTGCCGGATGTACTGGCCGAGTGTGAGGCGGAGGGCCTCTCGTGGGTTCGCCGCGCCGCCCGTCTCACGCGGCGCATGTGTGAGGCCGAGCGCCCGGTGATCGAGCCCGACGAGCGCATCGTCTTCACCCGGACGTTGCGCACCATTCCGCCCGTCTATTCGCCCGCTGACTGGGCGGCCCGGACCGCAGGCCGCACCGTCCACGAGCTCGGATGTGTCAACAACATCTGCGCCGACTGGGGGATGATCTTGTCGCAGGGGCTGCTGGGGCGCCGGCAGGTGGCACTGGAAAGCCGCCAGCGCCTGGCCGACCAACCGGAGGTGGTCGAGTTCCTGGATGCGGCCGTCGAGACGATCGACGCGGTGCTCGGCCTGGCGGCACGCTACGCCCATGAGGCGCGCGAGCTGGGTCGCCTTGACGTGGCCGCCCTGCTCGAGCGCGTCCCCGCCCATCCTGCGAAGACCTTCCACGAAGCCCTACAGGCCCTGCGAGTGGTGCACGCCGTGCTCTGGCTCAGCGGCCACTACCAAAACGCTTTTGGGCGCCTCGACCAGTACCTGTGGCCCTACCTGGAGGCGGACCTGCGGGCGGGTCGCCTCGATAGCGCGGGCGCGCAGGCGCTCCTGGCCGAGTTCTTCATCGCCAGCAATAAGGATGCCGACCTCTACCCCGGCGTACAGAAGGGCGATAACGGGCAAACCCTGGTCCTGGGGGGCGTGCGCCCCGACGGCACCTGCGGGGTGAACGGGCTGACCCGCCTGGCGCTTCGCGCGGCGCTCGAGGTCAGCATGATCGATCCCAAGATTAACCTGCGCATCGACCCCGGCACGGACCTGGACCTGCTGAGCCTGGCCAGCGAATTGACGCGCAAGGGTCTCGGTTTCCCCCAGTACTCGAATGACGCCGTGGTCATCCCCGGCCTGGTGGCCCACGGCTACGACCTTGCGGACGCCCGCGACTACGTCATGGCCGCCTGCTGGGAGTTCATCATTCCGGGCAAGGGCATGGAGGTCGTCAACACCGGCGCCGTGTCCTTCCCGGCAGCGGTGGACCGGGGCCTCCGCGAGGCCCTGCCCGCGGGTGGCGACTTCCAGGCGGTGCTGGAGGGCACGCGCCAGGATGTGCGCCGGCAGGTGGAGCGCGTGGTTGGCGACTATCGCAGGCTCATCCTGCCCCCCGCCCCCTACTACTCGATCATGCTGGACGGCTGCCTCGAGCAGGGCCGCGACGCCTCCGAAGGGCTCAAGTACAACAACTTCGGCATCCACGGCGCGGCCTCGGCCAATGCGGCGGACGCCCTGGCGGCGGTGCGCAAGCTCGTCTTCGAGGAGCAAAGCATCGACCGCGCCACGCTGCTGCGTGCCCTGGACGCCAACTGGGAGGGCTATGAGCCGCTGCGCTGCAGGCTGGCCGAGGAAGGGCCCAGGGTGGGCAATGACGACGATGCCGCCGATGAACTCCTGGTCAAGCTGTTCGGCTACCTGGCGCAGGCCTGCGACGCCGCCGGCGACAACGGGCGGGGTGGAAGGGTGCGTCCCGGCACCGGCTCGGCCATGTACTACGTGTGGCTGGCGCGCGGGAACCCGGGAATGCGCGAGCCGGTGGTGGGCGCCACCGCCGAAGGGCGCCGGGTGGGTGACCTCTTCGGCGCCAACCTGGCGCCCGCGCAGGGCGTGCGCGTGCGCGGGCCGATCAGCACGCTGCGCTCGTTCAGTAAGATCGACTACCAGCGCATCTGCAACGGCGGCCCGATCACCCTGGAGCTGTCCGACGCGGTGTTCCGCGACGCCGAGTCGATCAGCAAGGTGGCCATGCTGGTGCGCACCTTCGCCCAGGTGGGCTGCCAGCAGTTGCAGGTCAACACGGTGAACCTGGAGACCTTGCTGGACGCGAAGGCACACCCCGAACGGCACAAGAACCTGATCGTGCGGGTGTGGGGCTGGAGCGGTTACTTTTGCGAGCTGGCACCCGAGTACCAGGATCACATCATCGCCCGCCAGATGCACACCATGGTCTAGCAGCACAGGTTGTTGGTGTGCGCCGCTGGGGCGTGTATTGTCGGATCACAGGCTATTGACGTCAGGTGCTGTGGGTCCGGATGCCGGTCCTGTGCATGGACGCTCACAGACCGAGTGCGTTGACGTAGCCGTTGATCGTCACCTCCAGGAACCACACGGCAACCTGTTGCGGAGAGTATTGCCGGCCGCCTTCCAGCCACCAAGCGATGGTGCTGATGAGCAGGTTGGCTGCGAACGTGATCGCCACCTGCCGGGGTATGCGTGTGCGAGGCGGCGTCCGTCGCAGCGCGGGCAGCCGGTCGCGGAGCTTTTCGCGCTCCTCAATCAGGTTCACGATGTGGTCGCGCAGTCTGTTGACGAACCAGTTACTGCCATTCCGGCCGAGTAGTGTGCCGTATAGCCGCTCGTGGGCGGCAAAGTGCTCGAAGAACTTTACCCACCGTTCGGGCGGGTGCTGCAGATCGGTCTCACTGAAGATGTCACGCGGCGGCCCCAAACTGCTGGCCAGCCCGCGGATGACCTCCTGGAACATCTGCTCCACCAGGTCGTATTTGTCGCGGTAATGGCGATAGAACGTCGCGCGATTGACCGTGGCGCGTTGGGCGATCTCGCCGACGGTGACCGCGTCGAACCCGCGCTCGGCGGTGAGTTCGATCAATGCCTCCTGAATCAGTTTGCATGTGCGCTGCACCTGTCGATCGCCCTGCTCGTGCGTCATATCGCTCTCTTTGTTGCATGTGCAACATTTAGCCGCCGTTGTGGCTTGCTTCTCTCTGCCACCCCCCTACACTATCACCGTCACCAGCATGGTGACTGGCAGTGCGTCCTCCATACAACACACCGCTACATGACGCAAGGGATAAGGACTTCAGGGTGAACCCAGATGCTGAAAATACAGACCAGCAAGCCAAGGCCAGGCTTGAGCCTGGCGAATGCGTTCACCGCGCTGAAATATGGTAATTACCGCCTGTGGTTCATGGGCCAACTGGCGTCGCTCGTCGGTACATGGATGCAGTCGACGGCACAGGGGTTTCTCGTCTACCAATTGACCCACTCCGCGGCCTACCTGGGTTACGTCACCTTCGCGTCCGGCGTCCCGACATGGCTGTTGATGCTGTACGGGGGTGTCGTCATAGACCGGGTACCGCGCCGCAGCCTGCTCGTCATCACACAGGCCACCATGCTGGTCCTCGCCTTCGCCCTCGCCGCGCTGACCTTCGGCGGACTCGTACAGCCGTGGCATATTCTGCTCCTGGCACTCCTGCTGGGCGTTGCGAACGCGTTCGACGCACCCGCGCGGCAGGCGTTCGTGGCAGACCTGGTGGACCGCCAGGACCTGACCAATGCCATCGCCCTGAACTCGACCATGTTCCAGCTGGCTACGGTGGTTGGTCCGGCCGTGGCCGGCGTAACGTACGCGCTGTACGGCCCGGCGTGGTGTTTCACCCTGAATGGCACCTCGTTTCTGGCCGTCATCGCTGCGTTGCGGATGATGCATCTCCCGCCACGAGTCGCACCTCCGCGCACTTCCTCGGCCCTGCGCGAACTGGCTGAGGGGCTGCGCTATGCGATGAAGCATCCGGTCATCAAAACGCTCATCACCATCATTGGAGCCATGGGCCTGTTCGGCACCGCATACGTCACGCTCTTCCCGGTCTGGGCGGTCGCCGTCCTGCACGGCGGCGCAGCGACGAACGGCTGGTTGCAATCGGCGCGCGGCCTGGGGGCCCTGCTTGGGGCGCTGACGATGGCCGCCCTGGGGCGCTTCCGGTGGAAGGGGCGCCTGCTCACGCTCGGTACGTTCGTCTTCCCGCTCACGCTGATCGTATTTGGCCTGCTGACCTGGCTGCCGCTCGCGCTGCTGGCGCTGGTTGCGGTCGGCTGGGGCTTCTTGATTGTGGCGAACATGGCGGGCACGCTGCTGCAGACACTGGTGCCGGAGCAACTGCGCGGGCGGGTGACGGGCATCTACTCCCTGGTGGCCTTCGGCTCCCTGCCAATCGGCGCACTGGCAGGAGGCACGGCGGCCGAGGCGTTCGGCGCGCCACACACCGTTCTCCTCGGCGCCGTTGTCCTGCTTCTATTCGCTGCGGGGTTGTACATTTGGGTGCCCTGGCTGCGGAGCGTGGAATAGGTGCGTAACAGATATGATACGATCCATACGCCTCTGCTCTGACGCAACCGGCAACCAAACATCGAACATGGTTTATCGGCGGTGGGAATAAGACGTTCGTCCGGGTTGTAGGTGATAAAGGTCACAGACAACTATGACCTAACGTGACTGTGCAAAAGCTATAACCTGTCGATAATAAACCTGTTCAATGACCTACACAACGAGCAAAACATTAAGGAGCGCGTGATGAATCGACCTCTTGAGACAATGGAAGGCAACGAAGCTACCGCCTATGTAGCTTACCGGGCCAACGAAGTGATAGCCATTTACCCCATCACACCCTCCTCCACCATGGGCGAATATGCGGATCAATGGATGGCGGAAGGGAAGAAAAATATTTGGGGGACCGTACCCGTTGTTAAGGAAATGCAGTCCGAAGGAGGCGCCGCGGGGGCAATCCATGGCGCCTTGCAAGCGGGAGCACTTGCCACCACCTTCACTGCCAGCCAGGGCTTGCTGCTGATGATCCCGAACATGTACAAGATCGCCGGCGAGCTGACGAGCACGGTGTTCCACATCGCGGCCCGCGCCCTGGCCGCTCAGGCACTGTCCATCTTCGGCGACCATAGTGACGTCATGGCCACCCGTATGACGGGTTGGGCCATTCTCTTCTCCAACTCCGTCCAGGAAGCCCTGGACACAGCGATGATCGCCACAGCGTCCACGCTGGAGGCGCGCGTGCCGTTCCTGCATGCTTTTGACGGCTTTCGCACCTCTTCGGAAGTGAACAAGATCGAACTGCTCACCAACGACGATATTCACGCCATGATCAGCGATGAGCTGGTGCGGGCACACCGCGCACGCGCCCTCTCGCCCGATCACCCCTTTATCCGCGGTTCGGCGCAGAACCCCGACGTATACTTCCAGGGCCGCGAGAGCGCCAACCCCTATTACCTGGCCACACCGGAGATCGTGCAGAAGACGATGGACCAGTACGCCGCGCTGGTGGGCCGGCAATACCACCTGTTCGACTACGCCGGCGCTCCCGACGCGGAGCGCATCATCGTCATGATGGGCTCTGGCTGCGAGACCGCCGAGGAGACCGTGGACTATCTGACGGCGCGCGGCGAGAAGGTCGGCCTGCTAAAGGTCCGCCTGTTCCGGCCGTTTTCGGTACAGCACTTTGTGGATGCGCTGCCGAAGAGTGTTCAACACCTGGCTGTGCTGGACCGCACCAAGGAGCCCGGCTCGGCCGGCGAACCGCTGTACCAGGATGTGGTCACTGCGCTGGTTGAGAGCGGCGTGAGCGGTGTGCGCGTGTTCGGCGGTCGCTACGGGCTGGCCTCGAAGGAATTCACGCCCGCCATGGTCAAAGGCATCTTCGACGAGTTGAGCAAGGCACAACCGAAGAACCACTTCACCATCGGCATCAACGACGACGTCACTCATACCAGCCTTTCCTATGACCCGGCATTCAGCACCGAAGCAGACGACGTGGTACGAGCCGTGTTTTACGGCCTGGGCGCCGACGGCACCGTAGGCGCGAACAAGAACTCCATCAAGATCATTGGCGAGGAGACGTCCAATTACGCTCAAGGGTACTTCGTCTATGACTCGCGCAAGTCCGGCTCACAGACGACCTCACACCTGCGCTTCGGCCCACGTCCGATCAAGAGCACATACCTGATCAGCAGCGCCAACTTCGTGGCCGTGCACCAGTTCGGCTTCTTCGAGCGTTACAACGTGCTCGAACTGGCTGCACCTGGCGCGACGCTGCTCATTAACAGCCCGTTCCCCGCGGAAGCGACATGGGACCAACTGCCCAATACCGTGCAGCAGCAGATCATCGACAAGAAGCTGAAGGTCTATGTCATCGACGGGTACCAGGTCGCCAAGGATGCCGGGATGGGCAACCGTGTGAACACGGTTATGCAGACATGCTTCTTCGCCATCAGTGGTGTGTTGCCGCGCGATGAAGCCATCGCCCAAATCAAGAAGGCCATCCGAAAGACCTACGGCAAGCGCGGCGAGGCAGTGGTGCAAAGGAACTACGCCGCCGTGGACGCCAGCCTGGACAACCTGCACGAACTGCATGTGCCCATGCAGGCCTCGAGCGCCATCGCCATGCCACCCACTGTGCCGCCTCAGGCCCCTGACTTCGTACAGCAGTTCACGGCCCCGCTCATCGCCGGCGAGGGCGACCGCATGCCGGTGAGCGCCATGCCCGTGGATGGCACCTATCCCTCCGGCACCACGCGATGGGAGAAGCGCAACATCGCCCAGGAAGTGCCCGTATGGGACGCGGACATCTGCATCCAGTGTGGCAAGTGCGTGCTGGAGTGCCCGCACGCCGTGATCCGCTCGAAGGTGTACGATGCAGCCGAGCTGGTCAACGCCCCCGCCACCTTCAAGTCGGCGGATGCGCGCTTCAAAGAGCTGCCCGGCAAGAAATACACTCTGCAGGTGTCGGTCGAGGATTGTACCGGCTGCACACTGTGCGTGGAAGCCTGCCCGGTGAAGAACAAGAGCCAGGCCGGGTTGAAAGCCATCAACATGGCCCCGCAGCGACCGCTGCGCGAAACGGAGAGCGCCAACTGGGACTTCTTCCTGTCGCTGCCCGAGGCGCCCCGCTACGGCGAGCTGAAGTTCATTAACGTGAAGAACGTGGCCATGCTTCAGCCTCTCTTCGAGTTCTCTGGTGCATGCGCCGGCTGCGGCGAAACCCCCTATATTAAGCTGGTCAGCCAACTCTTCGGTGACCGCGCGCTCATCGCGAACGCCACAGGCTGCTCCAGTATTTACGGCGGTAACCTGCCCACCACGCCGTGGTCCTTGAACAAGGAGGGCCGCGGCCCGGCATGGTCGAACTCGCTGTTCGAGGACAATGCCGAGTTTGGCCTGGGAATGCGCCTGACGGTGGACAGGCAGACGCAATATGCCCACGAACTGGTGGAGCGAATGCGCGATTTAATCGGCACCGAGCTGGCCGTGCAGGTGCTGCACGCAGACCAATCGGACGAAGCCGGCATCGCCGCGCAGCGCCAGCGCGTAACCGAGCTGAAAATGAAGCTCCAGGCGATGGGCGCGGGAACTGCATCGGATAGCCAGGTCGCGTGGGCCAGGGACCTGGCCAGCCTGGCCGACATGCTGGTGAAGAAGAGCGTCTGGATCATGGGTGGCGACGGCTGGGCTTACGACATCGGCTACGGCGGGCTGGACCACGTGCTGGCCAGCGGCCTGAACGTGAACGTGCTGGTGCTGGACACGGAAGTGTACTCCAACACGGGCGGTCAGGCCTCCAAGTCCACTCCACTGGGCGCAGTGGCCAAATTTGCCGCCAGCGGCAAGCCGAGTGGAAAGAAGGACCTGGGTGGCATGGCGATGAGCTACGGGAACGTTTATGTGGCCGAGGTGGCAGTCGGCGCGAACGATGCGCACACCGTGCGCACGATCCTGGAAGCGGAAGCCTATAACGGGCCATCGCTGATCATTGCCTACAGCCATTGCATCCAGCAGGGTATCGACACGGCCAAGGGCCTTACACAGCAGAAGCTGGCCGTGGACTCTGGCTACTGGCCGCTATACCACTACAATCCGACCTTGAAGGCGCAGGGCAAGAATCCCTTCGTGCTGGACTCCGGTGCGCCGAAGATCGCATTGAAGGACTACGCCTATAACGAAACACGCTATCGCATACTGTCACAGTCGAATCCCGAAGTGGCGGAGCGGCTGATCACCGAAGCGCAGAAGGAGCTGACCGAGCGCTGGCACAAGCTGGAGCAGATGGCCAAAGGATAACAGAGGCTTACAAGAGGCATAACAGAGGCTTAACAGAGGCATACACATGGATTTATCCACCACCTATCTGGGACTGAAGCTGAAGCACCCGGTCGTGCCGTCGGCGTCGCCCCTCTCGAAGAGTCTGGATGGGATTCGCAAATTAGAGGACGCGGGTGCCCCCGCGATTGTGATGTACTCGCTGTTCGAGGAGCAGATCATCTGGGACAGCCAGGTGCTGGATCACTACCTGAGCTTCGGCACCGAGAGCTTTTCCGAGGCGCGCACCTTTTTCCCTGATATGAAGACCTACAATATCGGGCCGGAAGAGTATCTGAACCTGATCAGCAAGGCTAAAGCCGCCACCCAAATCCCAATCATTGGCAGTCTGAACGGCGTCTCCACGGGCGGCTGGGTGGACTACGCACAGCGAATTCAACAGGCCGGTGCCGACGCACTCGAGTTGAACATTTACTACATCCCGACCGATCCGCTGCGCACCGGCCCCGAAGTGGAGCAAATGTACCTGGACGTGGTGCGCGACGTGAAGCGCAGTGTCTCCATCCCGGTCGCCATCAAGCTTAGTCCCTACTTCAGCGCCACGGCGAACATGGCGCATCGCCTGGCTACGCAGGGTGCCGACGCGCTGGTGCTGTTCAACCGCTTCTACCAGCCCGATTTTGACTTGGAGAACCTGGAAGCCATCCCGCACCTGATGCTTTCGACCTCCAACGAGCTGCGATTGCCGCTGCGCTGGGTGGCCATCCTTTACCGGCGCGTTGCGGTGGACTTCGCCATTACCTCCGGCGTGCACAACACGGAAGACGTGCTGAAGGGTCTGATGGCCGGTGCGAAGGTGACCATGATGGCCAGCGAGCTTCTGTTGAAGGGCGTCGGTCGCATCGGACAGATCGTCGAGGGGTTGCAGACCTGGATGGAAAACCGCGAATATGACTCGGTCAATCAGATGATCGGCAGCATGAGCCAGGTGAACCTGGGCCAGCCCGAGGTGTTCGAACGCGCCAACTATATGAAGGTACTCGGTTCCTGGCGTCCGGACACGGCAGGTGTCCTGGTCTGACGTTCCAGTATGCAGTCCCCATCCCAATTGGGAATCGCTGAAGTTACAGGAGCCCGGCCGCATGCGAGCCGGGCTCCTATATTGAACATGGAAGGATGCCAGTCGCATGGATCGCGATGTGGCAGGGGGATGTGGCGCAGACCTGATGAGCGACGTCCTGGCCTAAAGTCAGCCCAACGCCGGTTTGCTTACAGGCCTGTGCAGCAGGCTGGTGGTACGCACAGCGCAGATGGCTGACGTGGCAGCCATCGTCATTGTGCGCCCCAAGTAGCCCGCTGCAGACACCATCGCGCTGGCCAACCAGGCTGGCCGCTCATTCTTTCCACGTTCCGCATGCACGATTTAGCTCCATAATCGCATCATAAGGGGGTGACGAGTAGCACCTCCAGGGGGTGACATTAGTAATTAACACTTTTTGACGAAAGTGTTATACTCATTCGTGAAAATTTTCACGAAATAAAGCGCAAACATTAGCAGGCTATCGAAGGCGCCCGAAACATATTAGCAACTTCACAGCCTGGGAGCTGAGCATGCTGGACATACTTGAGAACGTTCCGAAGACCGATCCTGTCGCAATCCCAGAACAGAAAGCCATGATTGACCGATTCCTGGAGCAGAACCACGACGTGCCTGGATCGGTAATGGTGTTCCCGAACGAACTACAGGCCAATACTGGCTTTGTATCGCCTACGATGCAGACCTATTTAGCCAGGCAGATGCATGTTCCCCTGCACCAGGTGCACGGGGCCAACTCGTTTTACTCCTTCTTTACCACTGAGCCGTGCAGCCAGCACACGGTGAAGTTATGCATGGGCACGGCCTGCTACATGGGTGGTGCGCCGCAGTTGATCGAGTAAGCCCGGCAGGTGCTCGGAATCGAGCCTGGCAACACCACACGGGACGGTATGGTGACGATGGAAATCTGCCGTTGAGTCGGCGCGTGCAGCCAATCGCTAGTGGTGGTGGTAGACGACAGCCAGAGCAGAGATCGGAGATTCGGCGGCGCAAAAATCGTCAATCTAGAATTAGTGGAGGGATCATGCCAGCAATCAGATCACTCGACGAGTTGAGGAAGTTGAAGGAAGAAGCGCTGGAGAAGCGTAAGGCGAAGGCCACCAGCGGCCGTATTCAAGTGACGGTCGCTATGGGTACATGCGGTATTGCAGCCGGTGCGCGCGAGGCCATGCGCGCGATCCTGAATGCCATCGAGACCAGCAGCCTCAGCGGCGTTGTCGTCCGGCAAACCGGTTGCATGGGCATGTGCGAGCTGGAACCCATTGTGCAGGTGGAGGTGGGCACCACGCCCACGATCACCTACGGTAAGGTGACGGCCGAGCGGGCAAAACAGATTATGAACGAGCACGTTACCGGCGGCCGGGTCGTAAAGGATCTGGTGATACCGAACAAATGAAATACCATCGCACTCACGTATTGATGTGCATCCATCCGGTATGCCTCGTTCGCTATGCGCGCGAGGTGGAAGGCGTGCTGCAAGACAAGCTGATCTCGCATGGCCTGATCGACGATGTACTGCGTGGTGGTTTACGCGGCCGCGGCGGCGCAGTGTTCCCAACCGGCCGGAAGTGGCAATTCGCGCGCGTTGAACCTGGCGGAGAGCATCCTGAAACACTTTCGCACCGAGTATGAGGCGCACATCTACGAAAAGTGCTGCCCAGCTGGCGCGATTACAGGCGACCGGCGTAAGCAGCATGTAATTGATCCTAATATGTGCAGACGCTGCAGCATCTGCAAGCAGGTGCGCAACTTTAATGCAATCGAAATTGTCTGAGACTGGAATCTATGGATCGGAGCCTGGAGGATTGAGGTATGTCGCGAAGCCCATGCAGCCCGCCATGGCAGAAGGAGATAGCCCCGGATTATCCAGATTGATCGATATGCTTAATCTGTGGTGAGTCCAGTCACCCGTCTCAAGCTCCCATCCCTATTCGCAACAGGAGTATCGATATGGCAGCAGAGGTTCGCTCGGTCGTGGAGCAGGCGATCGCCGAGTGCGGCAGCACCCGGGAGCAACTGGTCCCTATTCTGACACAAGTTAACCAGGTTTTAGGTTACCTGCCGCCAGACGCGTTCACTGAAATCAGCCGTGCACTGCATGTGCCAGTAGGCCAGATATTCTCGGTGGCGACTTTCTATGAGATGCTGTCCACCCAGCCACTCGGCCGGCACATCATCCAGTTTTGCGAAAGCGCTCCGTGCCACGTAGTGGGTGGGCGTGAGGTGTGGGACGCACTGCGCGAAACGTTGATGCTGGAGCCTGGCGAGACCAGCGTCGACGGCAAATGGACACTCAAG
>JAJYKL010000050.1 GCA_021788625.1 Chloroflexota bacterium
AGGTTGTTTTCACATACGAACAGCACTGGCAGCTTATAAATAGAGGCCAGGTTCAGCCCTTCGTGGAAGGCGCCGTTGTTCACCGCACCATCGCCAAAGAAGGCAACGCCTACGCGATCCCTCCCCAGCAGCCTGGATGTGTAGCCTGCGCCGGTGGCCTGTAGGATGCATGGCCCAACGATGCCACTGGTGCCCATCATGCCCACCTCGGGTTTGAATAGATGCATGCTGCCGCCACGCCCGCGCGAACAGCCTGTGGAACGGCCAAACAGCTCAGCCATCAGCTCACGCGGAGTGACGCCTTTGGCCAGCGCATGGCCGTGCCCCCGGTGGGTGCTGAAGACGGCGTCGTCCAGGCGCAGGTTTGCACACACGCCCGTAGCGACAGCCTCTTCACCAATGTAGGTGTGGCACGCTCCATGGATCAGGCCCGCCTGGTAGGCGCGCGTCAATTGCTCCTCACAACGCCGGATCAGCAGCATCTGCCGATACAGCGCCATCCGTTGCGTCCGGGAATTCAACGCCATGATTCGTCTCCTCAACACGTATGACACGATCTACACCGGCATGACGACTACACGCGCGTGTAGTGCCACGCGACCGGCTGCCCGTTCTCATAAGGCATTACGCCGTGAAACTGGCGTGATTCACTATTAAACACCAGAGGTAAAAAAAAGCGATCGCCAGGCCACAGGTTCAATGAAAGGTCCAGCACGCGCTGAAGCGGCACCCACTCCAGAACACCCTCAGAGTTTGAGACGTATGGCTGGCCGCGCCAATCGGTGATGACGAAGATGAAGCCGAGCCAGTCCTCGCCTTGCTTGCCGAAGCCGGGCCAACTGATCGTACCGCGCAGCATGAGTTCCAGCGTCTCAATGCCGGCCTCCTCCGCCAGCTCACGACGCATGCCACTGACCACGTCCTCGTTGCGCTCCAGCTTGCCGCCCAGACCGTTGTACTTGCCATAGTGCAGGTCGTCGGGGCGGGTGGTGCGATGGATCATCAGTACCTGTTGGTGGTCGCGAGACAGCACGTAGCCGAGCGTCGCGATGATGGGTGTGTAGGGCATTTGAGTGTTGAGGTGATTATAGGGGTGTATCACTACAGGCTGATTAGGCCAGACTGTTATCCGCCACGGGAACCAACAACCAGCGGCTACTCAGACATCGCTAACATGCAGAAACTCGTCGCGGCGGGGTAAGACTGAAACGTATCGAATATAAGCTATGCCAAACACGCGCTTGTAGTGAAGTAGCTATTTGACTGCCACCGTCAAGTACAAGGAGTATGCCTTGGTATATGCGAGGTTTCACAGGTTCGTTGAGACTTCTCGCTGCAGCCTTATTCCCGATATACGGCCGCCGTCCTGGTCTGGGTGGATATACAGGGCTGGATCACGAATGTGCTAAAGGCGAAGCTATACCGTGAGCACAGTAAGCTGGTCCGTTAGGGCAATGCATCGCAAGCATCGTGAGCGTGATCTGTACCTCGAACTCTATTCAACAGTGGGAGCGAGACGACATATGAATATCGAAACCAGGCAGACCATCTCGACTGGACAATATGCTTTTCAAGTGTTGTGGGAAGACAGGCTAAGGCAACCAAAACAGGCATTGAATCCACGCTCGCTTGGCCACAGTCGTTGCCACCCGGTGCGAACTTCGATCCGCAATTCAATTGAAGCCGCTGGACGAATAAATCGAGAAAAGAGTCGTTGTTTTCGCAAGAGGTGACCCAGACTGAACGCCCAGTGGCGCAATCTGCCACACCCATGTCTGTATCGGATTACAGGAGCTACGCGCCACCAGATATGAATTGGGGACAGTTGCCCGCTAGCTATTACCACTCAACTGTTGTTAATGGTGTTATGTACAGACAGCTAGTTGATGGAATTTATCAAGCGTCATCGTTAATCAGTAACGGGTATGATGAAACTAGGCGCCTGGGGGTGGTTACAAGCCTAAACAAAAGCATTGAAGATAATGCTGAAGTAGGGGCAGAGTTATCAAGATTCTGATAACAGGTGAGAATATCGCCATAAAAGGTCGATTGATAGCACAGTATGGCGGCATTTTCTTCGATAACAACCAGAACCTGCTTAACCTTGGATCTCTAGAGCATGTGCTTACTCGGATCTATGGTTTATTTTTCGGTAAAGATTCATACCCATCAGTATTCTAGAAAGCTGCTATATTATGTTAGAGAATCATCCAGGGGTAACGCACTACCATGTGAGGGGGGTGTGGTATGAGCAAGCGAAAAAAGGACTTGAGGGCTAAGCGCACGGCACAGGCGCAGGCCAAGACCGCCGCTGGCGAGCCGATAACTGGAAGACTGCTGGTGGAGCAGGGTTATCCGGAAGGCCATAAAGTAGCGGCTCCCCTACGTGATGAGCCGCTACCGTACCCGGTGTGGGGCCGAGAAGCCATTGATCCAGCTGCGTTGAACCAGATGGACAACTCCATGCGCCTGCCCGTCAGTGTAGCCGGTGCGCTCATGCCCGACGCACACGTGGGATATGGGCTGCCCATCGGCGGTGTGCTGGCTACGCAGGGCGCTGTCATTCCCTACGCGGTGGGTGTGGATATTGCCTGCCGAATGCGGATGACGGTGTTTGCTATCTCGCCCAGCGTGTTGCAGGCAGAGAAAGATCGCTTCCAGAAAGCACTCATGAACAATACGCGCCTCGGCGCAGGATCTGAGTGGAAGGGAAGGCAGGAGGATGAGGTTCTCGACGATGCTGCCTGGGACGCAACGCCCCTCCTGCGCAGTCTGCACGATAAGGGCGTGCGCCAGCTGGGCACCTCCGGCAGTGGCAACCACTTCGTGGACCTGGGCGAGTTCTTCCTGGAGCGGGATGAGTTGCAACTGGGTTTGAGTGCCGGTACATACCTGGCGTTACTATCACATAGCGGCAGCCGGGGTGTGGGGTTCCAGATTGCCAGCCGCTACAGTCAGGTCGCGCGCGACCTGCATCCTGAACTTGTAAAGGACATCGCGCACCTGGGCTGGCTGGACCTTGCCAGCGAAGCCGGGCAGGAGTATTGGCTTTCGATGGAGCTGGCTGGGCGCTTTGCATCAGCTAACCACCGCGTTATTCACCTGCGCATTGCCAGAGCGTTGGGGCTGCAGGCCGCTACTGTTGTGGAGAACCATCATAACTATGCCTGGCAGGAGACCATGCCCGATGGGCGCGAGGTCATCGTTCATCGCAAAGGGGCCACGCCCGCTGCCAGGGGTATATTGGGAGTGATCCCTGGCTCGATGGGTGATCCAGGTTATGTTGTGCGGGGGGTGGGTAACACCGCAGCGCTAAACAGTGCGGCTCATGGCGCGGGGCGACAGATGAGCCGCAATAAAGCACTGGAGTCCATCACTCGGAGCATGCGTGATGCATACCTGCGACAGCGTGGAGTCATGCTGCTGGGTGGCGGACTCGACGAATCACCGCAAGCGTATAAGCCGATCAATGAGGTCATGGCGGCGCAAATGGATCTCGTGGAGATCGTTGGGCGCTTTACACCGCGTATGGTGATGATGAGCGAGGACCCGAGGGATATTTAGGTAGCCAGGTTTCCCCCAACCAGTTAACGAATCCCATACGGCTTAACCATTTCCCAGCGCAAGGCGCATATAATCGACCCAGGTATGCAGGAAGCACTCACGCAGGTGCACACATTGACACCGTTCCTGAAACGACATTATCACAACTTACTCACGCTGTCGCTGCTGCTGGCCGACGTGCTGAGTATCGTGTTGGGTTTTGTCGGGGGCTTCCACTTACGCCTCATTATTCCGCTACCCGAGCGCGCGGCCGGCAACCTGTATCTGACCGATCTATTGCCCCTGCTGGTGATGCAGGCAATATTCATAGTGCTCGCCTTCTTCTTTGGCCGCATGTACCACCGCCGCCGTACCCGTTATGGTACCGACGAACTGGCTGCGATCTTTTCTGGTGTCTCCATTGGCACCCTGCTGACTATTGCCGTCACCTCCCTCATCTACAAGACAAACAGCGGTGTGTTCGACTATTCGCGAGGCGTGATGGTCTATGCCTGGCTGCTGACGATCGTGCTTGTGCTGATCATCCGCGGCGCCCAGGCGCGCCTGCAGCACTGGTTGCAGGGACGGGGTTACGGACGCACCCGAGTCGTGGTGGTTGGTTCGGGCATTACCGCTATCGCATTGCTGCAACGCATTCAGCAGATGCCGCGCCTGGGATATGACTTGGTGGGCATGGTCTGCACCAATGGCGATCGGCCTCCAACCGATGTGCCAGCGTTGGGGGGAGTGGATACGCTCTCTGACGTGATTGAGCACGAAGGAGTGAACGAAGTCATCATCGCGGCGCCCGAAACCAAAGATGAAGACATGCTGAATATCATCTCGAAATGCGACCGCAGCACCATCAGCATCAAGGTCTACCCGGATCTGTTCCAAATCATGGCCGGGCAGATGAGTATTGGCGAGCTGGGCGGGCTGCCTCTACTTAACGTGCGCGATGTGGCCCTGCGTGGTTGGAAGCTGGTATTGAAGCGTGCGATCGACCTGCTCGGGAGTGTGGGAGGGCTGGTGTTCCTGTCGCCAATGATGATGCTGGTGGCACTGGTGATCAAGGTCGACTCTCCTGGTCCGGTTTTCCTGGTACAGGAGCGCATGGGGTTGGACGGCAAGCGCTTTAATGTCTTCAAGTTCCGCTCGATGCGGCTTGACGCAGAGCGCAACGGCCCCGGTTGGACCGTAAAGGATGATCCAAGGGTTACGCGGGTAGGCCGGTTTATCCGGCGAACCAACATTGATGAGCTTCCACAGCTTATCAACGTGCTGTTCGGCGACATGAGCCTGGTCGGCCCGCGGCCGGAAAGGCCGGTGTACGTGGATGAGTTCCGCAAGCGCATCCCCCGCTACATGGAACGTCATCGTGAGAAGGCAGGCATGGCCGGTTGGGCGCAGGTGAACGGTTTGCGCGGCGATACATCCATCGAAGACCGCACGCAGTACGATCTGTGGTACATTGAGAACTGGTCGGTGTGGCTGGATATCAAAATTATCTGGCTTACAGCCTGGCACACCCTCACCCGCGATGACGGGAATGCCTACTAGAGGTTGGGCTGGTCGTGCGGGCACGGGCAAGCCATGCCCCTTCCTGATGCGGGATGGGCGACAACGCATCTCCGGTGACTAACGGGCCCTCCTTTTGCTGAGCCGTAGCGTTATAATTAGATGGTGAGAATATAAGTTGCGCTTCTCATTTCCACAATGTGAGCACATAACTTAGGAGCCGATCCTTGGCTCCGCTGTTCAGGGATGAACGTCGTGCTGGTGAGGAGTCGCCATCGATAAAGTTCTATCAAAGCGTGTTAATTAGGACGATCGGTATTAACAGACGATGGATAAGCTAACGCGCTCCCGCAATCTGATCCTGATCACCCTGGGCATCATTGCGACCGTTGCCGTCATGATGCTGTTCCAAGGCACTTTCAACCGGCCCAATACTATACAGATCTCGGACGTGGCGGAGGCGGTTAAGCAGGGTAACGTGGACAAGATCACGGTGTCGAACGACGACATCGTGGTGAAGTTCAAAGATGGGCGTCCGGATGCTACCTCCAAGAAGGAGAGCGGGGCTACCATCGGCGAGCAACTGAAAGAGTTCGGGGTCACCAGTGATCAACTGGCAGCAGTCAAGATTGACGTAAACAGTCCGTTCAACTGGGGCGATGTGCTGGGCACGGCCAGCCTGTTTCTCACCCCGCTCATCGTGCTGCTGATCTTCTGGTTCATGTTCCGGCAGGCGCAGGGCGCCAACAGCCAGGCTATGAGCTTTGGCCGCAGCCGGGCGCGCATGTTCGCGGGCGACCGGCCCACCGTCACCTTCCAGGATGTGGCGGGGGTGGACGAGGCCAAGCAGGAGCTGGCTGAGGTGGTGGAGTTCCTGAAGGAGCCGGAGAAATTCATCCAGTTAGGTGCGCGCATTCCGAAGGGCGTTCTGCTGATCGGCAGCCCCGGTACCGGCAAGACGCTCCTGGCCAAGGCTGTCAGCGGCGAGGCGGGTGTGCCCTTCTTCAGCATCAGCGGCAGCGAATTCGTCGAGATGTTCGTAGGTGTAGGGGCCAGCCGCGTGCGCGACCTGTTCGAGCAGGCCAAGCGGCACTCACCCTGCATCGTCTTTGTAGACGAGATTGACGCCGTGGGGCGCCACCGCGGCTCCGGCTTGGGAGGCGGTCACGACGAGCGCGAGCAAACGCTGAACCAGATCCTGGTGGAGATGGACGGTTTCGATACCGACACAAATGTGATCGTGGTCGCCGCCACCAATCGCCCCGACATCCTGGATCCTGCGTTGATGCGCCCCGGTCGCTTCGACCGCCGCGTGGTTCTGGATCGGCCCGACATGAAGGGGCGCGAGGCCATTCTCAAAGTGCACTCACGCGGCAAGCCCCTGGCCGCTGATGTAGACCTGACAAAGGTGGCCAAGAGCATTCCAGGTTTCGCGGGTGCAGACATCGAGAACCTGGTGAACGAGGCGGCGATCCTGGCCGCGCGGCGCAGTCGCAAGAGCATCAGCATGTCCGAGTTCGATGAGAGCATTGAGCGCGTGATGATCGGCCCTGAGCGCAAGAGCCGTCTGATGACACCCAAGGAGAAGTCCATTACTGCCTATCACGAAGCCGGGCACGCCGTAGTGGCACAGCTTTTACCCAACTGCGATCCGGTTCACAAGGTAACGATCATCCCGCGTGGGCTGTCAGGCGGGTACACCTGGTCACTGCCTGAAGAGGACGAACACTACATCAGCCGGGCGAAGTTCACGGATGAACTGGCCAAGGGGCTGGGCGGTCGCGCCGCCGAGGAGATTATCTTCGGTGACGTGACCACGGGCGCTTCCAGCGATTTGCAGCACGTGACGGAAATCGCTCGTGACATGGTCACTCGCTATGGCATGAGCGAGATGATGGGTCCGATGATCTATGGCCAGAAGCACGAGATGATCTTCCTGGGACGCGACTTGGGTGAGCAGCGCGACTACAGCGACGCCGTAGCACTGGAGATCGACCGCGAGGTACAGCGACTGGTGAATGCCGCTTATGTGCAGGCCAAGAAGGTGCTGACTGAACGGCGCGCCATACTGGACGCTGTGGCGCAACGCTTGATCGAGGTGGAAACGATTGAGGAGGACGAGTTCAGGAAGTTCTTCCAGGAGCCTGTCGCGACGGGCGATGCCGCCTCCGACGATGCGCCATTTAACCCGCGCGCGAAGATTCCCACCACCAATTCGAAAGACGGCTCTTCTGCCACTGGCGCCGTACCCGCTCCTGCCCCGGCGTGATCTTGTTGCATGGATATTGCCCTGGCTGTTCTGCGTGTGCTGATTGCCGTCGCACTGTATGCCTTCCTGGGTGTGCTCCTCTGGGCGCTGCTGCGGGAGGGGCGTGGATCGCCAGCGACGGCGCAGGTGGCCATGCTTACCCGGCTCGACGCGGGTGGCACTGCGAGTGTGCTTTCCGGCATGCCATCAAGTGCGCCTGAAGGAGCGCTCACCAGCGCGTCCCCCATCACTTCACCCGGCGTCACGGGAGGAGCGCGTACCTACACGCTCTCAGCTCGTGCAACGGCCTGGGTTGGCCGCGATCCCAATTGCACCATCTGCGTCAGTAATGAGTTCGCCTCGCAGCATCACGCACGCATTGAGTGGCGCGCGGATAAGAAGGCCTGGTGGATCGAAGACAATAACAGCCGCAACGGTACCGAGGTGAACGGCGAGAAGGTGATGCGCTGTGAACTGAGCGTGGGTGATGTGGTCACCATTGCCGGCGCCCGGTTTCGGTTCGATATGCCTGAGACGTAGAGTGGTTAACTCTTTGTGACGCGCCCCGCATTCACCTGTGAGGGTTCTTCGTACAGGAGCGGCGAAAGCCGCAGGAGATGAACGTTCAGTCTTGCCCACTTCCTCTGCCGCGAGCGATCGTGTCGAGCTCACTCCGTGACAGCCAAGTGCCCGTGCTCCTGTGTCACAGCGTTTGCGGGACAGCCTGCGCGCACCGTCAGGCACGTCGCGCAAGATGTGCTGCAACTGGTCGATTCATATACGCTTATGGTGCCTTATAGGCTGTCCAGGTGGCGGTGGCCGTCCCGACGCAGGGCGGGTCGCTGGTCGGGTCCCAGGCCATGAGGGACAGACCGCCGGATGCCGCCGCCGCTGAAGAGAACGTACCGGTGACGACGTAGCTGAAGGTCGCCTCGCTGCGGTTGAGCGTGAACGTGTTGCCTGTGATGTTGACGGGCACCGCGAAGGTCTGTGGCGAGTTGTAGGAGCAGCCCCCGACAACGAAGCTGAGCGTGAGCGAGGTGATTGCGTTGTGTGCTACGCTGAAGCCGATTCCCAGGACCTGCGACGTGGTGCCTGCCCAGTTGCCATCGTACAGAAGCAGAACACTCACCGAGCCGGACGCGCTCCAGGGTCCTGAATCTGCGGCGTTGCCTGCCTGTACGCGGTAGTAGTAGGTGCCGGCCGGCTGGTAGACAATCGACCACGCAGTGCCTGCGCCGGCGTAAACAATCTGAGAGCTGGTGAAATAGGGAGTGCTATCCTGCTCGAGGGTGTAGACGGAGGCGTAGCGGACTGCGTTCCACGTTACGCTATAGGAGCCATTGGCAAGCTGGTCGACGATGGGGTTCAGGATGGGCGCATCCAGCGGCTGTACTGTCACCACGGAGGAGTTACTCCAGGCGCTTGCGTAGGGGGCGTTCCAGGCCATCACGCGGTAGTAATACACACCTGGGGGGCGATTGACCGCGCTCCACGTCAGGCTGGCTCCCTGATAGATCGTGACCGGCGCCTCGAAGTCTGCGTGTGTGTCTTCCTGCAGGGTATAGGAAATGGCGAGCGCGGGCGCAGTCCAGGCGATGGCATAGCTGTTGTTTGCAGAGCTGTTGTCAATCGGGTCCAAAACCGGTGGATCTGGGATGGGCGGGTAGTAGTGCAACATGACCGGGAGGAAGATTTGCCGGAGCACGGTGATCGGGAGGGTGGTGCTCAGTGTGCCCGCCGTGTTCGTCACACTCAAGGTGGCGTTCAGCAAGCCAGCCATGGTGTAGGTATGGCTGATTAACAGGCTGGTGCTGGAATCAGCAGCCGTGATGACGGTGAGACTGGGAGCGATGTTGCCGTCGCCGAATTCCCATGACGCCGTGATTGGCCATGAGGCGCTGGACACCGTTGCCGTGAGGTAGGTGCGAACCCCCGGCGGGACGGGGCGAGATGATGCCAGCGACACATCGATCCCCACAGGGTTTGCGCTCACGTATACGGTGTGGCTCACAGTCAGCCCGCACGCGATCATGCCGACCGTGTACGGACCGAAAGCATCATAAACATGGGTGATCACACCACCCTGCCACAGGGTAGTGCCATCGCCGAAGGTCCACGCCTTTGCAGGTGGGTCCATCACCCCAAGCAGGGAGCCCGTGAACGTGACAGGCTGGCCGATCAGCGGTTGTACTGGCTGCCACGTAAAGTCACCTGCTAGAGGCACGAATTGCAGGCCCACCTCGTCAATGTAGATGTTGTCGCCACCTCCACCGATACCCAGGAAGCCCAGGCGCACGCTAGCCTGTCCCGCGTAGGCGGTGAGAGATATGGAATGTTGCACCCAGCCCGCTGTATCACTGAGCCGGGTAACCAGCCCACCGGGCACGGCCTGGAACGTCGCACCGTCCAGGGATATCTGTACCTGGATGCGGTCGTCATTACCAGGCGGGTTGGTTTCGTGGTACACCCAGAATGAGAGCAGCGGTGCGTAGCCAGCGGGGAAATGCAAAGCACGCGTTTGCAGCCGCGATGCGTCGCCGGCGACTGAGTAGTACGAGTTGAACTGCGCCATCGCTGTACCCTGATAGGGTACCGCTGTAGGGAAGCTGCCGAGTGTCACGCGATTCCAGGTTGCGGTGGTGCCGGTGACCGCAACGACGCTCCAGCCGTCAGGTGGGAACGTCGGGGTCAGAACGCCACTGGCGATGTCAGCAGCCAGCCCTTCAAAACCCTCCAATGAGGAGACGGAGATGGCCGTGGAGCCGCTCGCTGCCGGGTCGGAGGCAAGCGCGGTGTTGGTCAATGGCCAGTCGCACGTATTGATCGTGACGGGGATGGTGATGAGCGCGCCTGCACCGGGCAGGAGCGAACCAGTCCAACTGACCATCGTGCCAACCGAAAGAACCTGGCCCAATGTCGCCGCTGGGGCACCTGGGCCGGGTATGGCACCCGCTGGTAGAAGGTCCAGCACCGCTGCGCTATACGCTTTAGCCGTGCCACTATTACTCACAAAGACGGTGTACGTGACGGCGTCGCCTGGTGCGAAGAGGGTTTCGTCGAGGAACTTGACAGAAGTGCTGAAATCCGGGGCGCCAGTCAGGGTAGCGGCTGAAACGGGGCGGGGGCTGCCATTCAACAAGACGCACACATACAACACAGCCAATATGGCGGCAACCAGGACGAAGATCAGCGGGATGTCCCAGTGTTGCCGGCATAGCGCAGTATGTTGACATGGGCGGATGCCCATGTCGGTGCCGTTATTCATCCGTGCACTGCACCTTCCTCCGCGTGTGACCGTGAAGTGATGACCGCATTAAGCGGGCGACGTGTCGCGCAGCTATGGCATGAGACACACTGAGGTCCGGCACGCCGGCGACCTGGAACCCATCCCGATAGGCGCCCAGATGGCTGACTTCTCCGATAAGTCAGACATCGACTGAGATGGTCACTTAGGCGCTGTCCGTGTTGCCTGTGTCAGGCATGCCAGCCACGTCGCCGGTGTCGTCTGTCATTTTGAGGATCTCGCGGAATTGCGAGCCAGCCACACTGGGCCCGACAATGCCGCGCTCCTCCATCTGTTCGATCAACCGGGCTGCGCGCGTATAGCCGATGCGCAGCCTGCGTTGCAATAGCGAAATCGATGCCTTACCCTGCAAGCGAACGGTCGCCACGGCGTCCTGGAATAGCTTGTCATCCTTACCTCCGCCGTTCGCCTCCACCTCAGGTGTGCTCTGCTGTGCTGCATCGGCCAGCGCGCGGGCCTCATCCCAGGTGAGGGGGTTTGAGGGGAGTGAGCCCGTCTCCGGCAAACCCGGTGCGCCGGGCGTGGCTGCAGCCTGCGCAGCCCCCTCCAGCGTGCCTGTCATGGGAGTGGAGGGTGCAGTCATGCTGGAGGTGATCGGGTTGCGCCGCGGTCCTGAGCCTGATGAAGGGGCGCCGCCCGCCTGTGCCCGCCAGTGGCGCACCAGGCGCAGGATTTCCTGGTCGGAGACGAAGCACCCCTGTGCGCGGACAGGCAGTGGTGCCTCGGGTGTAACTACCAACATGTCACCCCGGCCCAGCAGCTTCTCAGCGCCGGGGGTGTCCAGAATGACGCGCGAGTCCACACTGGTGGCGACGGTGAACGCGATGCGCGCCGGGAAGTTTGCTTTGATCAGCCCGGTCACCACATCCACACTGGGGCGCTGGGTGGCGATGATCAAGTGGATGCCGGTGGCGCGCGCCATCTGCGCCAGGCGGCAGATCGTCTTCTCCGTCTCGTCGGGAGATAGCATCATCAGGTCAGCCAACTCGTCGATCACCACCACGATGTAGGGCAGTTTCCTCAAGTCGCTGGGACGAGTGGGTCGGGTGACGCCTCCCGCCGCTGGTTCGTTGGTGGTTGAGCCATTGACCTCCGCGCTGGCGGCTTCGGCTGCTTTGCGGTTAAACTCCGCAATGTTACGCGCGCCATACCGGGCAAAGGTGCGATAGCGATTCTCCATCTCGCGCGTCACCCAGGTGAGCACCGCGACAACCTTCTCCAGATCCACCACCACCGGTGCAATCAGGTGCGGGATGCCGTTATAACCGGTTAATTCCACCCGCTTGGGGTCCACCATCAGAAAACGCAGGTCCTCGGGCGAGTTATAGCTGAGGAGCGCCGCAATGATGGAGTTGACCAACACGCTCTTACCGGAGCCCGTAGTGCCCGCAATAAGCAGGTGCGGCATGGCTGTCAGATCGGCCAGCACCGGGTGCCCGCTTACGTCCTGTCCGAGGCCCAATCGTAGAGTCGCCTTGCGTCCCAACTCCGCGAATTCCTCCGACTCCATCACGTCGCGCAGCGAGACGAGTGATGTCTCGCCGTTGGGCACTTCGACGCCCACGATGCTCTTGCCGGGGACAGGCGCCTCGACGCGGATGCGGGAAGCGGAAAGCGCCAGCGCCAGGTCGTCGGACAGGGCGGCGATGCGAGCGACCTTCACTTTCATTTGTTTGCCGCCCTTCATTTCGATGAAGCCCGGTTCCACGCCGAACTGCGTGATGACCGGTCCGCGATTCACCTCCACCACCCGTCCCGGCACACCGAACGCACTGAGCGTTTCTTCGATGACCTGCGCGCGCTTGCGGATATCCGCCTCCTTCAGGGCAGCGTCGTTGCCGGGGTCCAGGATTTTATCGATCTCCGGCAGCACCCATATACGCGGTGCATCGAAGCGCGAGGTGATGTCAGGTTGCGCGGGTTCGGCCGGCGGCGGTGGCGACTGGATGGAGCTGGCGGCGGTTGAACTTGCCGCCGTATTCACCGTGTTGAGCGGTTCGCTGCCGCCAATGATGCGCGGCGGCGGCAGGTGCTGTGAGCTGCTGCTTTGAGAACCAGCCGGTACAGGCGTCGTGGACGATGGCGCGTTGCTTCTGCGGCTGTTGGGGGCGGCTGCTGCCTGCGGCGGGGTGAGCGCTTGTGTGGGGGTCAGCTCATTCTGTGTTTCATCGCCAGCGGCACCGGAAGCCGGCGCACGAATGTTCCTGCGCGGCGCAGGGTGCTTCGGCTTAAGGCCATGGATCACCAGATCGTCGCCGGAGCGCGCGCGGTCGTAGGGCGGCACAATCACGCCATCGGCTCCTTCGCCGCCACCGGCCTGTTCCGCACGCTGGCGAGCGCGCTCCGCGGCTGCTAGCGCCCGCGCTGCCCGAAAAGCGGCCATACGCCGCTGCAGGCCATCCACGATCTGAGCTGCTGACAGGTTGGAGATGAGCATGAAGGCCAGTATCCATAGCACCACCAGGACGATGAGGGTGCCGGCGTTGCCCACGGCCGCGGTCAGTGCGTTGAGGAACCCGAAGCCAATATACCCGCCACCACCGCCCCGGTCCACCAAGGCGCGCGCATCGGGCACAGAGGCCGCACCGATGGCCTGCAGGGTGGTCAGAGCGTTCAGATAAGCCAGCGCAATACCTGCCAGGCGCCCGGCTGGTACGCGGGGAATACGGTCGCCAAAGCGGCGGAGCAACAGGTACAGACCGATCAGCACCATGAAGACCGGAGCGACAATCACGCCCCAGCCGAAAGTCTGTTTCAGCAGGGTAAGCCAGCTATCGGTAAGGGGGCTCTGGCCGCCTGGCGAGAGCGCGCTTAAAATGGTCAGGCCTGCCAGTGCGATGAGGACATATCCGAGCAGGTCGATCCATTGGTCAGCCGTCAGCAGCGGCTGGTTGGCATCCGGTTTCTGTCGCCCAGCCGACTGGCCGGATTTGCGTTTGGACGCTGACTTATTGGCGGACTTTTTGTCGAACTCCATAGGACAGATGTTCTACTGTCAATTGTAATGCGAATCAAAGATGAGTTCCACTCGAACCCTCATTCTGGATAGTACGCTGGCTGATCGCGATGGCGAAGGCACCGGTGGCGGCGCCGCCATCGCCACCGCAGCCGGAGTTCTTCGCGCGGGCGGGCTCGTCGCCTTCCCCACCGAGACGGTGTATGGTCTGGGTGCGAACGCAACCGATGCTGCCGCGGTGGCGCGGATCTTCATCGCCAAGCAACGTGCGTTGAATGATCCGCTCATTGTACATTGCGCCCCTGAGAGGAATGACCTGCGTGATGTCACCGCGGCCCTGGCTGGCGACCAGGTGATTGGCGCCTTATCGCCGGAGCAGCACCAGCGTGCGCTGGTGCTGACGCGCGCCTTCTGGCCGGGGCCACTGACGCTGGTGCTGCCGCGCGGACGGCGCATCCCAACCAATGTCACGGCCGGGCTGGACACGGTGGCTGTACGCATGCCCGACCACCCGGTGGCGCTGGAGCTCATCCGCCGCAGCGGCGTGCCCATCGCCGCGCCCAGCGCGAACCGCTTTGGCCACGTCAGCCCCACCACCGCGCGGCACGTGCTGGACGACCTGGACGGGCGCATCGATGTGGTGCTCAACGGCGGCCCGACTGCCATCGGCGTCGAGTCCACCGTGCTGGACCTGACCGCGCCTGAGCCGGCCATTTTACGGCCGGGGGGACTGGCGCGGGAGGAGATTGAGCGGGTGATCGGCGGATTGGAAGTTAGGGATTGGCGAATAGAGGATGAGCGCGCGCCGCAGGCTTCGCCTGGCATGCTGAGCAAGCACTACGCGCCGCGGGCAGAGTTGCACATCGTGGCGGGGTTGGATCAGCTCCTGCAGGAGCGACGGACGCTGGTCAACCAGGGCCGCAGGGTGGGGCTGCTGGTCCAGTCGGGAGAGGCGGAGGCCTGCGCCGGGCTGGACCCGCAGTTCATTCTGGGCGGCACGACGGCTGAGATCGCGCGCAACCTGTATGCCGGTCTGCGCGCGCTGGATTCCAGCGAAGTGGACGTGATCCTCGTCAGCGAAGTCGAGCGCGCCGGCCTGGGCGAGGCCATCCTCGACCGGCTGCGGCGCGGCGCGCAGTGAATTACAAGGCTGCTGACATGCCGGCCCGCTCGTCGCGCTGTACCGTCTTCCTGGAGGTCGCCTTTGTGGATATCACTTTGCGTGTCACTGGCTTGATCAACAGCTCGGCCGGAATGCCCAGTTGATCATGCAGACGGCGGATCATCTCCAGCGACAGGCCGCTCTTTCCGTTGAGCACGTCCGACACCCGCTCCTTGCCCCCCATGAGGGGGGCGAGGGCTGACCGGGTGATCCCGCGGCTCTCCATGTACTACTTGAGCACCTCGACCGAGACATCCGGTACCGGGATCGGGAAGTGCTCCGCCACATATGCTTCGACAAGTATTACCAGCACGTCCAGCCTATCGGATTCGGGCGTGCCGGGCTTGGCGTCGAACAGCGCATCGATTTCCTTCAGCGCGGCCTCATAGTCAGCCTGCGTCCGAATAGGCTAAATATCCATTTCAGTCCCCCTTTTAGCTTTAGTATGGGCTTAGGGTTTCAGATCTTGCTCGCGTCGACTGTGTCGTACTCCTCGTGAGTGCCGAAGAACCTGATGCGCACCCTCTTGTTCACGTACTCGCCCAGAACCAGCAGCCGATAGTGATAGCCCCGGATGTTAAGCACGACACGGTTGTTAGCTACAAAGCTGGCGTTGCGGTAAACCGCCTTGATGTCCGCCGGGCTTTTCCGCTCGGCATATCCTATGTCGTGGTACCACGTCTGCAAACGTGCACGTGCGTCAGGGTGTTTTTCCCAGAATGCTATCAACTTCTCTTGTCCGATGATATGCGCGACCAGATGACATCATAAAGTTGCCATTTTGGCAACTTTCGTCGTTTGTCCTAATCTCCATAACGGCGGACGAACCAGGTCTTCACGAGCTGGGTCAGTCCGACGTAGCACACCAGCATGGCCAGCAGGATCGGCCAATAGAGCGCCGGCAGGCTCACGAAGCCCAGCATGCCCGCCAGCGGCGACACCGTCAGCCAGACGCCGAGGGCGACGATCAGGAGCGACGTCAGGATCAGGGTTTTGCTGGCCCGGCTCTGAATGAATGGGATTTTGTTCGTGCGGATGACATGGATAATCAGCGTCTGGGTCAGCAGGGATTCCACGAACCAGCCAGTATGGAACAGCGCCGGATTGGCCCAGGCATTGAACACGTAGAGCATGACGAAGTAAGTCAGATAGTCGAAAATGGAGCTGACCGGGCCAATCAGGATGATGTAGCGGCGGATTTCGCCCAACGCCCACTTGCGTGGCCTGGCCAGCCACTCCGCGTCCACCGTATCGGTCGGGATGCCGGTCTGCGAGAAGTCGTACAACAGATTGTTGGTGAGCACCTGAATGGGCAGCATAGGCAGGAAGGGCAGCAGGACGCTGGCTCCCACCACACTGAACATGTTGCCGAAGTTGGAGCTGGCCGCCATTTTAATATACTTGATGATATTGCCGAACACCTTGCGGCCCTCGAGCACGCCCTCCTCCAGCACCCGCAGGCTTGTCTCCAGAAGGATGATGTCCGAAGACTCCTTCGCCACATCCACGGCGCTATCCACCGAGATGCCCACATCGGCGGCCTTTAACGCGGGAGCGTCGTTGATGCCATCTCCCATGAAGCCGACCACATGGCCTTGCTGCTGCAATGCGGTGATGATGCGCTTCTTGTGCACGGGCGAGAGCCGGGCGAACACGGTGACCTCCGCGGCTGCCTGAGCCAGTTGGCCATCAGTCATTTCCTCAATAGCCGGCCCCAGCAGGACGCCCTGCACAGGCAGACCCACCTGCTGGCAGATCGTGTTGGTAACGACCTCGTTGTCGCCGGTGAGAATGCGCACTTGTACGTTGTTCTGGCGCAGCTTTTGCAGCGCCTCCGTCGCGGAAGCCTTCGGTGGATCCAGGAAGGCCAGGAAACCGAGCAAAACCATGTTGGTCTCGTCGCGGCTGGAGAACGATCGCTCGACGCCACTGGGCATCTCCCGATACGCCAGGGCAATGACACGGAATCCTTCCTGGCTCAACCGGTCGACGAGCTGCCGGCGCTTTGCGTCATATTCCGGCACGCGCGGCAGCACCTCGCCTTTTACCTCCACCTGCGAACAGATGGTGAAGATCTCCTCCACGGCGCCTTTGCAAATCAGGATGATGCGGCCTGTGCCATCGGCGACGACCACCGACATGCGCTTGCGATTGAAGTCGAACGGGATCTCGTCCACCTTGCGGAAGTCACCGGCCTGCACCATCGGCTCGCGCAAGGCGGTGCTGCGGGGTACAGCCGAATAGTCCAGCACGGCCACGTCCAGCAGGTTTTTCAGGCCCGTCTGGTAGAAGCTGTTGAGGTAGGCGTAATGCAGGATGCGGTCGCTGGCGTGACCTGACACGTCCATGTGCTTCTCCAGAACAATACGTCCCTCCGTAATGGTGCCGGTTTTGTCGGTGCATAACACATCCATCGCTCCGAAATTCTGAATGGCGTTCAAGCGCTTGACAATAACCTTCTTGCGCGACATGGCCAGCGCCCCCTTCGACAGGTTCACGGTCACGATCATCGGCAGCATCTCGGGCGTCAGTCCCACGGCGACTGCCAGGCCAAACAGGAATGCTTCCACCCAGTTGCCCTTGGTCAGGCCGTTGATCAGGAACACGGCCGGGACCATGATCGCCATGAAGCCGATCATCAACCAGGTGAAGCCATTGATGCCTCTATCGAAGCTGGTGAGTTGGCGTGGTCCGGTGATGCTGGAAGCCAGCGACCCAAAGTAAGTGCTGCCGCCAGTCTGTATCGCCACGGCCAGCGCCGAGCCGCTCTCCACATTGGAGCCCATGAAGCAGATGTTGGGCAGATCGAGCGGGCCACCCCGGTTCGTGGGAACGGTAGAGGCTGTCTTCTCCACGGGCATGGATTCGCCAGTCAGCGCCGCCTGGTTCAGAAACAGGTCCTTGGCCGACAGCACACGTAGGTCGGCAGGCACCAAATCACCAGCGGCCAGTAACACCACATCGCCGGGTACCAGCTCGCGCATCGGCACGTCGAAGCGCACCCCCCCACGCAGGACCGTCGCAGTGGTTTTCACCATGGCCCGCAGCTTCTCCGCCGAGTCGTCGGCGCGCATCTCCTGAACGTAGCGCAGCACCACCCCCAGCACGACCATCACGATCATCACGGTCGTCGCCCGCACGTCGCCGGTGAGATACGAAACGAAAGCCAGTACCAGCAGCAAGATAACCAGCGGATTCCTGACGTTATCCACCCAGCGCGCCAGCGCAGACGGGCGTTTTTCGCGCGCGACTTCGTTGGCGCCATACTGCTTCAGACGGGCCTCCACTTCAGCCTCAGTCAGGCCGTCTGGACGGGAGTTCAGTTGTTGCAACACAGCCGGCACGCCGGTGCAGGCGGCATCGACGAGTGGCTTCGAGAAGCGCTGGCCGCCGTAGCGTAGCGCCTCAACACGGCGGATGCGATCCGCCAGCGCGGTTTGCAGTCCCATTGCATCACCTCCCTGAAATCAGATCGGGTGATGAAAGGGCTCCACCTGACTGAGGCGGACTGGGTATCCTGGGGCAGGACCCTACGTAAGGTCCGGCATGGTGAAACCTCCCCAGCTGGGCGGTTGCCCTTCCATCGTCTTCAAACGTAAGGGGTCGTCTAGCGACTCCATTTTTTCGACACTCAACTGTTGTGTATGCTGTTCACACGGTCTGTGTTTATGCGAATCGTCCATATACGGAGAAGTTCACCTCCTCTGCCGGAATTGGATTGGCACGGTTCGGCAGGCTCCTCATGATCAACCTGAGCGTGTCGAAGGACAACGGGTTTACAAAAACCATGCCGCTTCACGGTCTTGTGGCTTGCCAGGAAAAGAAAAACAGCTCCTCGGGGAGCTGTTGCATAGTGCATCACTCGCGGCGCATGGTACACCCAGGCGCCGTGGCATGCATGCCACTCCTCGTTGAGTTTTGGCACTGGGGGACGTAGATTCCGCGGAGCGTTTTGGCGCTCAAACTCGGGATCAGAATCAGCTACTTCGGGCACAGCCTTAATCCGGCCTTGCCTGTCCTACCCCTTGGCGTCTCTCGACCTTTGGGGGCAGTAGCCTGTGTTCGACCAGGAGCCTCACCTAACAAGCGCTATTCGTTTTTACTGCGGGGTGAGTTATAACCCCGCAGAGTGGGGCTGTCAAGAGTGGAATACGGGAATGAGCCACGTCAGGGCAATGCAGATGACAGGAGTACGCGAAAGGGAAGTGGGCAGTTCGCTCAACTGCCAGGCGCGAGCGATCACCCTCGAGCTGGCTATCGCTTGCTCATGACACAGGCTACACCTTCCCGAGGGATGTGGGGGGTGGAGCGCGGCTCGTGATGACAATCTGCGGGGATGGCTTCGACCCTTCCCCCCGCAGTAATCAGGGAGGGACCACAGCCACGCCCTGGCTAGATCTCCTGCCCCTTGAACTGGCTTACATAGAGATGGTGATAGAAGCCGCGCTTATCCAGCAGCTCCTGGTGCGAGCCCTGCTCCACGATCTCGCCGTGGTCGATCACCACCACGTTGTCGGCGTCGCGGATGGTGCTGAGACGGTGGGCGATGACGAAGGACGTGCGTCCCTGCATCAGGCGCAGCAGGGCGCGCTGGATGCGCGCCTCGGTGCGCGTGTCCACCGAACTCGTCGCCTCGTCCAGGATCAGGATGGCCGGGTCAGCCAGGATGGCGCGCGCGATGGAAAGCAACTGGCGCTGCCCCTGGCTCAGGTTGTTGGCGCGCTCCGAGAGCATGGTCTGGTAGCCTTCGGGCAACTGGCGGATGAAGTGGTCGGCGTCGGCCATCTGCGCCGCTGCGATCACCTCGTCGTCCGAGGCGTCCAACCGGCCATAACGGATGTTCTCCATCACCGTGGCTGAGAACAGGAACGTGTCCTGCAACACCAGGCCCAGCTTGCGGCGCAGGTCGGCCTTGCGCACCGTGCGGATGTCGTGGTTATCGACGCAGATGCTGCCGTCGTCGATCTCGTAGAAGCGAGTCAGCAGGTTGATGATGGTGGTCTTGCCAGCACCCGTCGGGCCGACCAGCGCGATCATGCGGCCGGCGGGGGCCTGCAGAGTCATGTCCTTGATGACCGGCACGCCCTGGCGGTACTGGAACCTGACGTGGTCAAATTCCACCTCACCGGCCACCTTTTGCATCGAGAGGGCGTTCGGTGCGTCCTGCGCTTCGGGCGATGTGTCGAGAATCTCGAACACGCGCTCGGCGCCAGCCAGCGCGGCCTGGATGGTGTTGTACAGGTTGGAGATCTGGCGCACCGGGTTGATGAAGTTTTGACCGTAGCTGATGAACGTGGCGATGGTGCCCACGCTCACCAGCCCCTGCAGAGCCAGGATTCCACCCAGCCCGGCCAGCACGATCACGAAGAAGTTGCCCAGCACGTTGGTCAGCGGCATCAACATGAAGGCGTAGGTGTTGGCATAGAGGCCCGCCTCATACACCTCCTGATTGCGCTGGCGGAATGCTGCGATGACCGACTCGTTACGGCGGAAGGCGTTTATCACCTTCTGCCCGCTGATCGACTCCTCCATCACGCCGTTCAGCTCGCCCAGGTGCAACTGCAGGCGCTGGAATCCCTTGCGGGTGTAGCGGGCGACGAACTGGGTGAACCACACCAGGATCGGCACCACCAGCAGCGTGGCCAGAGCCAGCCAGCGGTCCAGCACGAACATGGTCACCAGGATGCCGACCATCGACAGGACGCTGGCGAACAGCGATGTAACATTCTGGCTGACAGCCTGGTTGATCGCGTCAATGTCGTTGGTCAGGCGGCTCATCAACTCGCCCGCCGGGTTGCGGTCGAAGAACGCCAGCGGCAGCATTTGCAGGTGCTGGAACAGGTCTCGCCGGGCCTGCTGGAGCGCCCGCTGCGAGATGTTGGCCATCACCCAGTTTGAAATGGTCTGGAACAGGTTGCTCAATGCGTAGGCGGCCAGCATCAGCAGGGCGATTTGCGCCAGCCCCTGCACCTGTCGTTTGGAGATGAACTGGTCGATGGCGCGGCCCATCAGGTAAGGGCCGGCCAGGCCCAGCAGAGTGTAGATCACGACGCAGATAAGGATGAAAATCAGGCCGATCTTGAAGCCGCCAAAGTATGTCAACAGGCGCACCAGCGTCCCGCGCGGATTCTTTGCCTTCTCGATAGGGCCACTGCTACGCGGGCCGCGCCCCATGACAGCGCGCACGCTGCTGGTGTCGGGGTGGTCGGTGCGCCCGCCGGAGGCACTCTCCGTCATGGCTGCACCTCCCCGGTGGACGTCAAGCCTGTGGTTACGGAGCCGGCTGTTAGCGGCTCGTCCAGGTGCACCCCGGAGCCGAGCTGCGAGTCGTAAATCTCGCGATAGATGGGGCTTCCTTGCATCAGCTCCCTGTGCGTGCCCTGCGCCGCGATGTGGCCCTTGTCGATGACCACGATCTTGTCAGCCTTGAGCACCGTGCTGATGCGCTGCGCGACGACAAAGCTGGTGCTGTGGTGCATCAGCTCTTCCAGTGCGTCCTGGATCAGCGTCTCGGTCTCCACATCCACCGAGCTGGTGCTGTCGTCCAGGATCAGGATGCGCGGGCGCATGAGGAGCGCGCGCGCAATGGCAAGGCGCTGCTTCTGCCCGCCAGAGAAGTTGGCGCCGCGCTGTTCCACGTGCGTGTCGTAACCTTGCGGCATCGCCATGATGAAGCTGTGCGCCTGGGCTGCCTGGGCCGCGGCGATTACCTCGTCGTCAGTCGCCTCAGGCCGGCCATAGCGGATGTTGTCGCGCACGGTGCCGGAGAACAGCACCGACTCCTGCGGTACGATGCCCACCTGCGCCAGGAGCGACTCCTGCTTGATCTTGCGGATGTCCGTGCCGTCGAACAGGATGCGGCCGCCGGTGACGTCGTAGAAGCGCGGGATCAGGTCGATCAGAGTGGATTTGCCAGCACCCGTGGCGCCCAGGATGGCTACCGTCTGGCCAGGCTTGGCCGTCAGGTTGATGCCCTCCAACACCGCCGCGCTGTGGTCGCCGCTGTAGCTGAAGGAGACGTTCTCGAAGACCACTTCGCCGCGCTCGGGGTCCCGTGCGGTGGACAGAGCTACGGCGTTGGGCGCATCCTGCACCTCAGGCACCGTCTCGAAGATCTCATCCACCCGGCGCGCGGAGGCGATGGCCTGTGCCCAGGTGTTGGAGAGCATGGTCAACATGATGAGCGGCGACATGGTAGTGAGCAGGTAATTGGTGAAAGCTACAATCTGCCCGATCGTCATCTGCCCATTGATGGATTGCAGGCCCCCGGCGTAGATCACCAGCACCATGCCGATATTGATGCACATCGTTAACACGGGGCCGTTGGACGACATGAAGCGCATGACCCGGATATAGTGCTGGGTGAGGTTTTCATTGGCCTCCTCGAAGCGCTCGTCCTCGAAATCAGCGCGCACGAACGACTTCACCAGCCGCACGCCGGCGATATTCTCCTGCAACACGGTATTCAGGCGGTCCAGCTTCTGCTGCACGCTCAGAAAGAGCGGCTCCATGCGGGAGATGAAAAAGACGATGAGGATGGAGGCGACCACCAGCAGCGGGAGCATGGTGAGCGCCAGGTGGGGGCTGGTGTTGATCATCAGGATCAGGCTGCCGATCATCAGCAGTGGCCCGCGCGTGCCGATGCGCAGCGTGGTCTGCACCACGTTACGGATCGCGATGACATCGCTACTCAGACGCACCACCAGTTGGCCGGTTTTCTGCCGGTCCAGGTTGCCATAGGAGTACGTCTCAATCTTCAGGAACAGCGCCTCACGCAGGTCGCGCGCCACGGATTCACCCACCCGCACGGAGTAGAGGTTGTTGCCCAGTGCAATGAGCAGGCTGAGCAACGACAGGCCGATCATCAGCGCGGAGGTCGAGATGACCACCTGCATGTTGTGCTGGTTGATGCCCTGGTCGATGACACGCTCGATGAGGCGGGGGATGGACAGATCGAAAATCACCAGCGTGGAGAGCAGGACGAGGGCAAGAATGGCGGGCTTCCAATAAGGCTTTACAAACCGGAAAATCTTGCGAATATGACTCATATCTTAACCACGGCATACATCAGCGGCAGACGCGCGATAGTATAACCCCCGCCGAAGGCCATGCCACCCTGGCGTACACCAGCGAGAGGCGCCCTCTGCATACCGCTAACGGACCACCAGCGGCACAAAGACCCCTGGGACATCGAGCCTACTCACCTCCACCGACCCCACGTCGCAATGATTCCCCTGTGGGCGCGTCACGCCGCGTTGATCGGTGGGCACATCCAGCAGGCATGTGCCAAAATCAATGGCGGGACTGCCAGGCCAGGGCAGGTGTGTCGGCGTGAGGCCGCGATGGTCGCCCAGCGGACTGAGCAGCGGGTCGGTATCCGTCAGGTCGTGCATGGCGTCGAGCGCGCAGGTGGCGTCGCTGGAGATGTTGAAGCCGCCAGATGTAATAACGCCCACGCAGTTATTTCCTGCCGGGCTGTAGGCCACGATGGTGTTGACAAGCGTCACTGCGCCCAGAGAGTCGTTCCAGATGCCGCCCCCGCTTATCTCTGCGCTGTTGCGGATCACATCGGTGTCGGTCAGGTAGAGGGAGCCCGTGTTGTAAACACCGCCGCCCTGGCCGTCCAATGTCGAAATCGAAATGGCGACGTTCCCGCTAAGGGTCACGTTGACTAATGATGCGGCAGAGCTCTCGTTATAGATCGCACCCCCTTGCGTCCCAACATTGGCCGCAACGGTACTTTGCTCGATATGCAAGGCACCGGAGGAAAGATTGTAAATGCCGCCACCAGGGTTATCTGCCACGTTTCCATAAATGAGGGTGCCAGATATGTTCACTGGACCATTATTTAACAGTCCTCCGCCGTAGACCCCTCCTGGCGTCGTGTTGTAGCTCAGCGTTGAGCTGCCAATGTTCATGTTTCCGTTGTTGCAGATCCCTCCACCCGAACTAGCGGTATTGCTGACGATCTGACTATCGCCAATAGTCAACTGAGCCGTGTTCAGAGTGAATATGCCTCCCCCTCTGCCGGTGACCATATTACCTTCAAAGTGGCTGGTCTGGACCCATGCATTTCCACTCAGGTAGAGAGCGCCACCGTTGGAGCTGGCTGAATTGCTTATAACCTGACTTCCGGCGATGGCGAGCATGCCACCGGAGCTGTAAATACCACCTCCGTTGTAGGTGGCAGTATTGATAGCAATAGTGCTGTTGGTTATGGTCACAACGCCCTGTTCATTATCGATCGCGCCACCATTGTTGGTGGCTGCGTTTTCTATAATCTGACTGCCGCTGATTACCAGCGTACTGCCACTGCTGTTGTAGATCGCGCCGAATGTCCCGTACCCCTGAGCCAGCGTCAAACCTGTGAGAGTCAAGGAAGTGCCAGGGTAGATCTGGATTAGAGGCCTTGAATTATCTCCACTTAACGTGATGAGCCCACTACCCTGGATGGATGAGGGATAGAGGATGGTCAACGATTGCGTCAGAACGATCGTGTATGGCGCGCTGCCGCAGCTGAACGTAACATCATCGCCGTTGGCCAGCGCGGTATCGAGTGCCGACGAGGTACAGCTAGCCGGCGTGCCGTTGCCAACCACGCCGCCGGCGCGGGCAGGCGTTGCGAACCAGAGTCGTGCAGCCAGACACGCGAACACCAGCAAGGCAACCCAGAGTATGGCGTGCCGCAGAGGAGTGTGATCTGCTTTCATCGATGTCTCTCCTTAACTCACTGGAACTATGGCCGACTGAAATGAGTGTACTTTACCGCCATATTTCGATGCCCGTGAATTCTGCGCCGTCCTGCAACCATTCATCGTGGTACATCATGTGAATAAGACCGGCCTGTGTTGACTATGATTAGGCCGGCATCGTCAGGCGCAATGCTCGAGGGCTGGTAAAGATGACCAGCGCTACCACTGCAAAGCCCAGCGAGCCGACCAGGCCGACAGGCGTGGGGCCAAGGAGAGGATTGGGCTGTCCATGCTGCAGCAGGATGCCTAACGCTGCGATGCCGTTGATGGCCCCATGGCCGATAACGGCCGGCCAGACGCTCCCGCCGCGTAGTGTTGCCCATCCCAGAAAAGTGCCCGCGATAAGGGTAAACCACACCATCATCAGCATACCTGACCACGGGTAACCGGGGTAGGACAGGCCGTAGTTGTGTCCCATGGCGATGACGGGCCAGTGCCACACACCCCAGATCACACCTGAGATGAGCATCGCCTTGCGACCACCCAGCGGCATCAGTCGGGGCAGAAGGTAGGCGCGCCAGCCGAACTCCTCGCCCAATGTGGGCAGGCCGTTCAGGACCGGAGCGATCAGGATCGCCTGTACCGTTTGCGCCACGACAATCGTCCAGGGGCTGACGCTCGCAACGGAACCTGCCTGCCCGGTCTGGGACGCAGCCTGCTGTAGCAACTTACGGACGTTCCCAAGTGCCGGGTCGTAATACTGCGGCAGAACAAGGAAGAAGAGGGCAGCGCCCAGCACGGTGAGCATGCCAGGCGCAATCCAGCACAGCAACCAATAAGTCCAACCGCGCCGCAATCTGGGTCGCAGGAACAGGTCGTGCCAGCCTTCACGCGTCAGCAGACGAGTGAGTAGATGTGAGAGGGCCGGGGCGCCCATGTAAGTTGTTGCGAGGAGTGGGATGGCCAGCGGGTTGTTGGCCAGCCCGCCGGTGAGGAAAATCACCAGTCCGGTCACCCAGGCGATTGCGAAAGCGAAGAGGAGGAAGATGGCGATGCGCCGCGTGTCGATCGTTTGGCCCATACAGCCAGTTATAATCCCGACATGCCACCTGTTCGAATCCAGCGCGTCGCCGTGGTGGGCACCGGCCAGATGGGGCCGGGCATCGCCCAGACGTGTGCGACGGCCGGTTATGAGACGGCGCTTCTGTCTCGCTCAGAGGCTAACCTGGAGCTGGCGCGCGAGAAGATGCGCGCCAACCTGCGTGCGATGAGCGAATACGACCTCGTGCGTGCAGACGAAATTGAACCGATCCTGGGGCGCCTGAGCCTGCGCCATGATGGACTGGCTGGCGCCAGAGGCGCAGACCTGGTGGTGGAGGCTGTGAGCGAAGACCTGGCACTCAAGCAGCACCTCTTCGCCGACCTGGAGCCGGTGTGCGGCGCGGAGACAATCCTGGCCAGCACCACCAGTGGGTTACGCGCGGCCGACCTGGGAGCGCTCACGCAGCACCCCGAGCGCGTGATCGTGGCGCACTACTGGAACCCACCGCACCTGCTGCCGCTGGTGGAGGTGGCGCCCGGCCCGCGTACATCACTGGAGGTGACGGAGGTTTTGACCGCGTTCCTGAGAACCACCGGGCACGCGCCAGTGCTGGTGCGTAAAGACTGCGTCGGCTTCATCGGCAACCGGCTGCAACATGCTCTCTGGCGCGAGGCGCTAGCCATCGTGGAGCAGGGCATCGCCACGCCAGAAGAGGTTGACGAGGCACTGAAGACCAGCTTCGGCGCGCGCACGCCGGTGCTGGGCATCTTCGAACATATGGACCTGGTGGGGCTGGACCTGGTGCAGTACCTGCACAGCTACCTGCTGGAAGACCTGGACGTGCAAACCGGGCCAAACGCTGTACTGAAGGAGCGCGTCGCACGAGGCGACCTGGGCGCTAGGACTGGTCGCGGCTTCTACGACTGGTCAAAAAAGAGCGCCGCAGAAGTCATCCGCGCGCGAGACGCCGAGCTGCTGGAGCGAGCGCGGAAGCGCAAATCCACAACACACGAATAAATACCCAATTCCTTGCGCTCCATCGCAAGCCACATTAATCTCCAATCTCCGGTGTGCGATACACGACCTGATCGTGCACCCTGATTTCCACAGGCACCAGGTAGCGACGTAACGCTGCGCTGTGCGGAGTCATACCCAGGCCGGGGGCGTCGGGCAGGCGTACGCGGCCCTCGCCGTCGACGGGCAGCTTCTCGTGTGTGAAGTCGGCTGCCAGCTCACTCGCCTCCACCGGGTACTCGCACAGCGTATCAGACTCGATCCCCGCGTACGGCTGCAGCGATGCGCTTAATGCGAGCGGCGTGGTGAAGGTGTGGTTTACGAAGGCGACGCCCTTCCCATGAGCATACTGCGCCACGTCGAAGGCTGTGGTGATGCCGCCCACACGACCCGTGTCGATCTGGACGAAGCGAATACCGCCGTGTTCGATCAAGTGGCGCGCCATATAGGCATCGTGCGCGCCCTCGCCGCCAGCCAGTTTCACCTCGAATCCGCCGCGTGCACGGGCTGCTTGCGCCAGCGCCGCGTAGGCATCCAGCGCGCCGGAAACAAACGGCTCCTCCAGCCATCCCACGCGACACTCGGCCAGCACCGGCAGGCGCGCCTCGGCCGCGGCTACGTCATCGCCCCACACCGTGCCAGCGTCCACCAGGAGCGTCACATCATGGCTCAGCCCTTCGCGCGCGGCGCGCACGTGCGCCTCGTCGTCGGTCACGGAGCCCAGCCCGAACGCCCCCCAGCCAAACTTGGCGGCGCGGTAGCCTGCCTGCCGCACACGCCGGGCCTTGTCGAAGGTCTCCTGGGGCGTATTGCCGAACAGGCTTGAAGCATAGGCGGTCTTCGGGAAGGCGCGCTTGTAGCCCAGCAGCCGGTACACGGGCTCACCAAGACGCCTGCCCATCAGATCCCACAGAGCCACATCAATACCCGAGAGCGTGTGGTCAGCCTGCAGCAGGTCGAAGCTATTGCGCCGTACGAGCTGGTTTATACGGGTGATATCGGAAAGGTTGTTTAGCTCCTGGCCCAAGACAGACGCGCTCACAGGCTTGCACGCGCTATGCGACATAGGGCATACATAGGCGGCGATACTCGGGAGCGGAGCGGCCTCGCACTCGCCCCAGCCTTCCAGCCCACCAGCACGCACGCGCACCAGCAGCGCGTCCTGGCTGCCGTCGCCGATGTCTTTCACCTCGGGGATCGCGAGATAGAAGAAGTCAACCGATTCGATCTTCATGGGTCCACCTGGGGTAGTTTCGCTGCGGACAAGGCCGACAGATCCACTACCGTTATTGATCAATCGGCGCTCAACCGCGGCGAATGGCTCTTGAATTCTGGCATGACCTGCCGGGCGAAGAGGCGCAGGCTGGTCTCATCCGGTGCGTCCACGCACCAGAGCAGGAAATGCCCGATGCCTTCATTCACATAAGCCCGCACGCGCGCGGCGGCCTGAGCGGGTGTGCCGGCAATCCAGTATTGCGAGAGCGTCGTGGGCAGTTCATCCGTCTGGCCTGCCACGAACGCCCGCACACCTGGATCGGCTGTTTCGGCGGGTGCACGATCCAGCATGCGGCGCAGGCTAACTCGCAGTGATTCCTGGTCGGGCGCCACGAGCAACTGGATTTCCAGACTCTTTTCGAGGCTGTCGAAATCGCGTCCCAGCCGCTCGCACGCCTGGCGCAGCGCAAGGAGCCGCTCGCGCAACTGGTCCACTGATACAGGGGTGGTATTCCACCCCTGGGCATACTTCGCCGTCGCATCGAGAATTTCAGGATGAGCTTCACCGATCCAGATGGGCGGATGCGGCTGCTGGAATGGCTGGGGCCGGCACATCGCAGCGCGTAATTGATAGTAACGGCCATCGAAGGTCACCGGTGCGTCAGACGTCCACAGCGCCAGCGTCAGGTCCAGTCCCTCACACATTTGAGCGATGCGCTCAGGACGCGGGTCGTCCGCGTGCAGCCCATAGGCCAGGTATTCATAGGGGCGGTTGCCATAGTCCACGAAGTGGATCACCCGGCCGCCGGTAAGCTGGTCCAGCGTGGCGACCATCTTGGCTGTGAGCGCCGGGTGGCGCAGGGCGTTGTTGTAGTGGATCACACCCAATCGCGCGCGCGATGTCGCGCCGGCCAGAGCGCACAGGGTGGTCCAGCCTTCCAGGATGGCCTGGTCCTTACCGAGCATCAGGTGGTCGGCCACCCACAGCGAGTCGTAGCCGAGTTCCTCGGCCAGATGGCCCAGGCGCAGCGCAGCAGCCGGGTCGAGCGCGTCGAAGTTTGGGGTGCGGAACAGTTGCGCGCCAGGTTGGGCGAAGATGGGCAGGCAGAAGCCGAACTGGATGTTGGTCATAGTCATCAAGGTTTATTCATAACGGCAGCATTTTTATGAGAGAGCCCGTTCCACCGCCACCTCGGCATGGATGCGGGTCGTGTCAAAGAGGGGCACGGTGCTATCACCATCGTGCACAAGCAGGCCAACCTCCGTGCAGCCCAGGATGATCCCTTCGGCGCCCTGCCGGACCAGCCCGCGCATGATGTCCACGTAGCGCGACTTCGATTGTGGCACGATTTGACCCAGGCAAAGCTCGTCGTAGATCACACGATGCACGACTTCGCGATCACTGGCCGGGGGTACCAGCACGCGCAGGCCGTAGTGGTCAACCAGACGGCCCGAGTAGAAATCTTCCTCCATGGTGAAGCGCGTGCCCAGCAATCCCACGGTATGCAGACCGAGCGCCTTTATGCGCTCGGCTGTGGCATCGGCGATATGCAGCAACGGGATGTGCACGGCCGCCTCGATGGCGCTGGCCAGCTTGTGCATCGTGTTGGTGCACAACACGATGAAGTCCGCACCTCCATATTGTAGCCGGCTGGCTGCCTCCACCATCATCAGTGCCGCGTCGTCCCAGCGACCGTCGTGCTGAAGCAGTTCGACCTCGGCGAAGTCCACCGAGTACATCAGGCTCTGCGCCGAGTGCAGGCCGCCCAGCCGCTCGCGCACCGCCTCATTGATCAGGCGGTAATACTCCGCCGACGACTCCCAGCTCATCCCACCGATCAGACCAATTGTCTTCATGCGCTGTTTCATGGCCGCTGCGATTGTCATGCGGCCATCCTCATATCCGAGCCGATTATCGTACTGCCGCGTTGGAGGCGGAGACTGAGAAGAAAGCACCGAGTCCAACCTGCCTGTCATGCTTTCCATCCGGCAGGCGAAGAACTCAAGAAGAAATATACTGCCTGACAGCCTGTCAGCGGTGACACACCGGGCTGCTCCCACATGGGAACGTCATGCTGGCCGGGCAATGGGATATTGAATGACAGGTATGACAGGTATGACAGGTTTTAGAGGAGGGGGGTAGCGCGATAGGGGGTGCTGGGGCTGGGGCCAACATGGATCATCTCAATAAATTAGTTAATATTAAATAATAAATATATATATTATATATATATATATATTATAT
>JAJYKL010000002.1 GCA_021788625.1 Chloroflexota bacterium
CCAACACCTTCGTGATCGCCGCGGTTAGCGTCGTCTTCCCATGGTCTATGTGCCCTATCGTCCCCACGTTCACGTGCGGCTTCGTCCTGACGTATCGCTCCTTGCCCATTCCTTCCGTCTCCGTTTTTCCTGATGCACGAGGTGCAGGGCACCCAGCCCTATCCCTCAACGATTTGTCCTGTTACCGTTTACCTTCCTGCGCAAGGCTCTTGCCGTGCAGCAGCTCATCGACCAGACTACCTGGCAATTCTGAGTAATAAGCAAATTCCATCACAAAGCTGCCGCGACCTTGCGTCATGCCACGCAAATCAGTGGCGTAACCAAACATTTCTGAAAGAGGCACATGAGCCCGCACAGCCTGCGTTGTGCCGCGCTGCTCCAACCCCTCAATCATGCCGCGACGCGCGTTCAGATCGCCCACCACCACACCCGTATATTCTTCAGGGATGACGACCTCGACCTTCATCACCGGTTCCAGAATTACACCGCCGGCTTTAGCCACGGCGTCCTTAATCGCCATGGAACCCGCGATCTTGAACGCCATTTCCGATGAATCCACTTCGTGATACGAGCCATCCACCAGGCGTGCCTTGACGTCGACCATTGGATAACCGGCGATAATCCCGCTTTCCAGGGTCTCCCGGATGCCCTTTTCAACAGCCGGAATGAACTCCCTGGGAATCGCTCCGCCGACTATCTCATTTTCGAATACAAACCCCTGCCCTTTGCCAGCTGGCTCAACCTCGATTTCAACATCGCCGTACTGACCTTTGCCGCCAGACTGCCGAACAAATCGATGACGTGCCTTGGCCGGGCGAGTGATGGTTTCACGGTAGGCCACACTGGGTTTACCCACGCGCACCTCGACGCCGTATTCCCGCTTCATACGGTCCACGATCACGTCCAGATGCAACTCGCCCATTCCAGCGAGGGTGGTTTGCCCCGTTTCCTCATCGGATGCAACATGCAGTGTTGGATCTTCATCGCTCAGGGCACGGAGTGCACGACCCAACCTGTCTTGATCGGTGACAGTCTTCGGCTCGATGGCCAACTTCACCACAGGTTCTGGGAAGGTAATGCTCTCCAGCAATACCGGGTGCCGCGGATTGCATAAGGTGTCGCCGGTTGTGGATTCCTTCAAACCCAGGCTCACGCCAATGTTGCCTGCACTAACTTCAGTGATCGCTTCTCGCTTGTTGGCGTGCATGCGATACAGACGAGCCATGCGCTCCTGGCGTCCCTTTCCGGGATTCAGAACGGTGTCGCCTTGATTAATCTGTCCTGAATATACGCGGAAAAAGGCCATCTTGCCCATGCCAGTCGGATCGTTGATCACCTTAAAAACCAGCGCTGAGAATGGTTCCTTAATATCGGCGTGGCGTACCACTATCTCATCCGTCTTGGGATTGACGCCTTCAACTGCGGCTACATCGAGTGGGGAGGGTAAATAATCAGCCACTGCATCCAAAACAAGCTGTACACCCTTGTTCCGAAGCGCTGAGCCACAAAAAACAGGGAAGAACGTCTGAGAAATAGTACCCTTGCGAATTGTTGCCTTCAGCTCGTCGATTTCAGGCGTTTCGCCAGCCAGATATTTCTCGAGCAAGGCATCATCTGCTTCCGCTGCAATCTCAATCATCTTCTCGCGGGCTTGTGTGGCCACTTCCACATAACTGGCGGGGATGGGCTCACGATTAACCGTCTCACCTTTGTCACCGCTGAAGGTGACATATTCCATGGTCATGAGATCGATGACACCGCTGAAGTCACTCTCCATGCCCACTGGCAGGTTCATGACAAGTGGTTTCGCAGCTAATCGATCTTTGATCATCTCTACGGTACGGTCGAGGTTTGCCCCGATGCGATCCATTTTGTTAACAAAGCAGACGCGCGGAACACCGAATTTATCAGCCTGCCTCCACACGGTTTCAGATTGTGGCTCTACTCCAGAAACCGCATCAAACACGACCACACCACCATCGAGGACACGCAGGCTTCGTTGTACCTCAACCGTGAAATCTATGTGACCGGGAGTATCGATCAGGTTTACTTGAATGTCGCGCCAGTAACAGGTGGTTGCCGCAGCCGTGATGGTGATGCCACGCTCCTGCTCTTGCACCATATAGTCCATAGTGGCTGCACCTTCGTGCACCTCACCAATTTTATAGGTGCGTCCCGTGTAGTAGAGGATACGCTCGGATGTGGTCGTCTTGCCTGCATCAATGTGGGCAATGACCCCGATGTTCCTCAACTTTTCGATTGGATATTCCTTTGGCATCTCTACTACAATCACCGGCAAGGCAACCTAATCGATTACCCGACCCTTACGTTCATTTACCACCTAAAGTGCGCGAAAGCCCGGTTGGCTTCCGCCATTTTGTGCGTTTCCTCACGCCGCTTGACCGCTGCACCGTTATTGGTGGATGCATCGATCAATTCAGCAGCCAATTTCTCCGCCATCGACTTCCCTGACCGCTTGCGTGCCTCACCAATCAGCCAACGCATCGCCAGACTCTCCTGGCGGAAGGGGTTGACTTCCACCGGAACCTGTAGCGTGGCACCGCCTACCCGCCGCGGTTTGACCTCAATCGCGGGCTTGAGATTGGTCATGGCCTCCTCAAATACCTGTAAGGGAGGCTTTTGCGCACGATCATTTACCATATCGAACGCTTTGTACACCACACGCTGCGCAGTGCTTTTTTTGCCTCTGTGCATCATGCGATTGATCAGCCGCTGCACTACCTGACTGTTGTATTTCAGGTCAGGTTCCACTTCTCGCTTAGCCGGTCGAGATCGTCTTGGCATGTCACTTCCTCGTCATGGTCGCTTACGCATACCGCTAACAAACTTCTTCGTTGTCAATCTGGGTTACCTCATTCGGCAGTTCTTCTGCCCGAGGTACCTGCATTGGGATGCGATACTCCGGACCTATTTCTTTTCAGCGCTCTTTTTAGCTCGCTTCACACCATACTTCGACCGTCCCTGGCTGCGCTTCTCCACGCCGTCAGCATCTAGCGTGCCGCGAACAATGTGATAGCGAACGCCCGGCAGGTCTTTTACACGTCCACCACGTACGAGAACCACTGAGTGCTCTTGAAGCTTGTGACCTTCACCAGGGATGTACGCGGTCACTTCCGCACCATTCGTCAGGCGCACGCGGGCTACCTTACGAAGAGCCGAATTGGGTTTCTTGGGCGTCACCGTACGCACCACCGTGCATACACCACGTTTTTGAGGTGCACCAGTCGGTTGTGTCGTGCGCTTGCCACCTTCCAGTGAATTGGTGGTGAATTGCAGTTGCGGCGCCTTACTATATGTCGGCTTCGGCTTACGACCTTTACGGATCAGCTGGTTAATTGTCGGCATGTTTGCACTTTTTTTGAGTAATCACCTGTTGATAGGCGACAGAAGAGGCTACTGCCTTAACAGTAGCCTCTTATTCTGATTCAATTTCTGCTCAGCGCATCAGGCGCCCGCTGTCACCATCCATGGCGGAGCGTTAAGCGCATCGATTATACATACATGAACATTTTTGTCAAAGCCTTATCAGGGCAATCACAATCGAATTACTATTATCTCACATTTCTTGACACACTGCATTTATTTCGTGTGGTGGAGCATCACTACTACCTATCCTGTTGCCCGATTCAGTTATGGTAGTGCCATGCAACGAGGTTTTACCACCTCAGAGGTCTGACGATGCCCGTACGATGCCACTAAGGTTTAGGTCTGAGAATCGCGTAAGCATCGGGACACTGAAAGAACGGGACCAGGATACGGGTCAATCGACCCGATCTAGTGTCCGTTTGGCGTCGTCCAGTGATCTGTAGATACTGAACAAAACTGTGAATCCAACCATGTCCAGGACATCGCGCACAGAGGATGAGAGAGAACTGAGCAGCACATCTCCACCCCTCTCACGAGCCTGGCGCCTTGCGGAAAGGAGAATACGCAGGCCACTACTCGAAATATAAGTCACCCCGCTCATCTCGACGATAACCACCTGAGCACCCTGTAGTAGTGTGCGTATGAGCGCTCGCTCCAGAATGCTTACAGTGCTGGCGTCCAGTCGGCCACTCACCGTAAGTATGGGGACGTTGAGTCCGTTGGCTTCGTGCGAAGTGCTTTTTGCCTGGTAGCTGGTTTCGCGAACGCTCAGTGTCGCCTTCATAGGCGTTTCGTCATTGTCAGGCGATTACCTACTCCGGGCACGTTGAACTCGTAGCAGATATCGTCCATGGCCTGACGCATCAGATGGATGCCCAGTCCGCCAACTTTGATTGTGTCAAGAGAGCCGCGTGGTGAGTAATCAGGAATATGATCTGGATCGAACGGTTTACCCTGGTCGATCAAAATCACTGTCAGTTTTCGATGCGGGACCATTTCCACCTCGAGGCGGATGATACCCTTTGCTCCGCCATAAGCATGGTCGATAATGTTTGAGCAGGCTTCATCAACTGCCAGTTCGATACGGTTTATCTGCAAACTATCAAACCCAGAGTCGGCAGCCGCTTGCGCAACAAAGGTCGCCAGTTTGACTATTTGATCAGGCTCCGCAGGAACAACTAAATGGCGTGAGGCGGCCATTAGAATGTATCCACAGCATCAATAACATTATCAAACTGTAAGAATAAGGTGTGGAAACCAACCAGAGTCAAGGTATCGCGAATGCGCTCATTCGTTTTAACCAGGACTACATTGCCGCCGCCATTTTTAGCTGACTTCAATGCAGATAACATGGCGCGCAATCCTGCACTGCTAATGTAATCCAGACCAGTAAAATCCAGTACTATTTTCTTGCGGCCGTGTTCCAATAAGCCTTTGAGGGTGTTATCGAATTCGGGAGCCGTAGCACTGTCTATGCGGCCATTGACTGTTACGATATCGACGTATTTGAGAGGCTTTTGGCTGATTTCCATACTATATGATTTTAACAGTATTTATGCAACTAACTGACAACTTACCGTCAGTGCAATTACAAGCCACAACAACATAACAGAATTTTGAAAATCAATGTTAAAAAAGTAGTGATCAAACATTCCGCTGATGAGTGCACCCGAGACAGCACCCAATGCACCCAGCCATATGGCACTCATCCTCTCATCTGCCCAGATTCGGGCGCTTGCTCTTATGGCACTTCCATAGAGTGCGGCAAGCGTTATGATGAATGCTCCCAAACCTAGAAGTCCCATCTGCTGTGTAACCAGCAAATACATGTTGGAAACGCCGATGTATAGATCGACATCCGGCGTACTGGCAAAACCCACACCCAGCAGTGGATAGCGACTGATGAGTCGAAAAGCATCCTTATACTCGCCAAAGCGCATTTGCGTAGCTAAATCGGCACCTGCAAATCCTTGTGCGAAGCGAGTTACCAGATCGCGCGTTTGGGGTAGAAGCAATATAAGCGCTACGACGATGACAGCTAGTAGGAGAATCCGCCTGTAACGTAGTATACCCAGTAGAACAGCCACGCAGAGCAAACCCAGCATCGCCCCACGCGATAGGGTGAACACTAATGCCAGACTGATCAACCCTGCGGACACAATGGTCACCCAACGGGGAAGCACTGGTTTGCGGGTGAAAAGCTGAGGCAGTGTAAGCGCACCGCAAACCAGAAGGAATCCGCCAAATGCGTTGGGGTCAATCCATAAACCTGTAGCGCGCTGCATTAACGTTGGATCGTCATTTACAAAATGCAGCACTGTCGGTCCGGTTGGATAACCAAACGGGCGTAACGCTGATAGCAAACGGATTGCCAGGTCCCGGGGCATGACATAGAGCGCCACACCCAACATTGCTGCCAGCCCGCCCGTCAGGATCAAAACTTGCATGGCACGTTCCACTGCCTGGCGCGACTGCATGATAGCCACCAGCACATACACGAGTGAAAGACTGACAACCATCTCGGTGAAACGACGCAGGACGAGAGGCGTCAGCGCGCCGTTGGGTAAGCCGAATATAAAGGTGGCAACGGCAACCACGATCAACCCCAGCAGTGGAATCGCAATGGGCATGTCACGCAGGCGTAAGGGATGGTTGGACGCTCGCACGAACCAGGATACGATCAATAATATCAAAGCCAGATCAAGAAAGGTGGGGGTCAGGACAAGTTTGACGGGCGCTGCAAAGCGCGGCAAGAGGGCTATTATCGCGATGGTAATCCATATTCCGCGTTCGTCGTCAAGCAGTGCCCAGGCACCTATGGCCAGCACGAGTACGACTGCCAGCAAGATGAGCGGATTGACAAACGCCGACGCCAGGCCAACCCCAACGCCTGCCACGATGCAAAGACCGATAAGTGCAATGAGGTTGAGCTTACCAGGTTCCAGGTGAAGGACTTGCCGTATGAGGTTCGATGGCGCGTTCATGCGAGCCGCTGATCAATTCCTACGCAGCTTTATCCATTTCGCTGCCAAGCATGCGGCCTGTATAATCATACAACTTGGGCGCGCCATCTCCATGGATTGCAGCGGCATCGACTACTACTTTGCGGATGTCACGACGCGAGGGCACTTCATACATTACATCCAATAGAGTGCGCTCGATCACGGAACGAAGGCCGCGACAGCCTGTTTGTTGTTTGAGAGCTTCGTCTGCCGCGGCATCGAGTGCCTCGTCGGTGAATACCAGATCGACGCCATCCAGATTTAGCAGCCCCTGATACTGCCGGGTGATGGCATTCTTTGGTCGAGTCAGTACTTCCACTAACCCCTTATGATCAAGTGGATCCAGTCCTACGCTGATGGGCAGTCGACCGACCAGTTCAGGGATAAGACCGAAGTGCATTAAGTCATCCGCTGTGACCTGCCGTAAAATCGTTTCTCTCGTCGGAGCGTTTGCTTGCGTCGTCCCAGGTAAACCTATATGACGGCGTAACCCCACGCGTTCAGATACCACTTCGGGAAGACCTTCGAAAGCACCACCGCAGATGAATAACACATCGGTGGTGTCCAGTTGAATCATGTCGCTTTGAGGATGTTTGCGTCCACCATGCGGTGGGACATAGACTACGTTGCCTTCGATGATCTTCAGCAAAGCCTGCTGCACGCCTTCACCCGATACGTCACGTGTAATACTTGGGTTGGCGCCCGACTTGCGCGCGATCTTGTCGATCTCGTCTATATAGACGATGCCGCGCTGTGCGCGTGCCAGATCATTGTCCGCTGCTTGTATTAACCGGGAAAGAATGGTTTCAACATCTTCCCCCACATAACCTGCTTCAGTGAGTGCCGTGGCGTCAGCAATGCAAAATGGCACATCGAGCATTTTCGCCAGAGTCTGCGCCAGGAACGTTTTGCCACTTCCTGTGGGTCCAATGAGCAGTACGTTGCTCTTGCCCACCTCAACATCCGATAGCCGGCCCTTATTGTCTACCCGTTTATAGTGGTTGTAGACAGCAACAGACAAAATGCGTTTCGCTGCATCTTGCCCCACTACATAGTCATCGAGATGCTTGTAAATCTGCCGGGGTGAAAGAACACGTCCCGTTGCGGCTGCAGCGCTACTAGGACGATCTGCCGGAAGACGCCGCTCGCCATCCAGGATGGTCTGGCACATCTTCACGCATTCATCGCAGATGAACACGCCACGCGGACCGGTAATCAATCGGTTCACGTGCATTTCGCTTTTACCACAAAACGAGCAAACGTTGGGCTGCGAACCTAGTCTAGACACAACCCGATTATAACGGAAGTGGGAAACACAAAAATCGGCCTGAAAGCAGGCCGATTATTCTACCTATCCACCACCTGTGGCAGGCACAGGTGTTTGCTGCGCTCCGCTTCTACACCTTGTTCGTTTCGATCTTTTCAGCCAACGGTTGGTTATCTGTTGCACTGGTGGCAACCTGTGCTTTCGCTCCCAGCAGCTTTAGCTTGGTGGAGTTCATCTCGCCAATTAAGTCGATCAGCCCTAGCTCTTTGGCCTTCTCGGCGGTCATGTAAAAGTCGCGATCCGTATAACGCTCAATCTGCTCCGGAGTCATCACGGTGTGCTTCTGGATGATTCCATTCAGCAGGCTCTTCATACGTAGGATTTCGCGCGCTTCGATCTCAATGTCCGAAGCCTGCCCCTGCACTCCGCCGAGCGGTTGATGAAGATGAATGGTGGCGCTGGGCAGCGCGTAACGCTTACCTTTTGTACCCGCAAGCAGCAGGATGGAACCAAAGCTGGCCGTCATACCCACGGCCAGAGTGCTAACGGGGGCGCTGATCATCTGCATAGTATCGTAGATCGCCAACCCGGACGATACCTGTCCACCTGGGGAATTGATGTAGAAAAGGATGTCACGTTCGTTATCTTCGCGATCCAGATAAAGCAGCTGGGCCACAATGACATTCGCTACCTGGTCATTGATCGGTGTACCCAAAAAAATAATGCGTTCTTTCAGAAGAAGCGAAAATATATCGTAAGCGCGCTCACCCCGCCCATTTGTTTCGATCACCATTGGTACGATTGACCGGATGGTTTCCTGTTGTAATTGAGAAAAAATCGGATTCACAATACACCTCATAAAGATAGTATGCAACAGCTGACGCTTACGTTCGTCCAGACCATCTGGTATTCATAACCCCGCATCATTTGTTTGGCGTTAGATTCCCCGAAATCTAAACCTGGCATCAGCTGTGCAGGATTGATCCAATCATTGCCCTGCCTGCCCTGTCTCAGCGGAGGCGGGCGGTGTTGCTGCAGTGCTTCCAGCTTCTGATGCATTGGGCTCAGCCGCTTGCTTGTCAGTGCTCGCCAGTCCTGAGGCCTCTGTCGATGTGGGTGCGGACACTGCTTCAGCTGCCTGCTCAGGCGTTTCACCTCGAGCAATCTGTGCCATACGCCGCAAAACTTTCTCGGAAAGAATACTGTTTTGCATGGCACGACGGCTCTCATCACGCATCAACATACGCCGCACATCCTGGTTATTCTCACCCCCATACCGACGGGATGCCCGTTCCACTTCTGCAGCTATCTCTTCGTCAGATACTTCAAGGTTCTGCTCGCGCGCAAATTCCCTCATTACAAGACCCTTTTTTGCGCGGATTTCGGCGTTGGGGCGCAACTCATCGCGCACGTTTTGCTCGGTCTTGTGCTGCACCTTCAGCCATTCATCAAAGGGCATATGCTGGTCCCGGCTAACATCCTCTTTAAACTCGGTCACCAGGTCGTTAAGGCGGTCTTCGACAAACTGAGGAGGATATAACACCGTCGAAAGGTTGGTGAAGGCATCGAGAACCGAAGTCTCGTACTGCTGTTCAGCAGAGCGCGTCACATAATCTGTCAGTTGCTTGGTAAGACTTTCGCGCAACTCCGCCAGAGTGGTGTATGGACCTGCTGCCTGCGCCAGCTCATCGTTGATGTCGGGTAACGCTCGGCTGCTAACACGGCGGACATCAATCAAGGCCTGACCTGTCTTGCCACGCAATTCAGCATTTTCAATGGTATCGGGTAAGGTGACCGTTGTCTCTTTGTGCTCACCTGCCTTCATACCCACAATAGCTTGCACCAGGTCAGGCATACCGAGATGTTCGTCGTCCAGAACGATGGCCCGGTGGTTGTGCATCGCCTCTTTACCGTCAGCTGTCACCTCTACATCAGCTTCAACCAGATCACCTACCTGAGCCGGACGGTCGACCAGTTCCACCACTGCATTTTCCTCACGGATATACTGCAGTTGCGCTTCAACCTCGTCAGGAGTGACACTGGGCGTCGTATAAGCCACACGAATATCTTTGTAAGTCTTTAAATCGACTGTGGGCTCGAGCGGCACTCGCACTACCAAACGTGTGGGGGAGTCTTTCACATCCTCCAATTGGCCTGGTCCATAAGGATCCACCTTAGCCTCGTCTATAGCTTGGGCATAATACTTGCTGCCCAATTCATCAGCTAATTCGTTGGCAAAGGCTTGCTGGCCAACTGTCCCCACCACAACATTTATGGGTGCCATGCCGGGGCGGAAGCCAGGGATGCGCAATTGTTTGGACAGTTTCCGAGCAACGTCGCGCCGGGCGCGGGCGACCACCTCATCAGGAATGTTTATGATTATGCGCGCTTCGTGCGTATCGAGTTTTTCTACTTGGAGATCCATCTTGCCTTAGTCTAAATGTATATGTTTAAGTTTTGAGATCAGTGGGGATGGTGGGACTCGAACCCACACGGCTTGCACCACATGATCCTAAGTCATGCTCGTCTGCCAGTTTCGACACATCCCCGCCCGAGCCAAACGATTATACTATCAAGCCGGGGATACAAAATACCTCACAATGGGTAGGAATAGTACATGTGCACAAGGTACAGACTCGTTCCCGACTAGAAAACTGCTATTCCAATCAGCATGGATGGAATAACCGTGCACAAATAGGATGATCCCTGAACCAGTCACATTATGCCGACAGTGGTACTATACACGCGCGTTCGGGTTGGAGATTAATCAGGAAAGGGAAGTGAATGCTGAGGGAGTTATATATCATTCGTCATGGACAGCCGCAGTCAGGCACAGGCCTGGCCTATGATCGCATCCCCGGCCCTCCTTTATCCAGCGCTGGACACACTGAAGCTCAGGAATCTGCGGCATACCTGATGAATCGAGGCATTGGTCTGATATATACATCGCCTCTCGAGCGAACACTTCAGACAGCTCGTATTATTGCCGCGACACTTAATGTACCCATGTTAGTAGATCCAGGCCTGGCGGAGCATCGCGGTGATGAGAAGTACGAGGACGTGAAAACGCGCGTGCGAGACTTGCTCGCGCGCGTGGATTCGCAACCGGTGGAGAGTGTGGCATTTGTTACCCACGGCTCGCCAATAAAGGCTTTTTTGCAGATTCTATCTTTCGAATCAATCGACCTCGTCCACTACACTTATCCAGATGGCAATCACTCACCAACGGCTGGCATCTGGCATGGCCAACGTGATTTATTTGGTGTCTGGCACATGGACATGGCATTTCAACCGACGGTCGCAATGACAGCTTCACGTCCGTCCCTATAACATGCATGTCACTACGGGTCGCGCTAAAGGTCGAACCATCAAATCTGTCCCCGGCGATCTGACACGTCCGGTCACAGATCGTGTTAAGCAGGCTGTCTTTAATATCATTGCCGACGATGTTATTGGTTCGCTATGGCTAGATATGTTCGCTGGTACTGGGGCGATAGGCATTGAAGCTTTGAGCCGTGGTGCTCGTGGCGTGACCTTTATCGATCAAGAACAGCGCGCTATCGAAACTATTAAAGCCAATCTGGTGACTACGCACCTGGCGCAGAATGCTCGCGTGATTCGACAGGATGCGTTTCACTACATAAATGCTTTCCCAAACAGCAGTTATGATTTTATTTATATCGCCCCACCCCAGTACAAGGGGTTATGGACAGATGCACTATTAGCTTTGGATCGGCAATCGAACTGGCTGGCACCCAGTGGGGCAATCATCGTACAGCTAGACCCACACGAATATCATGATGTGGCTTTACTGGCTCTGGAGCTGCAAGATCAACGACGCTATGGTTCGACCATGCTGTGCTTCTATGAACATATAAGCACCTAGAGGCATACCATCCTAACCTCCACTTTGAACGGTAATGACCTCGGGTACTGTATCGATCGAGTCAACCAGTGTCACTTCGGAAACGCCTCGAACCCATAATCCAGTCGACGTTCCGCCATCCAGATTCAGTGCAGCCACTAAACCCAGGAATGGATTGTTTGCCAGATATTTAGCCAAGTCGGTCATCGTCCAGACGGCTGACTGGCAAACGCCCAGCACCACCCTACCCTGACGATCCACTCCAATAAAGCTGCGCCGGCTTCGATTCCCATCGTCGGGCAGGTTTGGCACGATCTGGCCATTTACTATCAGCATGGGAAAGCTTTGCACTGCCTGCGTAATACGCTGGTCATTTACATAGGGTTGCCTGGCTAACCACTGTAAAGAGGGCGTCGCTCCACGCATGCTAAACATTCCACCGAAACCTTTGTACGTCTGGCCGTAGCGTTTGCCATCGCTGATGATGAGCCCGGCTGCACGCTTCTCGGGTGTGAAGAAACCAGCGTTGATTACCACATCCACGTTGAGCGCGTCATACCACTCTCGAACACTGTGCGGAGTAGCTGGCGCATAGCGCACTCTTACCGAAACGGTGCGTGGATCAAACCTCACTGTAGTGACCCAGTCATCCGTCTGGCCTACCTGCACATATCGTTGTAAAAAGTCCAGCCCATGGGAAAGTTCCTGCCATTGCGTCATGGTAGTCGGCGCCGGAACAGGGGAAGGAGTCGGTTCTTTAAAAACGGTAACAGGTGTGAAAGGTATAGGTGACGGGGTTGCCGTATCAAGTGGTTTGGTACCGGGCCGGCAACCCGACAGCCATAGCATGAAGCAAACGGTGATGGGGATAAGGTGGCGCCGATTCATGCAGGCTTAAGCTCACCTCATACTCATCAGGTGGCGTGTGAATTCACTGATAGACAAAATGCTAACCAGGCTGTCTACCATCGCTCAAAGTACCAGGCCCCACGGATTTTCCAGGATGCGTTTGACTTCGTTGACAAACTGTGCGCCTTCGGCACCGTCTGTAACGCGATGATCACCTGAGATGGTCACTTGCATCATATTGCGCACCACCACCTTACCGTCACGGACCACGGGTGTCGGGCTCGCGGCACCTATCGCCAGGATGCCTGCATCGGGTGGATTAATGATTGCGAGGAATTCTTCCACTCCATACATGCCCAGATTGGTGATGGTGAAGGTCTGTCCACCCATATCGCCTGCCACTGCCTTACCTTCACGAGCGCGTGTCGCCAGACCAACCATCTCGACGGCAATTTCGCGCAAGGTCTTGGTATTAGCATCACGAACGGTGACCGTCACCAGTCCTCCCGGAAGCGCGACAGCAACACCGATGTGGATCGACTCGCGCTGCTCAACAGCATCACCCGTAAACATGGCGTTCAAATTCGGGAAGCGAGCCAGGGCCATCGCCGTGGCTCGTATGACAAGATCGTTTACCGACACCTTAATGTTCTCGGGTTTTAAAGCCTCATTGATCTGTTCCCGCAGGGCCAGCGCGGCGTCCATCTCCACTGATACGGTGATGTAAAAGTGAGGGATGGTCGTCTTGCTCAGCGTCATGCGCTGCGCAATAGTCTGGCGGATGCGCGTGAGTGGCTTACGCTGACCGCCTGGGGTAGGTTGCTGCGCCCCGACCATAGCTGGTGCGGCAGCGACAGGCGCTACACCGCTTGGTACAGGTTGTTTTTGCATCGCCAAGGCAAAATTCGCCACGTCTTCAAGCACGATCCGACCTGCTGGTCCGCTACCTTTTACAAGTCGCAAATCTACATTCTGACCATCGGCCAGCTTTTTTGCAGCAGGAGTTGCGATAACTCGCTCTACGGATGCTGGCGATGGTGATGGCGCAACGGGCTCCGATGCAGGTGCAGGAGTCATACTGGATGGCTCTCCGCTAGTCAATGCCACGGCAGTCGCTGGCAGGTTTGCGGCAAAGGCTTCCACATCCTCTCGCATGATCTGTCCGTTCGCACCGGTGCCCTTCACCTGCGCCAGGTCGATGCCCATTTGTTCAGCCATTCGCCGTGCCACGGGCGACACGTTGGTAAATGGAGCTGTGCTCGCTGGGCTGGGCGAAACCGCGCTGGTCTGGGGTGATGCGGCTGAAGTTGGCACAGCTTTTTGTGTGCTGGTTGATGGAGCCGGTGCGGTCGAAGGTGGTTTTTCTCCAGGCGCGCCGATGTAGCCAATTGCCTGTCCTACTGGTACTTTCGCGCCGACGGGTGCGAGGATTTGCATTAAGACGCCACTGCTGAATGCCTCAATCTGAATAGTCGTTTTGTCCGTTTCTATTTCTGCAATCGGCTCGCCTTTCTGCACCATGTCACCCTCAACCTTGAGCCAGTTGGCAATGGTGCCTTCAGTCATGTCGAAACCCATTTGGGGCATCGTGATTTCGGTTGCCATAATCGTTACCCTGGACCTTAATACTGATTAGTCATCATGGCGCGAGCGGCTGCGACCACATCGTCCGAAAAAGGCACCGTCGCACGTTCCAGATTCTTCGCATAAGGCATCGGTACCTCGAGCCCGGCGACGCGTGCGATTGGGGCATCGAGGTAATTGAAAACTTGTTCCTGTAAAGTTGCCGCCACCTCCGCTCCGATACCCATGCTCCGCCAACCCTCTTCCACTACCATGGCCCGGTTGGTTCGCTTCACTGATTGCATAGCCAGTGACAGATCCATCGGTCGCAACGTTCGTAAATCGATCACGTCGAGCTCGATGCCTTCGCCTGATAGCACTTTGGCTGCTTTCATGGTTTCCACCAGCATGCGTCCCCATGTCACCACGGTTAAGTGCCTGCCTTCACGTTTGCGCTCAGACACGCCCAATGGAATCAGGTATTCCGTGTCGGGTACTTCACCGCGTGTACCATATAGTTGCAGGTGTTCAATAAAGAAAACCGGATCGTCGTCACGAATCGCAGCCTTTAGTAAACCTTTGGCGTCATATGGCGTGGCTGGTTCAACCACCTTTAGTCCGGGTACGGAAGCGAGCCAGGAGTCAAAGTTTTGAGAGTGGGTGGCTGCTGTACGACCGAATCCCGCTGGCGAACGCATCACCATGGGCACCTTGATTTGCCCATTGAACATATGGTGCAGTTTCGCTGCGTGGTTGACGATCTGGTCCCAGGCCACCAGTGCAAAATTGATCGTCATCAGTTCAACGATTGGGCGGACCCCTCCCATGGCGGCGCCGATACCCACGCCCACAATTGCCTCTTCGGCGATCGGCGTGTCGCGTACCCGACCTGGAAATTCCTTCGCCAATCCAGCCGTGACAGCGTACGCCCCACCGCCGCCATAGGCAACGATATCTTCGCCCCAAATCACGACATCGGGATCACGCGTCAGCTCCTCACGCAGAGCGCGCTTAAGAGCCTCGCGGAAGGTAATCTCAGCCATGCGTGCCGTTTCCTGTATACAATGCCGCAGGTCGGATCAGTGATCCGTCGATCTGCATATTGGCTACGGGTTGAGCATAGATTTTGTCGTACAGTGTGTCGAGCGCTGGCTCAGCACTGGCATCGGCGAATGCCACAGCCTCATCCACCTCTGCTTCCACCTCATGATGTATTTGTGATTCCTGTTCATCGGTCAAGAGATTGCGTTTCAGTAGAACATTAGTCAAGTACATGGTAAGGGGGTCGCGTTGCTTCTGTTCGTTGATCTCCTCTTTGGAGCGTTGCACATCTGAGTCAGCCATCGAATGGCCGCGATAACGGTAGGTTACGGCCTCGAGCAACGATGGCCCTTCGCCACTGCGTGCCCGCTCGGCCAGTTTGCACACGGCATCATGGACGGCCAGAACATCCTTACCATCCACTCGTTCAGCATACATCTCATGAGCAGCAGCTTTTTTGTAGATTTCAATTACAGAGCTGTGTATGCTAATGGCCGTGCCCATGGCCCACATATTGTTTTCTACGAGAAATATGACCGGCAAGTGCCAAAGCTGTGCCCAGTTCAGCGCTGCGTGGAAGGTGCCAATATTGGTGGATCCATCACCCAGTACGCACAATACAATCCGTCCGGTATTATGATGCACGTTGGCGTACGCCAAACCAACGGCTAACGGCAGGTGACCTCCAACAATTGCATACCCACCCCAGAAATGTTTCTCAACCGAGGCGATATGCATTGACCCCCCACGCCCGCCCGTAGTTCCAGTTTCTCTGCCATACAATTCTGCCATGACAAACCGGGAATCAATGCCACGCGCCAAAGCATATCCATGATCACGATAATGGGTTACCAGTTCGTCATCGGAATGCAGTGCTGAAAGAGCCCCCACGGCTATAGCTTCCTGCCCGTTATATAAATGCAAAAACCCAGCGATTTTAGCCTTGGCATACATTTCGGCAGATTTATCTTCAAAGGTTCTGATCAATAGCATCTGCCGGTACAGCGATATCAGTTCGTCTTTGTTCATTTCCATTCCATTACTCCGCATGATATCAAGCCATCCGGTTTGAGACAAAAGCATCGCATACCTACACATCACCGATGGCGCGTTACAGTCCCCATTCCATACCGCGTACAACTCACGTAAGTGCCTGGCCCAGTCCTACAGTTGCCTTTGGCAGGCATACGATACTTGGGTTGCATACGCTCATATCAAGTATACCGTGCCTGACCTACATTTAAACCATGACGAAATGACGCGACGAGGCGGATTATTCCTTCGCCAAAGTAACCTTTCCTGATCCCATTACGGAGTTCTCATATAACTCCAGCGCAAACAGCAATGATGACAGGCGGTTGAGATACCTGACAAGATGTGGGTTATCGATTAAACCATCATGTAGCAGGTGCACAACCAGGCGTTCAGCTCGCCGAACAAAGGTACGCGCCAGGTCCAGATAGGCACCAGATAATGTATCGCCCGGGACAATAAACTCTCGTGGATATTGAACCGCTGACATGAGCTCGTCAGTCTGTTCTTCCAGCCACCGCACGCGTTCTTCGCCAATGCTGCGGAAGCGCTCGGCTGTCTCGATGGTGGCAGCCAGTTCAGTCATTAACTTATACAGGTCGCGCTGCGCAATCAGTAGCAGCTCCTGCGTATGACTACCGTGTGCCGAAGCACGCGCGACACCTATCGCCGCGTTGGCCTCATCTACAGTGCCGTATGCTTCCGGTTGCGGTGCGTACTTGGCCACACGTTCTTTTCCCAGCAGGTTCGTGTAGCCGTCATCACCAGAGCGGGTGTACAGGTGAAGTGGTTCCATCACGGCAATTATAGGGGAGCGTGATTGCTGATGAGGTATCATAACGGTCACGTTAAGCTTTCGGTTATTCTTTATCGGATGCCTGAAAGCTTATTGAATACTATAAGCAATACTGGTAACCGCGAGTCCCATGTATCCTGATAGTGAAATTCTCTTCCCCGCTCGCTGCATCCCTGAATTACGCAATATACGCCCAGGTGTGCCGTGGCGTGAGCTCATCGATCATATCGCCAACTTGCCTGAGCACGACGAAGACGTCCTCGCCTTCTCTCTCATGATGATCCGCTTGAGCAACTGCCTGACCTGTGACCTGGATAGCTACCGCGCCAGCCTGGGCTGCGGACAGTGTGCCCGGCGTACCATCCAGAGTTTCAAAGGCAGCGATAAAGACTTGCTTCGAAAGTTGGATGATGCACGCGACGAATTGCGTCGCTACTCGGATGCAGCACAACCACAAGTCCAGTCAAATGGAACTCATAGTCAGTCCATACCTGGGCGGCTACGTCCTCGCATCCGACGCTAAGTCCACCGGCCTGTGATCTCGGTATATCATTGACCCTATCTCGAACGAGTTCAAAGGGTTTTCATAATAACGTGTCTCGAATCGTCATCAGTCCACGACAGTCACGCTCTGGCAGCGGTAAGCTCAAAGCCGATTTACCCGATGATTATTCTGAACTGGCTGATCGTGCTGAAGCAACCATCCGTGATCTGGCAAAACCTTACCCCCAGGCGGCTAAGTTATATGAGCTTTTGATCAACGACGCCCGGTTAAGCGCGCATTGGAACCTATCCAACTACACGGCTGTCAGTAAACTGAGTTACAACGATCATGGGCCTACCCATGCCCGTGTGGTAACTTCATATACTGCTCAGATCATGACACTGTTGCTGAGCGCCAAAGTCCCGCTCGATGTTGTCCAATCAGGTACAGGTGGACCGGCTGACGCGTTCCTGGTAACGCTGGCAGCTATCATGCTGCATGATATCGGTAATTCATTGCACCGCGTGAGCCATGAGCTGGTAGGCGTACAGTTAGCTCTCCCAATCCTGAACACATACCTGCCTGAACTCTATCCTGATGTGGAACAACGCCAGCTCATTGAGGACTTTATCCTGTCCGCCATACTGTGCCACGATATCACTCCGCCTCCGCTTTTCATGGAGGGTGCCATAGTGGCCGTGGCCGATGGCTGCGATATGACTAAGGGACGCGCACGCATGCCGTTCGACCTGGGCAAGGTGGATATCCACGCAGTCTCAGCTTTAGCGATTGAAGAAGTGAATATCCATAAAGGCGATGCGATGCCGGTGGAGATCGAGGTATTAATGAGCAACTCCGCAGGTATCTTTCAGGTGGAGCAGACCCTGGTTCGCAAACTCCTCGTTACGCCGCTTTTAGCTTACGTGACTGTAAAAGCCTCAACGATCAACCCCGGTGACATGTGCGATAAGCGTATCCTGCACTCGGTTATCCTTCGCGACGGACGGCTCACACCCACTACCTAGGTAAATGTCGGTAGCAAACGACAGGGGGTGAATGGATGCCATTTCACCCCAATTTGCCACACCCCGTCACTCCATACTAGGGCAGGTCGATTGGATTGCTCAGAACGGCGATCAGCAGGTCGATTGCAGCCTGAACATCATTCATGTCGACGATCTCGCTGATAGAGTGGACATAGCGACAAGGTATGGAGATACAACCAGCAGGTACGCCTTCACGCGCCAGCTGAATGGCTGCCGTATCAGTACCACCAGCCGTAAGCACTTCCAACTGGTAGGGAATGTGCGCGTCTTCGGCACGCTTCACCATCAAATGACGGACACGCGGATCAGCGATCGCCGATGAATCCTGCACCTTGATGGCTGCGCCTTTCCCCAAGGTAACATCCATGAAGGGTGCCTCAGGTATGTCGCCAGTCAGCGTCACGTCAAGAGCCAGTCCCATATCGGGGTTAACTGAATAGGCGGCGGTGCGTGCTCCGCGCAAGCCCACTTCCTCCTGCACGCTGAACACGGCATAGACGTCATGTGGACTATGCTTAAGTTGGCGTAAGGTTTCAAGAACCACATAACACCCAATGCGATCGTCCAGGCTCTTGCCTGTCAACCGATCACCGAGTTTTACCAGCGCACCCATCAGAGCACCCATATCACCCACTTTGACGGGTGAAGATCTTTTATCGGTCGCACCTACATCGATGAACATCTGATCGTATCCCGGTGGCTCGTTCGTCGCTCGCAACCCCTTCTCAATTTGGATGGTTCCAATGGTGCCGTTGGCAAAGAGTACGCGGTTGCCCACAAGGGTGAGAGTGTGCAAGCCCCCCACATTGCTGAAACGAGCAAAACCTTTCTCATCCACATGGGTAATCACAAACCCAATCTCGTCCATGTGCGCCGACAGCATAATGCGTTTTGGCGGAGCAGCATTGGCGGAGTTCATACCTTTGCGCCCACGAGCAGGCTCCGGAGCTGCACGTTTGTAAGCTATCAAATTCCCCAATGGATCCACCCGCACTTCGTCTACATGCGGTCGGACCTCAGACTCGATGAGGTTGCGAATCTGCCCTTCGTTCCCGGAAGGACCCCAGGTTTCCGTGAGTAGTTGAATTAGTTTGATGTCCATGCATTTATCCTACATTACGTCAATTTTCAAAGGTTGTGTCCAGGCGACTTGTCCACCTGCGCCATAACACTCGGCTCTGATATAGCCCAACTCTCTGGCCAGTGACGTGTCGTCAGGCAAACGGTAGCTGCCCTGCGTGCCGTCGGTACTGGCACGAATGATGCCCCAGCGCGAGACAAAACGAATTCGTTGTGCGTCATTAGTATGAACAGTTATTTGGAGTCCGTCCGTCCGAACATCACATACCTTAACCCCTGTGGAAGCATAGAAACGCCCATGACGAAGTCCTTCCAGTACAGCCTGCGACGTTTGCCCTGTTACCTGCACTACATTCCAGGCTTTACCAATATCACCCGCCAGGTGCGCGTCATCATTGGCGAATGCCCATAACCAGTGGTTAATCGAAAGCAACCGGTCCCAACGGTCTGCAGCAAGTGCATTGCCTTCCAGGCGTTCGATAACGCCGTTATACACTTCCAGCCCGGTGGCAGCATCGAGACTTTGCATTTGCTCCTGCGGGAAATGGTTGAAGTGCCGCTCCCAATTTGGATGATTCAGTACAGCAAAACCACCGCGAGCGACGATCTCGTCGATAACCTGCCGTCGGTCCGCTATAGGTTCGAGGCGTTGCTCGGCACCAATTTGCAAGACATGGGGACCTCCAGCTGAGACCTCGACACCCGGCAATAGGATCATCCGAGTATGGGGCTGGTAAAGATGTGGGTCTACGTAGGTATCGTGGTCGCTGATTGCCAGGAAATCGTAGTCACGCTTTTCATATTCTGTAATGATGGCAGCAGGTGATAGTTCGCCATCACTATTCGTTGTATGAGTGTGCAGGTTTCCTTTTAGCCACCTGTACCCATCAGGCAAGTACGGATTAGTTATTTGGATGACAGCCATGGATATGAGGCTATCATATTATGGCAATCATTGCACCGTACCTGTGCTTTGAGGTTGTTTCGATTCAAGTAGCCGCAGGGGTAAAGCGAGCCTGATACCGTCGCAAGTTCACCGCTCTCAAGGATAGGCTTTGAGTCAGCCTGAGCTTAATACAAGCTGTAACTATCTATCGCTCGCGTCGACTCCCTCAATATCTCGCTGCCAGTTGAAGTCGCTCACACGATCTTCCAGCCGGCGGACCAGGTTTTGAGGACATGCCTGGGTATAGACCAGCCTTCCCGTCCACTCCGGCTTTCCCCGCTGATATACCCACTGGAAAATCGGCTCATGCGTGATCAATTCTCCCTCCACCCCGCCTGTCACAAAGTTAATCTCCTTCGTGCGGCGCACCTCAGTACCGTCTGGCATGCGAAAAACGCCAATATTGATAATGAGTTGCAGTGCCTGCGCTATCTCACGGCGAATGGCTAAAAGCGGTACGTTTCCCATGCCGCCTTTCATATAGAGTGTCTCGATGCGTTGCAGGGTACGGTATGCGTCGTCAGCATGTACGGTGAACATACAGCCTTCATGACCAGTGTTCATGGCTTCGAGAATCGCGATCATCTCCGGACCGCGCGCTTCACCCAGTACGATGCGCCGGGGCCGCATGCGCAGGCAGTGCCGCACATTGTCAGCCATGGTGACCGCCTCTACGCCTTCGCTTTTCTCCCGCGTGACGAGTGCCACCCAGTTTGGCAGATGGTTGAACTGAAGCTCAGGTGTATCCTCGACGGTCACCACACGATCTCTGACATCCACCTCACTCGATAACACCTGGAGGAAGGTGGTTTTGCCCGTTCCAGTACCCCCAGATACCGCGATATTCAATTGCGCCTTCACCGCAGCACTCAAGAAGTTTGCCGCAGCGGGCGTCAGGCTGCCCAGTCGAACCATATCGCTCATGGTACGAGCGACGCTTCGAAATCGCCGGATGGTGATGGCGATTCCACCGTAACTCAGGTTGGATACGAGCGGGTCCATGATGACATGTACGCGGCTGCCATCACGTAATCGGTGGTCGCGCCAGGGTGTCTTCACGGTCACACCGCGCCCGCCGGATCCATAGTCGAGCTTATTATTTATAAACATGCGCAGCGCGTGCGCGCTTCGAAAACTGGCGTTGACTCTCTCAGCATATTGCCCGGCACGCTGGATGTAGATGTCCGAGTAGCCATTGATGAAAATCTCCTCAACCATCTGATCATTCATAAATGGCGCAATCGGGCCCCAGCCCAGCACGTCTTCGGTTACACGTCTGGCAATTCGCTCGTGCTCCAGAGCCATCTCCGATTCTGATGTATCGATCAGGAGCGGTTGGCCTTTCGAAGGTGCAGTCGAGTTGTAAGCCTGGATCTGCTGTCGTGCAACCTCCATCACGGTGGCGTAATCGTGATCAGTGGGCTCATCAAACGCCGACGGAGATAACAACCGGCTGGTTTGCAGGTCATCTTTTACTGCTTCCAATACCAGATCATACGGATTGAGCTCTTCTTTGTGGTTGGCAAGCGGAGCTTCCCGCGCAAACGCCGGAGCAGATCCTGACTGAACTGGTGTCGGAGCAGGAAGAGGAGACACTGGCTCAGGTACTGTACGAATTGGCTCGGCCTCGATGGTCGTTACGGACGGGCCAAAACCGGGTTTCTGTGTACGGTCCCATGCTGGGATAGATGGCTTAACGTTTTTTCGAAACAAGGTCAATCTCCTGGAAAACTAAACCTGCTTCACAAACAACCTTCTAATCGAGAAGCCACTGATGCGGGCATTATGCGTGCGGTTGGAGTCCTGCAATGATGGCAGATACATCGCACCCAATGCACGAATCGATGTACCAAGTGGTCCAGAGTCGGTGAGTACATAGGGGGTATGCATGTTGATCGCTTGAGTAGCGACCACGGGCTCAAATGGAATGGTGGCTACCAGGGGTAGTCCCAGCATATCAACGATCTCTTTCTCAGACAAACCGAAATTAGGGTCATAGCCTGTAGTAAGCAGACGGAATTTGTTGAGATCACCAAAATAGCGCTCCAGACTTTGCAATGCGAAGCGCGTATCGAGCACGGCCGTCATAATGGGAGGTACGATTACCAGAACATCGTCAGCTTCTCGTATGGCCGCTTCGTGTAATGGAGCGGAGAAGTCTTGCCCGATATCGACCACTACGAAGGTGTAGGCACGGCGTACCTGCTGGATGATCGTGCGGCCAATATCCAGAATCATGTGCCGGTTATCAAATTCCTCGGACCCCGAGTCTGTGGGACGCAACAGACCGGGCAGGAAATCAAGTTGCGACTCAGGAACGGCAGGTGAGTCCACCAGGTAGTTGCGGATGAAAGGCAGCGTAGCCATCGAAGTGCCCTGAATGCTGTAGCGGGCACTGACATTCACGATCAGATCATACAGCCCGCGCTCGATGATACGCAGGTTACGCGCCAGGGCGATCTTCATCTCACTCGCCATGATGTAACCAAGCATGGTATGGCAGTCGCCCTTGGTCTGATCGAAATCCAGCAGCATGGTGGACTGATTACCCATGGTCAGATGTGATAGGACCACGCTCAGGTTGACGGCAGTCGTAGTTCGATGCGACCCGCCACCCTTTGGAACGTACACACATACCACTCGGCTTTGCCATGCTGATGAACGCGGCTCCGTCGCTGCGTCATGGGTTACGGGTATAGTGTCTCCATTAGCACGCCGTTGGCGCTCTCGGTCCACAACCTCGTGTACGGTGTTGATCAGGTTGCTGACCTGTACATCATCCAGAGGTATGTTGATATAGCCGACTGCGCCATTGGCCATCATCTGGCGCCCCTTGTCGGTGGCTGCATCTACCCAGCCGATAACGGGAATGGATTTGTTGCGATAGAACAACAAGTCCTGTAATATGGCCGTTCGATATCCCACGCAGTCAGGGGTGATAAGCACAACATCCGCATCAAGCCTGACCGCATTGTCGAACACGCGCTGTGCGTCCTGGTCGTAACTTACCACCTTGACGTCAGAGTCAGTCAATGCCTGACGTAACTCATCTACATCCGCTGAGTTGCGGTACCCGATCGACAATCGATATTGCTTTTCCTCACTCATGTTTTCCTGCTCCCCAGCCACGGCTCATCGGGCTGACAACTTGGGTTCGGATGGACTGATGGCGTTATACGGCTGAACGCTGTTGGCATCGTTTCCGCGCTGGGCATAGAACCAACGGACAAAGTCGTTCCAGGTGACCCCGTCCGTGGGTGGCGCCTGCTGGCTGCCATTGGTGGCGCGTACCGCGATGTTGTGTCTGCCGTTATTCAAAATAAAGCTGAGTACCTCCAGTTGATCGCGATTCACTTTCACATACAACAGCTTTACGTCGCCTAAAGGAGTGGTGTCCTGAGTCTGAGTCCCGCTGGTGTTACTGGACGACACCTTCACAGGATTACGATCCACACGCAGCACTTGCATGTTTTGGATTACCAGCTTGGAAATGGGAGGATCGATGGTCTGTGTTACGGGCAGCGTTTCTTCCTTCACCAGGCCACCATTGGCCGAAACGGTATCCGTGGGCGTCACGCCTAACTGTAATGCGTTTTTCGGGTCACCGGCACCAAAACTTACCACCAGATCTATGCGGTCGTTCGGTTGGATATAGTTACCTACATCCTGTGGAGAAACGGGAATGACCACATAATAGTCATCCGGATTCGTCAATGCAGCAGACAGTCGTGTCTCGATGGCACCGTTGCTATTAGGGTCAATTTGCGCCTTGGCTAGCGGGAAGCCGGCATGTACATCCGTGGTGGCTGTTTTTCCGTCTGCCTTGTTCCAATCACCCACGAGCACCCATTTTGAGAGGGTTTGGTGGTCGACGTTAGCCATTTTCACTACGCGGAACAGGTCAGCTTTCATGGGTGTACCAGATGGAATGTCGTTGATTGCCACCGGGACATCCACTAAAGTTGGGCGGGTCGACTGCAGGTATAGAAAAATACCCACAGCCACAATCAGAGCTAATACCACACCAAGGATGAAAAAGAGTTTACGCATTTGTTTACTCCTACTGCTTTGGCTGTACCTGGTCAACTCTCAAGTCACTGGCTTCCTCAAGTAGCGCTGGCTGTTCAGCGGCAATGGGCGCCAATAGCTCACGTTGGTGTGCCAGTCGCTCACAGGCGTCGCGAACCAGCGCAACGTTGTAGTTTTGTAATGCCTGTACGAGATCTTTTAATGCCGAGGTAGTGACCGCACGCGGGGCAATTTGCTGTGCTGCCTCTGCAAAGCGTGCGACTTCTACGGCTACTTTCTGCGCCTGCCACACACGGCCCGTATGCGACGGTAGTAACCCTATCCGTCCGGTGTGATCCGACGCCCATTCTGATAAGGTGATGAGTTCACGGGCTACGGCAACCTGATGGTATGTCACGGTCGGCGTCACTGTTACCGTCACGGTAAAAGCTATATTTGCCTGTGCTGTGACCGGCAGAGATGCCGGCACTCCCGGAGCGCCGGATCCGGGAACGCCGGCATCCCTGCTGGCCACTGGCTGCGCGTGGGTGAACCATGCTATATATGGAGGTAATCCCGCCAAAGCAGCAGCGCACACGAGCCAGGCGCCTGCAGCGGCCACCTTCTTCCCACGCAGATCCTTCAGGTGCGCAAACACGACATCCGCCATATCACCCGCTGCGATGGCGATTAATCCGTTAAATGGAGCGGCCAACGCCACCCAAAAGGTTGCAATATGGTCTCCCAACTGCATTGATCCCCTGGTGACCAACGCGTGCGCCACAACGACAACGAAAGCCCAGGCTAAAGCAAAGAGCAGGATAAAACTGGGTAACCCTGATAGGAACATGGCCATTAACGCGATGACCATACCCAGAACGGTAAAAGGTAGGGGTAACTGAAAACGGCGCAGGTCACTGGTTCCGGACGCCGCCAGGAGAGCTATTTCAGCTCCTGTCAACAAACGTCCAGGCCATGCAGTGATCCACCGGGCACATGTGATCGCTCCCACCAATACCGCCAGCACGCCCAAGTTAAATATCACGCGGCGGCGTTGGTGATTGTCTGAGTCCGGACTGCCAGCGGGAGGCTGCCAGTGTGTCTTCCGGCTATAGGCATTACCCGCCCACGTAAGAGCAAAGTAAGCTGCTTCGGTAAAGAACGCGAGGACCATTGCGTCCAGCATCAGGCATGCTCCTCGCGAATAGCACGTGGAATGCACAAGAATGGCATTTCGCTAATGGCAGTTCCCTGAACCTTGGAGTTCTTCTTTGTTCTGCTGCGCACTGCAACATACCAGTGAGCACGAGAGGGTGGCGTGTAATGCCACATATTTCGGATGGTCACTACCTGGCGCCATAGGTCGCCGGCACCGGCATGGCTTTGAGTTGAGCGCGAGGTGATGTCGATAACCCGATCACCATGCCGGATGATCTTGGCTCGACGTAACAGTCGCGGATCGGTTGTAAAGATAATCGTTCGACCGTCGCGGGTCACTACGCTGAAACGAGGATTGGGCTCCGCGTTAGCGTCAAGGATGCCAGTTGTTTCGTCAATGGAAACAGTTTCACCCAATGCATCAGCCACGATTTGTTCAGCTGTCATTTGCCACGATGTAACAGCCGATGTGGATGATCCAGGGTTAAGGTGAAGCGTCGTGTGCCCGTTTTGATTTATCTGTTGTGGCAGTTTTTGATACAAGTGCCTCAAGCTGTTTAATAAGTAAACAAATAACGCAATGAACAACGCGATTACTGTCAACAGAGTAACCAGCAATGCGTCGGTTGAGTTAATGGACATACCGAGAGCCGAGAATGTGGCTGCACTGTTTACAGAACTATTGACTGGGGTTGTGCCGGTTGTAGCGGTGGTTGACTGTGACGCTGTAATAGGAGTATCCAGCGCCAGTGCTATATCAATCTCGTTGCTATCATCCATCTGGATATGTAACTTGTGCAAATTGCCATTCACACTCCTAAATCCAGCTGGTACTGTTACCTCCAGTATTGTGCGTGCCGGAACTTGCAGGGAATATTGTCCGGAGTTATCAGTTACACCGACCGCATTGCCATCCAGTGCACGCACCAGCACATTTGGCACGCGCGCTTCTCCGAACGAGCACACCCCATTCATGTCCTGATCGATACATGCAATACCGCGAACGGTTACCGGGGCAGAGGGTGGTGTCAATGTCAGTGGCGCATTTCCCTCGGCAAAGGCTGTGGCACTGCCGGTTGTCAGGGCCAACCCGGCAACCACCGCGGCGCATCCCATACGAGCGAGTGTGTTTCTAATAACCAGTGCCATGTCGATTACCCTGCTTCGTATGCGGATCGCAGCAGCACGTTCTGTCGAAGTGCTGGCCATAGACTCGGTGTCACCATGACCAGAGCGTCATCGCCATTGTGATAAAAACTGAGGATGCGCTGTTGTTCCAGCATGCCCAGGCTACGATAAATGTGGAGAGCGGCCTGGTTGCCGGCCCGTACATGTAACCAGAACGAAGGGTGAAGCGTAAGCAATGCTTCTAATAATCGCCTGCCCAAACTATGTTGGCGATAGGCAGGGAGAATACCCATACCGCCCACATACATTTGCTGTTGATCGTCGAGCTCATTCAGGTAGGCGATCAGGTATCCAGCAGGAGTTCCACTCACCTCAAGCAGGTAAGTGAATGTGTCGCTCGCACCAACACGCCTCCAGAGTCCAAACCACACACGAGAACGACCGAAGCATGCGCTCTCAATGTGTCTCACCCATCGGCGGTCAGCAGGCAAGCCATATCGTATGTTGATCGTATCGGCCGGCGCTTGAACTTTCATCCTGTTACCTCGGTTAGTGCATACCTTCCTACCTGTTTCATTAATCTCCGGCTAATCACCCTCCGGCAGGCACTCATTCGTCTGCCTGCCGGAGGGTACCCCCTGTCTGCACCTACGCTAAGGATGTGCGACTGGAGGATTACAGGTTCCTTTAGCGACACACTCTTCACGGAGTACCGACTGTACTTCGACAACCGGCACCCACACGCCTGTTGGGTCATCCCAGTACTGCTGCCCGTTGAATACACCACCGGACTGCGTTCTGGTACGTACGTCGTAGGTATTGGGCCTTCCCATCTGGGTCATATTGATGCCAGCCCATGAGGTGGTCTTGTCGACCCATTCATAGGCCCACTTACCAGGCGCTACCCATCCTGGGTCGCACCCAATATTTGATGTGCCATCAGGCGTCTGCGTGCTTCCGTCGGGGTACAGCATGGTCTGGTAGCATGCGCCAGTCTGCTGCCAGGCGCGTCCAGCGATCTGATAGGTAACCATCCACTCGTGGCCACAGAATGTCTGGATGTTGACGCCATACGCTGGCAGGTTGTAGTCACTCGACGGCTGCTTGAGAGTCATATCAAACGCGCGACCAAAGATGGTGCTCAATCCAGCACTGGTCGTTTGATAGACATAACTAGCTTGAGTGCCCTGCTGCTGCAATGGGAACTGTGCGTTAGTGTTCCAACTGCGGTCAGTGAATGTCCATTGCGGTTGTGGCACTGTTTGATTGAACCAGTTCACACCACCATCCAGGCGATAGCTACGCATCGTCAGGACCATATTTCGCCAGACATTAGCCTCATAGGCTTTTTGAGTCGGATTGCCCTGGGCATCGACGAAGTCGCTCAGGTTATTTGGTGAGACTTGTACCGTATGCACCCCGTTCAGTGCGCTCGCGCTTTGCGGCAATAGGTTAAACGCGACGTTCATATTCACCATCGCACGGGGATAAGGCGAGCGGTTTACATGATTAATCGGGCACGACGTGTCAACCTGAGCCAGGATATTCCAGGTGTCAATTTCCTTGTCTGACGCCGTGCAGTCCAGAACGAACCCGTCTGCCGTTACGGTAGGCTTGCACGGCAATTTGTCACTGCTCTCTTTGGGCGATGGAGGAGGCGTCGAAACCGCCTGGCTGGCGCATTGGTTGGCAGACATACAGAAATCACTTGTCTTCCACCAACCGCTGGACGAACTGTACAGCCAATGGGTGCCGTACCAAGGATCGCTACATGGATTCCCATCAGTATCGAAAGCCTGACCCTTCTGGCAGGTTACATCGTAATGATTGGTCACGTTAGGGACCGTGACAGGTGTCGGGGAAGCAGTCGGCACGTTTACATTTGGCGCAGGCGAATTGGTCGCAGTAGGGGTTGGTGTGCTGATGGGTGAACAATCGTTGTTATAGATCGCTTTACCTTCATCCGTCCAGTTCATCCCAGGGTATGTGTAATCCTGGTAGGTGTAAGGCGGGATGATATCTCCCCAACCTGGCGAAGGCCAAATGCCTCCGGTATGATCACCATGGCCATCGACACTATACGCATCGGCTACGCTGTGGATCGAGACATTTACACTTACATAAGCGTTACTGCCGGCTGCTGATGCATGGCATAGTGTGACTTTCTTTTCCACTACTATGGGTGTGCCCATAGGTGTCGCCGGGGTCATAGTCGGCCTGATATTTGTCGTTTGAGGTCTACTTGTGGCATTAGTTTGCGGACCAACTGACCGAGCCGTGGCAAGGGGCTTACCTGGTTTTGATACTGCGTTGGTATGGGGTGCAACGGTTTTCGCGGGGGCAACAGGTTTGCCAAACCCAGGTTGCAGAGCTGGCTGCAACGCAGGAGATACGCTTGTATCATTCGGGCAATGTCCAGGTCCAATGGCTCCGGTCGAATAGCTGGACAGTGTGGTTATAAAGGCATTGCCCTTATCTGCAACGGTACCACTAGGTCTGCTATTTGGCGGATTGTCCCATAACCAGTCATTGGACGCATTGATCGTAGCCTGTACAGCACTGCTATCTGCCCCATGCGCTACACTGAGCATCACTGCTGCGAGCTGCTGGAAGACGGTAAGTGAAACGTCGCCATTCGCATTGGTAAGCAGGATTCTTTCCACCTGCGCCTGGGTATAGCTCAGGCCGCCAATTGTTAGCGCACGCACAGGCCAATCTGCCGTGTTCATCGTCCAATATAGCGGCGTATAAGCACAGTTGGTTGTGCTGAGAAGCGCAGGTTGCATAACGTTGGAAGTAGCCGTGGGCAAGGGGATACATCCGTTAGTCCATACTGCGACGCCGACTGTGTCCCAATTCCTGCCAGGATAATTCCCGCCACTGTATGTGAAAGGCGGGATGATATCTCCGACATCACTCGCATGTCCGTTAATGACGCCATTAACGTCAGTCGTCAAATCGTTGTAGGTGCCATTGCCAACTGCATGACAGATCTCTATACTCTTTGGATCCAGAAGAGCCGGCGGCACGGTCGGCATAACCGTAGGCGGTGGAGTAGCGCTTGGGTTTCCGCCTGCCTGCGTTGGTGTGGGCGCACTTGAGGTTGTTGTGGCAACAGCTGGACTCGTGACGCCATTACCAATGATCACTCCCCGTATCGTGCCGTCTCCATCACTTGGGCTAACGGTTGATTCAACTTGAGAGCTGTTGGCAGCACTGACTGGTGTTGTGGAAAGACCAAAAGGCAGGCCCACGTTTATTGCCAGCCCAACAATTAGAATAGCAGCAAATACTAGACGCGAAGACCGTCCGGTTCTCGGGTGGTTTGACTGTGTTTTCATGGCGTTAACTCAGTCACCTCATCGGTGTGCATGAATTTCCAATGCCCGCTCAACTGGTCGTAGGCAATGGACCAAATCGTGAGCGTATCCCTTTTAATCTGTCCTCGAGCCACCAGTTGCTTGGTCTGGACATCGTAAACATCGCTCACCCAATCCCGTGTGATGACGCCGGCTTTCGCCGTCAATCCATCGGGTGCAAAACGCCTGATCTCGATTGAATAACGCCCGGCGCGGTTCATCGCGTAAAGATCGCGGCTTTGCTCGATACTCAGCATCTCTTGCAGGGCAGCACCGGCGAAATAGGTATTGAGAATGGTGTTGCGTCTGCTAAGCCATTCGCCAACGGGTAAATCCCGCTGGACGATGTACCATCCGCCCAGGTCTTCTTTGGCCTGAACGATGACTTTTTGTGGCGCCATTAAGGTGCCGTCAGGTTCCCGAAAGAGTTGTCCTGCCCAAGGGGCACGTGTGAGGTCGGGTGTCGCGGTGGGAGCTGGTTCCGCCGTACTCGGTTGGGTGGGAAGTGGCGTTGCATTACCATCGTTCTGGTTCTGTAGCACCACAAGAATAGGTGTTAGCGGTACGGTTGGGAGCGGATTTGTCGTTAACTCAACCGAAAGCAGTTCGCTTCCACCATGCGCTGCCATGGTCCTGTTTGCCAAAACACCCATCAGGACCAGCGCGACTACTCCCAGGATAATCATCACATAACGGGCCAGGGGTGTAAGTCGCCAAATGACCGAACGACGGTAATGGGACTCGCGGTACGTAGGTCGATATCCGGCGCGTTGAAACAGGCTTTGCACGCTCTCTTTTAACGTACGTTGTATTCGATAGACCTGACTCATGCGCACCCTCACCCCTGTGCCCACGTTTCACTGTCCTTCCTGGTTAATCCCGTAAGCAGGTTCTGCAAAGGCTGCAATGGGAAAGTAAATGGGCGGCATCCCGAAGAGCGACCCCAACACGGGCATATTCGCTTTAGCTGTCCCATAGACCGCAATTACGTCACGAGTAGCCAAATGGTTAATCGTGATTGACGTGATCTGTACATTGCCTGCTGTCGCAGAGTTCACCAGTTGCTGCGCGCGCTGTAGCGCGTCATTGCTCAACCGGACTTCCTGTGTGTTCAGGAAGGCTTGTTGGTCGATATGTTTGGCGGCGTCCTGAGCCGCCAGCCTGGCCGCTTCATTTCCTACAGTTGCCACGTATCCTGCACCACCGAAGTCATAGATGAGAGCGAAGAACATGAACAACATGACGGTGTAGTAAATCGCTTGAACGGTAACCGTATATCCCGACTCGATGGCAACCCGCCAGGCTACTTTCGGTTCTGGGAAACGCTTATGCATATCGCCTCATTGCCAGCGTGACGTGTTCGATTCAGTGTTGAGTGTCACTGAACCACTCACGTGAATAGCCCCTCCCGTTAGTTGGGCGAATATGGGAATCCCCGTTACATCAATGGGGTAGTTCACACTGCATGTAACCGGGGTATCGGGTTGCCATGTGCCCGTGACATTCACCTGAGCAGTGGCTGGGTTGACGTAATTACTGGCCAGTAAACCTAGCGCAGCATCAATGCCCTGTTGGCGTCCAAGGTTGGCATCCATCGTAGCAACCGCCGCACGCGCACATTCGCTCGCCGCCGTCCATGCCGGCATCAGTTCCGTCCGTGCAACCGTGGCAAAGGCAATCAGTACGATCATTACCAGTAGAGGGGACATGACCATCGTAAACTCAAAACTCTCGTCTTCTCCGCGTTCAAAATGGCGTAGTGTGGCTCCCATACCTTTTCCACCTGATTGCTTCGTACGTTGAATCATGGGCACGGCGCAGCTGTGCAACTGGGTTGCCCAGGGTAGAACATCTCAGACCGAATGTGCATACTCGTTCCCGATGCGACAGAAAAGTGCCACGCTCCCATCGTGCTTAAGTCAAAACTGGATCCCGTGTTGATCGATGAGCTGACGGTATTGGATTGGTTATCGACATTGACCGTACTACCTGCAGGTAAGGGCATGCCAGTCCAGGCTGACCAGAGATACGCCAAAGTGTTAGTTCCCTGGTCGGGTGAGACGGAGGCTGTCTGCATGCTGAGTTGTGTGGCAAAGCTTGCACCAACGCGCCAGAATCCCACCAGCGCAAGCATCAGTCCAAAAAGCATTAGCAGGAGTAGAAATGGCATAAAAACGACATCCGATGTCGATCCACCATCCATACTTCCCCTCTCAAGTGAACTTAGCCGCCAGGGAGCAATTCCTGGTGATCGAAGGTTGAGTGTGTAAAGTGTCTTCGTTACTGCAAAATGTTTCCACATTCGTTCACCTGAACCCGACGAGGCGACTTCGATTAAGCGCCACGAAATCGCCTCGCCCGTTGGGAAACATGTCGATTCCCACCTACTGTCCAAACTGGAAGGTGGCGGCATTGATCTTGTTTGCAGCCCCACCCGCCGCAGTGTAGACAGCGGTACCCAGTAGCAGAATCACGGCCACGATTAATACGACGATGCCTACGGTACGCAATGTCGAGCCAGAGCTATCGGCATCGCCGCGCTCGATCTGCCTTCGCAACTCAGAGAGCTTTACATATGTCATCACCATGGCTGTATAGAGTTTGGATTGCATCTCTTGTATCTCCGTTTAGCGAACAAAATGGTAGGATCTCTGTTCTTATGTTTGTATTCATGCCTCGTCTATAGTCTTCTCCTGGCCAGGCTGAATACTGCAACTCTGTTTCGTCTTTTTTGACTATGACAACGAACCTTACGGGTCCATAGCAAAAGCTTTTGGAATTGTTCTGAGTGCACCTCCTATGGATAGCTACCTAGGTTCATACTCCCCATGACGCCCGAAACGGCTGGCACTATGATGAGCACGGTGGTGACGATCATGCTGCTCAGGCCAATCGGGCGAGTCATTTCTTGAAGGTTTTTTCGAGCTTGTGCAGTGATCTGCAGCCGTAAGCGTTGCTGGGCCAGGTCAGTCAAAGTGTTCAGGACTGGCGCGATCTGGCCTCCCTGACGAGAAACCATCTTAAGGTTGTTGGCAAACTCCTGGAGTAATTCATTTCCCTGGTTGCGCTCTATAAGCTGGTCCATAGCCAATACATCATCTTTGGTCACATCTAGTACCGTCACAGCCCGGCGCAACTCAGCCACAAATGGTCCTCCTGGTCGTCGAGCCATGTTGCGGATAGCGCGCTGAATGGTGTTACCCGCCAGTACATCACCGCGCAGTTCTGGGATGCGATAGCCCATCTCGAGTGCCAGTTCATCCTGTCGCTTCCTGGCAGCACCAGCGAGTCGTGAATCGGGGTTGGAAAACATAAGCATTCCAACCAGACCACCCAAAGCTATCGCAATTAATGAGTAGGCCAGAAAAGAAGCTTTCCCCTCTATCGTCAGGATCATTCCGGCGATGAAAATCACGGTGCCCACCAATGTGCCACTCACGAACCCACCGATGATCTTCTCTGACCATAATGTTTCAAGGTTCCAGAATGGTGCTTTGGGGTTAGGCATCACGATCTCCCCCGGAGCCCAATACCAGTCGGCTTGTTTCAGTTGAAGCAGATATTTGGCATTAAGGGTCGTCTTGGCAATTGCACGGTGTGTAGCTTCCCTCACTACCAAATCGAACGAGCGGCTGTTGCCCAGGCTACGCGGTCGCATCTGGGGTGAGATTGCGATCGGTGTACTCACTTCCTTACTCTGCTGCTTCGGCATCGCAACGGTGATGAAAATCAGGAAGGTTGCGATTGCAGTCAATACCAACAGGATTTCAAGCACGATCCACCTCATATCCAACAGTCATTGGCCGTGTCTGCCCGCTCTTTACCACAGGTCCTTGCACCACATCTTTCAATGGTTTCTGCCCACTGCGCGTCACTGGTTCGACGTTCGAAATGCGCCGCACGACCAGGCCACGCTGTGAGACATTGTTGCAATAGCGGTATACAAATATCGAGATCCCAGCGCCTAACATAGCCACCAGGTTGCCCTGTAATGTGCCAAAGTAACTGGTCATGGGTCCAAATATGTTGGCGCCACTTGCTGCTGATTGTGCCGCCATGACCGTGGTCATCAGGCGAAAGATGCAAAAAATACCCCACGGTCCGTAGGTGCCCCACTGAATGCTGGACCGTGCGTTGAGCTGGCTGATGATGGCTTCTTCAAACGCAGCTACATTTTGGCGTGTCGACTCCGCCAGGCGAGACAGCATTTCACTTACCTCTCCACTTGCTTCGCTGGCGCGGATCAGGCTGGTGGATACGGTGTCAAATACGATGCTTTTACGACGTTCCGCCACCGCTTCCAACCCTGCTACAAAACGCTCCTGGCTGGCTGCCAGCAGAATTTCCTGGAAATCTTCCCTTACAGGTGAATCTCCATATTCGGCCACTGCCTCCAATGCTTTCTTCAACGACGGATTTACACCATAGGCAGTTCGGATGGTGTCACAGGCACTGGCCAGTTGCTTGTTATATCGGACCTGCTTGCGGTCGCGCTCCTGCTCTAGCTTGGTCCATGTCGTAAGGAACCCGGCTGCAATACCCAGACCGATGAGAGTTATAGAACCTACAACCAATGCCAACCCAAGCCCGACGGGGATTCCAAAAATGAGGCTGCGTTTTATGTATTCTGCTGCGCTGACATCCATCTGCGCATCGTCGAGATACCGTTGAATTTTTATGCTGCCACCCGGTTTCCTCAACAGATGCATACCACCCGGTCTGCCTTTCGAAGGAGCAATGATGGAAAAGAGGAACACAAAAACCGCAATACCAGATGCCACTGCAAGAAACAGTACTGGAAGCCCCGCTTCACCAATTGACATAATACTGTCTGTTATCGAATTCATCGCATTTCCTTCGAAGTCATCTGATATACTATTTAACTAATGAAGCCATAGTGATGTAGTGAAGCATTGCCAAATTGAATAGTAATATCATTATTTAAGCTAAATCATCGATATACAGTCTCTTATGTTTACTTATACCCTTCCTAATAATATTTTCAGAAATCTTATGCAGTTTATACACACTTATACACATCTTGTCAAGAGTAAAATGGTAACTCATTTATAACTATCAGCGTTTTATATCCAATAAGGTTGCATTAATACATATTAGCTACAGTATTGCAATTAAAGATTAACTTCACTGATAGAATACTATGTTAGGTGAACGAATATAAGAGAATTCTCAGTATCACAACTCGCAACTTGATCGTCACGAGCAAATTAGCGTGATCAGCGATAATGAGTTGATGAAAAGCTATCGAAGGGAACTCTGGTTCAATATTCCGTCACGTCGAGGTTTTGTGAATATTACCGCTCAGGTTGAGCTATGCCTGCGTGATAGCGGCATGAGTGAAGGGCTCGTACTGGCAAACGCAATGAACATCACCAGTTCAGTGTTCATCAACGACGACGAAAGTGGTTTACTACACGATTACGAGCAGTGGCTGGAAGCTATTGCTCCCCATGAGCCAGTCTCGCAATATCGCCATAACGATACGGGCGAAGAGAATGCAGACGCTCACATGAAGAGGCAGATAATGGGTCGTGAGGTGGTCATAGCAGTCACTGATGGCAAGCTGGATTTGGGAACGTGGGAACAGATCTTTTATGCCGAATTTGATGGTAATCGGCGTAAGCACGTCCTGGTAAAGATAATTGGCGAGTAGCGTGCTATGGAACGGGCACGGATTTTATTTTGCACCACTGTGATAGCCATGGAAGCATGTGCGTCCCGTTCCACATATGTGGCCCGTCGAATGTCGCAAGATCCAAACGGTCCTGTACACCGAGTAAGTCATAGGCTTTTTGCGTAATGGCAAACTGTTCGAGTACATTCTCAAAGCCGCGTGCGCCATTTAATTCATCGCGGTAGCCAGACTCAATCAGTAAAGCACGGGGTGCTACCAGTGCGCCCAGGTCACCCATGTCAGCCACTTCCCACAGGTGTGGGACGTAATTGCAGTCACAATTATCAGAAAGAGTCAACAGGGAATCTTTCACCCCATAGAAGTATCCGCTATCGATGGCGCATTGGATTCGCTCGTCCATTGCCGCCAGCCAAAGTGTCTGCAGGCCCCCACCAGAAAGGCCAATGCAGCCTACTGGTTGATTCTGGCACTCGGGCCGTAGGGCAATATAGTCGAGTAGGCGCATCAGATCCCATGTCCACATGCCAGTGACCGTCATGCCCAATGGCACTGCCATATGTGCCAGTTGGCGACATGACCCATTCAGTGTCATGTCTGGCGTTTGTGAATAAGTTTCCCGTCGTTCGCCAAAACCACGTGCATCCGGGCAGAAAACAACGTAACCGTGCTGTACTGCTACCTGTCCGTAGTTGTAGTGGTAATGCAGGATGCGGTCCTTTACCAGTGGATTTGCGTCGACGCCGGCTACTGTCTCTTTACCCCCACTATCATGACCATGTGCCGCGATAATAGCCGGAGCCGTCCGTTTGCCTGCCGATGCGGGTTCAGCCGAAGGTGATTGCTTTGCGATTTCATCGGGTACCAGCACAAAAAGTGGCATCGTCACGCCTGGCTCCGTATCGATCTCCACGCGTTCGCGCAAATAGCCCTCACATTGCACTACAGCCGTTACGCGTGGATTGAGTGCCGTTGGGATCATTTGGTCCAGTCCGATCAGATGCTGCAGCCTCGCGCGTAAATCAGTACGCCAGATTCGCCACTCATCCAAATCACCGGCTCGGAAACCCATCCTTCGATGAGCCGCGTCAAAACGGGTTTTCAGATAGGACTCGCTGGTATAGAAGGTTGGCATGTGGTTCAAGAATGCCTTATGGATGTTCTTTCTTATAGCTGGCACATCTTGTATGTCGCGCGGATGGCCTCGACCGGGTCACCCTTCGGTACAAATTCATGGCCAATATAGCCATCGTAGCCCGTCTGCGCGATTGTGCGCAATATGGCAGGATAAAACAGCTCCTGTGTCTCATCCATATCGTGGCGACCAGGATTGCCTGCGGTGTGGAAGTGCCCGATATGACGGATGTTCTCTCGGATGGTGCGAATGATGTCGCCTTCCATGACCTGCATGTGGTAAATGTCATACAACAGTTTCACGCGTGGTGAGTTCACCGCGCTAACCACTTGCACGCCCCAGGCGGTGTGATCACACTGGTAATCTGGATGGTCCACCTTGGAGTTCAGCAGCTCCAACACCAGGGTTATATTTTTCGCTTCTGCTGCGGGTGCCACCCGGCGTAGACCCTCAATACAGTTTGCTGCACCTTCTTCGTCGCTTAAGCCGCGCCGATTCCCTGAAAACACGATTAAATTAGGAATCTGGTATGCGACAGCCAACTCAAGCATATGATTGATCTCATCTTCAATCCGATTATGGTTCTCACGCCGGTTTAACCCATCTACGAGGGATGGATGCCCACCATGCGATGCGATGACTAAGCCCGCCTTGTGTGCGACATCCCATAGTTCACGGGGAAGCAGTTCCATTGCCTCGTAGCCAATCTGTTTCGCCGTTAACATGAATTGGGCCGGATCCACTCCGGGTCGGTTAAAGCACCACCAGGCCAGAGAATGCTTAAGTCTTTTCATGTCTCACTCCCGCAATCATTCTATATGCCCTTTTTGTAGCACAAGTTTGCAGCAGCGTAAATGCCGAGCCCCTGCATGGAACTCACAACAACCAAACTTTGAATGAACTTCGGAAATAGACTTTACGATACGGTCTACTTTAGTGTGTGATCGACTCTTTACGCTCACCAGAAAACGGTGCATAAAAAGGCGATATTCTCAAAGCTTCTCTTTCGGAACCCTTAAGATCTACTGCTGGTATCCACGATTGGTACGGAGTGCCGGTTGCTCCGGCGCTGGCAAAATCGATCAGAACAAGCTCATGGGGTCCTTCACAGTCGATCACCCCATGCACCCAGGCTGCTTCATTCTCAACAGCTGCATCAACGACCATACGACGAATGTTTCGCGCGCTGACGGCAGGTAGCTGAACAGGATCCAGTGGATTGAACAGTCGGTCGTATACCAGTAATAAAGGTCCACGATAGATGGACACTTTACCAGTGGCCTCGCACTCACCTGGCCACACGTGCGGCGACAGGTCAAACACAATATCGACGGTATCACCTGTCTTCCATTCACGCTCCAGCGATAAGTAGTGTCCTGCCGGTGCTGGCCGTCGTTCCACCCGGTTGACCCATACCTGAGTTTCAGCCGACCAACCCGGAATCCGCAGACGCAGATCAAACTTCACCGGCCTTTCTGTTCGGACCATCAGCTCAACATGACCATCTTGTGGATATTGAGTTTTTTGCTGTAAGGTAATAAGCGGACCGCTGGACAATGGGGCAGTCATAGTTCCCGGCCCATAGTAATTGACGACCAGACCTCCGCTGCATTGCATCACAGCCCATTCCGAAACCATGCCCAACCCTCGTGGGCCATTTACCGAGCAACAATTCAGTTCAGGTGAACCTTCGCGTGATTGAAACACGATCTCGTGCGCTGAAGCTTTACGCACACCATCCATTGGCGTGTTATAGGTCCACCAGCGACCTGAGGGATGTTGTGCGCCTAATATGGCGTTGAATGTCGACAATTCGATCTCGTCGGCAACACGCGAGTCGCCCGTCAGGCGAAGCATGTCTACAGAGAGTGCCAACCAGGCGATACTGCAACAAGTCTCGATGGCACGCGGGTCATAGGGGCTGCCGACAGCTGCCTCGCCGGATGAGAAGCCTCCACTATTGTGCCGATCAGTTCTGACCATGCTATGCCACAGGTGTTCAAAGGCAATTCGGTATTGGGGATCACCCGTGATGTAGTACAGTTCCACGATGGCTTGTATATCATGCAAGCTCTCCCAGCGCGGTTTGGGTAACTGATAGAAATCCATGCCTTGCAGGGCGGCGCGGACGTAGTCACCTGCAGGAGGCATTTGCCACTCCTTTTCAATAACCCGTGCCAGGCTCAGGTAATCAGACTCACCCGTCTCTTCATATAGCAGGCACAGAACGTGTGCGACAGCCATGTTCATCTCTTCGGCCTTCGCCGAAATCACCTTTTCCTCATCCTGCAGGAAACGCCGGCACAATAGATCAGCCCCTTTTCGGCAGGCCTGTAGCGCGGATGGATTCCCAGTTTCCCGAAAGTAAAGTAACAACCCCAACATGCAGTGATAATGACCCCAGATATCCCAGAGCCAGTCACCTGCCAGTGTCGTGCCGATCAGACGCTGGTCGTGTGGAGCAGGGCCGAGATAGCCGTCAGTGTCTTGCGTTGCAATCAGGTCTTCCACAAAGGAATCAACCATGGGTTGTAACCGGCCATCGGAGCTGAGCCGTAGAGCGAGCACTGCAGAGGTGAGGTATTTACCGGCAAACTCTCCTGCCCAGGGAACCAGGTCCCGGCGTGGTTTACGATCGCGGTCACGAAACATCTGCAGCATGGCGGGGTTGGCTTGCGGAGCAGTAAGCAGCCATTGATCAACGTTTTTACGCAGACGCGTGCCAACCAGACCCTGCAGATCGAAATGCGCGCCGTGCGGAATAGTGAATGCAGGTTGCGCAAGGAGGTCAGTCATGATGATTAACAGTCCGTAATCACATTGGCACGGTGGGTCACACAAGGTTCATAAGGAACGTCCAAAATGGTGCGCGCGCCGGGATTGACGAGGTACGATGCTACAATCCCGCGCAGCGAACATTACACCACATGTATGCATCGAATCTGGCTCAAGCCAACCCATGCCGTTTATTCGGATCGCGGTCTTGCTTGGCGATATATCGAACATGGTAGCTGTGACAACGACGAGTAACATCTTTATCAGTATAGCCGTCATCCTGTTAACATTGCTGCTTGTGATTGGCGCTGGCGCGCTGCTGGCGTTTCTCGTTTCAGCGGTTAACTCGTTCCTGATCCATAATGTCCCCTCCACCGCTGGCGCGGCATCGTTCAGTGATGGTTACGCCATGCAATCGGGCGATAAGCAAAATCAAATGGCGAAAGAAACGAATATATCGAATAGTATCGACGCCGAGGATGACGAGCTGACTGGCAATAGCCATGCATTTGGCATGCTGGTGATGGGCAGCCGCTACGTTGCTCTGTTAACCGCATGGATCGCGACTTGCGGTAGCCTGTTTTTTAGCGAGGCGTTGGGATGGGTACCCTGTCTGCTGTGCTGGTACCAGCGTATCTTGATGTACCCGCTTTCGTTAATCCTCGCTGTCGGCATCTTGCGCAAAGACAAGGGCTTGTACAAGTATGTTTTGGTACTTTCCATCCCCGGAGCCTGTATGTCTCTGGTCCATTACCTGGACCAAAAGACGACCCTGTTCCGTGGCATGATCAATTGCGTCGTCGGCGTACCCTGCTCAGCAGACTACCTTAACTGGTTTGGGGGGGTTGTGACCATCCCTTTCCTTGCCCTGATAGCTTTCCTGATCATCACATTCTGTATGGTCGTGACAAGGCTGGACGACACAGATGAAGAGGAAGCCGGCACGGTCCAGTTGAAAAAGTCGCCATCCTCACGGCTAGCAGAGCGGGCACTTGTTTTTATCATCATCGCAGTCGTAGTTGCGGCTTTCCTGATCGCCGGCATATCGGTGAGAGATCGTATCGCTGTCGCGGCTGCACCGGTGCCTGAGGTGGATGCAAAGGTGGCGCCACTGCCAGCGGTAGATTCTGCCGCGCTGGCAAAAGGCAAGGCGCTTTACGATCAGTCGTGCGCCATATGCCATGGCATGAATGGTGAAGGCACTCCCGCCGGACGGGCGCTTACCAATTCTGTACTCATTCAGACCTCCACTACGGTCGATCTGGTCAAGTTCGTACGGTTGGGGAGGGGTACCAGTGATCCTCACAATACCACCGGCCTGAACATGCCCGCAAGTGGCGGACAACCTGACTATAGCGATACCGATATCGCCGCAGTAATCGCTTATATCCGTCAGTTAGCTGGCGTGAATCCACTGGGCAAATAAACCATGGGCATTTCGCGCACCATGCACAATGAGGGTAAACACTCCTCGTTTAATCAACGCTGGAAGTGGCACAGGCGCGCACCATTGCGCTGGTTATGGAACCTGCTGCTACGTTTTGCCTATGTCGCGCTGATGCACCTGGAAGTGCGAGGAATCGAGAACGTGCCAGCTAGCGGACCGGTGATCGTCATGATTAACCACGTGAACTTCTTCGACTCGATCGTCGTGCTGGCTGCGCTGGGTCGCCCGATTATACCCATGGCAAAGGTGGAAGCCTTTGAAGATTGGCGCCTCCGCCCGCTAGTCACCACCTATGGTGCCATCCCTGTACATCGCGGAGCGGTCGATACAGCGGCCATTCGCTCAGCCACGGAAGTGCTGAGGGATGGCGGAATGCTGCTCATTTCACCAGAAGGCACACGCAGTCCAACCGGTGCATTGATGCAGGGCCAGGAGGGAATGGCCTATCTGGCTACACGTACAAATGCGTCTATATTGCCTGTGGGCATCGTAGGTACACCCAGGTTGTGGCCCATGTTGAAGCGTCTACACCGCGCTCACATCACCTTCACTGTTGGCACATCGTTTCAACTGCAAACTACTGCGAAACCCACCCGCGAGGAGCTCCGCCACCTGACCGATCGAGCGATGCATGCTCTTGCCCGTACGCTGCCCGAGGAGATGCGGGGTATCTACGGTTAGTCCACTCATGCCTGGATTACTCCAATCAATTGATCCCGGAAGTGTGGCTGAACAGGCCGCACTAAGGCCCGGTGATGTGCTGGAAACCATCAATGGCCATGAACTGCACGACATGATTGACGTGCAGTTCTACGGTGCCGATACCAACCTGACCTTCCAGGTAGTACGGGACGGGCGATCGTTCAACGTGCAAGTGGTGCGTAAGTACGGCCAGTCGCTGGGCATGGAATTCGCCCACCCCACCTTTGATATCGATATCCGTCGCTGCTCCAACCTGTGCCCGTTCTGCTTTGTGCTTCAGAATGCAAGTCATTTGCGGCGTTCACTCTACATCAAGGATGATGACTATCGGTATTCATTTCTATACGGACATTTCGTCACACTCACCAACTTACAGGAAGAAGATTGGGCACGCATCGTGGAGCAGCATCTCAGTCCGCTCTATGTATCCGTCCATGCCACGGATCTGGAAATTCGTCGCCAGTGCTTAGGCAATCCTCTATCGGGCGATATCATGAAGCAAATACGCTGGCTGGCAAAACACGATATAACCCTGCACACCCAGCTCGTTATTACGCCCGATTTAAACGACGGACCAGTATTGGCGAAGTCGGTTCGCGATCTTGCCACCATCTACCCGCATGTCCAGTCCGTTAGTGTGGTGCCGGTGGGATTAACCAAGTACCACAAATTCGGTCATCGCCTGAACACACCAGATGAAGCCGCAGCCATGATAGACACCGTGGAGGGATGGCAGAAAAAGTACCTCGAGCAGCTTGGAGTGCGTTTTGTGTATCTGACAGACGAGTGGTACCTGGTATGCCAGCGTGCTGTCCCGCCTAAAGTGGCCTATGACGGTTTGGCATTGCAGGAAAATGGTCTCGGCATGGTGCGTGATTTCATCAACGGATGGCACCGCCTGAAGCGGGACCGCGCTCGCCATCCCACTCACAGATCTGATACCGGACATGCGTTGCTTGTTACCGCCACGCTGTTCGCGCCGATGCTCGAAAGGGTTGCACGTGATTTCACCCTGGTTACCCACGTGCCACTTGACGTGATGGCCATCAAGAATGACAGGCTGGGCGAGTCAATAACCGTAGCCGGATTACTGATGGGCGAAGATGTCATTCGGCAATTGAAAGCTAAGCCTGACCTCCTTTCACAAGTAAATCAGGTTCTGTTGCCACGCGTCATGTTCAGCCAGCCCGATGGTGTGACCCTCGATGATCTGTCACTTGCCGACATTGCGCGCACATTGGGCAAGCCGGTCAAGCTGGCCGGCACCATGGACGATGTTCTGGAGCACACCGCAAGCGCCTGACGCCATGCCTGGACAGATTTTCAGTATGACGTTGGTTTCGTCTACTCAACGTCTTATGTCGGAATCTTAACAATAGCTGCCGATGCGTTGAGTATTAGGTCAACGACGTGCAATGGTTGGTCAGCTTTGCGCTCTATCAGCTACGTTAAAAGCCATGAAAAACAAACAGCCCGTGAAGCTTTTTCACGGGCTGAATCGATTAACCTGCTCGCTATTCTCTTAAGAAGTCACGCAGCTTGCGTGCGTGCGCCGGATGGCGCAACCGACTGAGGGCTTGCGCCTCAATCTGCCGTACGCGCTCGCGTGTCACGCCCAGTTTCTTGCCCACTTCTTCCAAAGTGTAGGTCTCGCCATCCAGCAATCCATAGCGAAGTTGCAGGATTCGTACCTCTCGCGGGGGAAGAGTTGAGAGAATATCAGAGAGCTGTTCACGCAGCATCTGGGAGGTGACAACCTCAGCCGGCGCTGGACTATCTTCATCTGGGATGAAATCGCCCAACACACTCTCTTCCTCGTCGTCAGTAGGCGTCTCGAGGCTGATCGGCCGGCGAGCAACCTGTATCATCTGTTCAGCTTTGCGCACCGTCACATTGAGCGCTTCGGCAAGCTCTGCAACGGTTGGATCGCGTCCCAATTCCTGTGTCAATTGATGACTGGCACGCAGAAGGCGATTGATTTGATCGCCCATATGCACTGGTACCCGGATAGTGCGGCCCTGATCAGCAATGGCACGGGTAACAGCCTGCCGGATCCACCATGTCGCATAGGTGCTGAACTTGTGCCCGCGTCGCCAATCGAACTTCTTGGCCGCACGGATGAGCCCTATGTTTCCTTCCTGTATCAGATCCAAAAAGGGCACGCCTCGCCCGATATATTTTTTTGCCACGCTGATTACCAGTCGGGAGTTCGCATTGATGAGATGCTCACGAGCAGCCATACCATCCTCAATGAGCTGATCCAGCCGCTCCTGCTCCTTTTGCGTCACCTTGTCGCCAGACAGGTTCTCACGTGCATCTTTTCCACGTTCCATGCGTTGTGCCAGATCCACTTCCTGCGGTGCGGTAAGTAAGGGCACACGACCAATTTCTTTGAGGTATAGGCCGACTGTATCATCAGCTTCTATTGCTTCGAGTAAGTTATCGTTGTTATGTTCATTGTACTCGTCTTCTTCGTCGTCATCGTCATAAGCCATCTGATCCGCAGCTTCATCTTCCGTTGGGATAACTTGTATCCCTGCATCAGATAGCGCAGCAAACAACTCTTCCATCTGCTCAAGGTTTTTCTCAGCGTCGGGAAAAGCAGCTAGAATGTCATCATACGTGACATAACCTTTTTCTCGCCCCACATTGAGAAGTTGGTCTTCTCCAGACAACTCCTCAACTGCAATTTCCTCTATGGCAGCCGGCAGATCCTTGTCCTTTGGATCCGGCGGCATTTCTGTTACTTTCTTCTTAGTGGCCATCAATAAACCTGTTTACACGTCCAAACTAAGAAATCCATTAAAAACAACGTAATGCTGACGGATTGATTTATGCTTGCCCTACTTATCATGCGCCAACTATGCTTGACAGAATCGCATTACAATTAAATGTTATTAAGTGATGTGCAGCTTGTCAAGCGGTAAAGTTAGTTTTTTATAGATTCTTACTATACTTTTTCGGTTGGTCTGAGGGTGTCCAGGTGTTAGCGAGAGGCTACTTTGTAACATTTGGATTATGTACCATTATGTGGCGCTTCGTCATCATCAATCATAACTATTAATAGTTATATACGCCTACTACATTTGCATTCTGGTCAATTAGCTCTACCCTGTCGTGGGTTGTCGCCAGTATTGATGTTGGACTATTAAAACTGAAGGGTCCACAATCCCCTGTACTAGATGGCGGCGTATTGCCATATACCTGACAAATCCAACCGGGTTGTAAAATGATACCTGTTGTGAATGTAAACTCTTTTGCATTTACCGTAGTCCGCAGACTCCATCCACTTATGTTTACAGCGACACCGCCCCTATTCTGGATTTCTATGTACTGGTTAGAATAATTAGTATTTGGATTACCCGCGTACATGACTGTGCTGATTACTATGGCGCTGCTGATGCTGGGGCCATAGGTCGGTGAGGGAGTCAAAGTGGGAGTAGTGGTCACTATGCCTGTTGGAGTGATTGTCACGGACGGCATCACTGGAGAGGTGGTGCTCGTGGCTGGAAGTAGCGTTAATGTAGGTAAGGTGACCGGTATGGGCGTGAATGTGGACGGGTAAGTTGGGTTGACAGGGACGTGTTGTTCTGTGGGCACAACCGGTGTTAGGAATGCCGGTTCGGTCGGCGTGGGTGTGGCATTCAGCAGACCTGTTGCGGCCTCATAATGTATTGGTGTGGGAAACTGCCCAGATTCCACGGTTCCGGATAACAACCCGGCAATACTGCTGGATTCTATATTGGGTGTTGCCAGCGGCGATTGAAGGGGTGAGGAAGGCGATTCCATCAGTGCTGCAACCGTCATGGTTGTTCCGATCAAGCTTGATTGGGTGCTTGCAGTAGTCGCATTCGCCGCTTCAATGGCCGCACGCGAAAGCGGGATATCTCGCGCCAGCAATAACGCTGACAAGCATGCACAGAGTACCACAATGAGCACCAGCGAGCCAACTAATACCATCCAGATTAATGACAGTGCAGTGGAAGTGGATGGCGGTTTGTTTACTGCATTTGGCAAGGCACCTGTATCGACAGCACGCTCCGCAGATTCCGCGGCAGGTTCCTGCTTCGATAAGTTAACGGCGGCATCTATAGCCTGATCGGACTCGCTGCCCGCTGCCGGTTGTGACACGGGGGGTGATGCTTGATCACCAGAGGTGTTGCCCAGACGTTCGAACACCTCACGGCGTGTAAGCCAGTCTTGCATCAGTAGTGGGGCGTAACTGGCAAACTGCTGTGCCAGGAATGTATAGTGGCAACGCCGGGTCTGTGGATCCAGCATAAACTCGCTGCCACAGTTGGCACACACGCATGATGTGCCCGCCAGCTGTAATGCGCGTTGCTGGCAGAGTGGACAGGTGTCTGCAGGCAGTGACGAGTAAGCCAAAATCAGATCCCCATAGACATGCGGATACCACGGGTTCGGCGATCAACTTCCCACGGGTAAACGATATAAGAATCGGTTAATGCGGCGTAATAAGACGGTTTATGACTTGGAAACAGGCTTTTACCGGGCTTATAGTGCAGCACAGCTGTCTCGGTTCGTGCTCCAGCTGCTTCCAGGCGTCCTTTGACTGTCATAATATGGCGACCATGGGTCCATACATCATCCACAACTAATATCCGGCGCCCTCGCGTGATCTCGTCGTCGGGGAATTGTAAAAAGGTTGGCCAGGCCAGGAGCCGCGGTGCAGTATCTGATGGAAATTCCACAGAAGCTGTTAAAATGTGTTTAATATTCAGTGCCTCAGCGATCAGGCCCCCTGGAATGATACCGCCACGGGTGATCATAACGAGTGAATCAAAGATGCCGGTAACTTGCGGTAGTAACTGATCGATAAGAGCGTCTACGTCGGACCAGGACAGCACCTCTTGTTTGGGAGACTCTTCTCGTCGCATATTTCAAATCCTCAGACTTGGCTCCAATAATGGATAGCGGCTAACCGCTCCTGGCTTGAACTCGTTGTTATCCTATTCTCTTCATATTGCATTTTCCTGCAGGATGGTATAACCTACCGTTGATATGTGTACAGGAGCAATGTAATATTATGCGCCACGACATCAAATGGGTCAGCCTGTTAGTGTGTTGTGCATTTATCCTGGGCGCCTGTACGCAGACTGCTAGCGTGGGCATCCCGACACCCAGCCCAAGGATACAGACCGTGTCGCAGGCTGACTTAACAACCACACTGAGTCCTCCAGCGAGCAGTACACAATCTGCTGTAGCTCCTGTCCAGCTACAGCCAACTCCTACCAGCTCAGAGCAGGTGGCGACCCTGCCCGCAGCATCAGGTCAGGCCACTGCGCCCAGCACGGATCAAACACCCACTGCGACCGAACAATCCGCACAGGTCACGGCCGAGCCGACATCCGAGGCCACTGCTACCGCGAAACGCAAAAGCAAGCCTACCGCTGCAGTGGTTGTCCGTTCACCCAGCACTACCGTCCCATGCGGACGACTCGTCACGTACATCGTAAGGCCTGGCGATAACTTATTCCGCATTGCCTTGCGCTATCGAACGACCATTCTGGCGATCGTGCGTCGAAATAGATTGCCCAGCACGCGTTACGTACGCTCGGGCACCTGGCTACGTATTCTTACTTGCGCTCGCGGGATGGTGGACACGTCAGATTCGGGAAACGGGTAGACCGCTGCAGCAAACACCACTGCACAGTTTGTGGCATAGTTTTGCACTCCGCCAGCCTTAACTGGTCTTCACGACCATGTTGAGAGGCACGAATTCAATCCATGTCACACCAGGTTTCAGCGGTAGTGGATGGCCACGTTCATCCACAAATGAAAGGCCTAATGCATTGCCCTGACGCTGCCAGCGACCCCGTAGGATCTGGCCGTCACGGAATAACGATATTGGTCCATCGCCCCACAACTGGATCTGGATGGAGTGTGCGCCGCCGACATCTTCGACTATCAGCGTATTAACGTGGTTTACATACACCACAACCACATTCGACGCAGCCAGTTGTTTGCCAGTAAGTTTCTCAACATGTGGCCAGCCAGCAATTGAGCGTAGCCATGTTCTGGTGGAAGGGTCATATTTCCAGGTCACGAAGCCGGCGGTGTAGGGAATGGTAATCTGGCTCGTCGCCCTGCCATCTGAAGATGGCTGTGGACTGAAGGTCCATGAATTAAACAATGTTGGGTAGTTCTTCCCACGCGCCTGCAGCTCCTTCAGTGCATTCTGCGCGTTGGCGTATAAGTTGTGAGGAGGCAACTTGTCGGGCGTTCGGAACATGGGAAGCTTGCAGCCTCTCTGTTGCCTGCACTCGAATGTTCCCAGGTCACTGATCATCCACACGGTCTTGCTGATCACGCCACCGCTGCCGTCCCAGGATACAGATTGCTTAAGCAATTGCCGCACACCGCCACTGGTGCCGGAACACACCTCACCTGCACCAAAAATGACGACCAGCTCAATGTCAATCAAGCGGCAACTGCGTACCGAGCCCACCTTTTCAGGCAAATTGGTGAGATACAGTGCCGTGTAGCGCGTAATACCTCCCTCCGCGTAATGCTCCATCACAACATCGGCCAACCCCAAACCGGTCTGCGGTCGTACTTCGGGTGAGTTCGATACTTTTATCAGAATGGGTATGTGAGCCGCTTCCTCCTTTGTGATACTCAGGCCAGTAAAAGGGTTGACTGGATCAGATGGTGTTGGCGTTAGGGTTGGTTCTGGTGTCCAGGTAGGAACAGGCGTGCTGGTCGGTAAGGGGGTGATGCTGGGTGCAGGAGTCAATGTTGCGGTAGCGGTTGGAGGCGGTGGAGTCACGCTCACCGGTGCAACGTGCGATGTGGGTGGCAGAGTGGAGGTTGCAGGTTCGGGCGGAGTGTTAATGCAACCTGCAACGAGAATAATGCTACATACGAGCGGCAAGCCTCGCATCCATAATATCCTGGGCCTCAATGGCGGCATACCACCTCCTGTCTTTATTAATGCAGATGACAGACGAGTAGTCGTAGACGATTATAGGTCTCAATGTTACAATGAGCCCTTGCTTATTTCAGACGCCCTCATCGTCTAGTGGACCAGGACGCGGCCCTTTCAAGGCCAAAACATGAGTTCGAATCTCATTGAGGGCACTTGTAATACGCAACTTCCCCAATTTCTATTTATCCTGGACAATACTCAGCATTGACATCCAATTCGCTCAAGCGGATCAAACCAATGGACTATGCAGACGTTGCCAAAGTCGAGCTGCTGCAGTCTGAGTTAACTCGTTAAGGAGCTGATGCGATCCAGGTCTGGTAGTACAGGCCGCGTCATCGAACTGATAACCGCCAGCGCCATCGAAGGACACGTGCGCGCTGGAGTCGCTTTGCGCCATGTGGTGCAGGCCATGGGGAAGAGAGCAGAATGGCTCAGTCCTTAGAAACCATATGATTCAAGGCACTTTCGGTTATTCTTCAGATATGTGCAAACGGATCTTTCCTATCATTTGGATCGTGGCGTTCGCCATAACATGGTTCGTTCCCGCGCATGCAGATGCAGCCACCCCTGGACTGGTTTTCACCACCAGGCCGCACCGCCAACCGGCAGCGGTTGCCAGCTGGTTGCCAAAGCTATCGCCTCGCGCGTGGCAGTTGTACACAGCAAGTCTTGACGCGGGGCACAACGCTCATCTTTTCACCCTGGCAGGGGATAGCAACTCCAACCCGCTGCGATTCCTGGACCGCGTCACTTCAGGCGCCTTCCCACTGGGTGTTTATCCTGAGCTTCGACCCGTAGTGGATTGGTTCGCTCCGTCCTTTTCGCACCTCAGCCTGGCAGTAGGCGGCGGGTTCAGCACCACTGACGTGATCGACCCGGCCAATGCCGCGGGCATCACAGGCTGCCTTTCAGGAGAAGGTTTATTTGCCTGCGAGTTGCGCATATCAAAAGCCAGTGTCGTATTTATCCTGCTGGGTACTGGGGATCGATTCGACTGGCACGAGTTCGAGAATCATTATCGGGCACTGCTCGACAACGCCATTCACCAGCACGTGCTCCCTGTGCTGGTCACGAAAGCAGACGACCTTGAAACCTGGCAGGGCGGGGCGAGCTCTGGCTATATCAATAATGTCATCCGCCGGCTGGCACAGGAATACCAACTGCCACTCCTCGACCTGTGGGCAGCTACGCGCAGCCTGCCCGTCGTTCCCAATCCCGCCTTACCAAAGCGGCCGTTCACTCAGGATGGATTGCAGGATGAGTGGGGTTACTACTTTCACTTGACTGACGCAGGGCAGGATAGGCACATTCTGATCACACTTCAAACGCTCGCCCTACTCCAACCACGTGCAGGTTATGCTTCCCCCACTGTCTATGCGAACACACCCAACACATCCATCCAGACGACAAACAACGACAGCCCCGTAGTTGTGGTGTCTGTGTACGGCATAAACGTCCGCTCAGCCCCATCGCTGAACGCTGCAATCATCGGTGGCGCGTACCTAAATGACGTGCTGGCAGTCACAGGCAAGAATGCCGGCGATACATGGTTCCAGATCCAGTATGGAAGCGGCAACGGTTGGGTTTATTCAGCACTCGTCTTGCCTAACGAAGCGGCTCAGACCATCGGCGTGGTTCCTTAGGCAGCATTGCTAAATTGCTCGCCTTCACTTCACCAGCCTTGCGCTCACCTGCACTTCCGCAACGATGTGGTTATGCCTTAACCACCTTGACGGCGAACCACTGCATACACTGCCCGAATGTTGGCGCGCATGCAGGAAATTCCTGCTGTTTATCGTTTAGAGCGCCGATAACCCGCTGCCTGAGCTTCCTCCTCCGTGTCGAAGCACACCACGTTCTTGCTGGTCACTGCGTACCAGGCGCCATCGGGTACGTGATAGATCATCGAGTTGCGATTGCCTTTGATCTGACCCACCTTGCAAGGTTTTGCAGCAGTGATGGGGTCGAGAGTCGCCGTGGGATGTATCAGTGCTGCCGTGACTGGAATAACCGTTGCCTTAGCTGTTGAAGTGGTTACCCTCTCTGCTTGCACCCGGATGGTTTGCGTCACAGTTATAGTTTGAGTTATTTCGGGTGTACTCGTATCAACGGGTGTAGCGGTTGACATAGTGGTGGCATAGGGTGTTGCGGTCGCATGAGGGGTGACACTCGGACGCGAGATTGGCGTGATCGAGACGGAAACCGCCGGTATTAGCGTTGTGGTCGGAACGCGTGTCGCCACCCTCGCGGTAGGATGCAGCAGATGAGCGGGGGCCGTGACGGTGGAGATCACCTGACCACAGGATGTCTGTATGGCAACAGTTGAGACGACAAGCAAGAGAGCGCGTATTCTACTATTTGGCATGACGTTCTCCATTCAATTGCGGCGGAGTAGAATGACTCAACTCGATTGTACCTGCGCTTTCGCGACACAGTAAAGTATGGGACCCAACAACTTACCCGACCCTCGATCCGTGCGCAAGGGAATGGCCATAGCGCTGATCATTGCGCTCGTGGCGGCATCCGTCATCACGCTTCCCGCGATCATCATCTTGGGCTCTGGGAAGCTCTCTGTGGGCGTTTCATCCCCCAACCGCCCGGCGGCAGAAGTCAGTCCTACAAGGGGTTCCCTCGCAAACTTGACTGCGAGTACGAATACGCCTGAGCCCACACCTACGCTTGTGCCAGCATGGCAAGGCACAAGCCGAATGAATATCCTGCTACTGGGTATCGACCAGCGACCGAACCAGAATCCTGACCGCACACGCACTGACACGATGATTGTGTTATCGCTGGACCCAGCCAGGCACGCCGCTGGGATGCTGAGTATCCCGCGCGATCTTTATGTGACCTTGCCCAATCATATGCGCGATCGCATCAACGCCGCACACGTTTTTGGTGGACCCAGCATGGCCATGCACGCAGTCGAGTCTACGTTCGGCATCCCGATCCAGCATTACGTGCGCGTAAACTTCACCGCGCTGACCAGGCTTGTAGACCTCGTAGGCGGCATCGATGTGTATGTTGACCAGGACATCAACGACCCCACTTACCCCAGCATGAACTATGGTTATGATCCCTTCGTCATAAGCAAAGGTTGGCATCACATGGACGGTGCCACTGCTCTGAAGTATGCGCGCACCCGGCACGGTTCTTCTGATTTTTTCCGCATGCGCCGCCAGCAACAGATCATCATGGCTTTACGCGATCGCGTTCTCTCCACTGATGCAATTCCGAAACTCCTGCCCAACCTCCCGCAGATTATGAGCACCTTGCGAGATGCCGTCTCGACCGACATGAGCTTTACCGAGATGGCACGCTTACTGGTTTACGCCAAGGATTTACCCGCAGATAGAATTACGCGTGTTGTTGTGAGCGAGGACGATGCACAGCATATTAGGACATCCGCTGGAGCTGCTGTTCTGGTTCCTTATCCAGGACGAATGCGCCTGTTAGCCTCTCAGCTTTACAGTCTGCCACCGACTGACGAGATAGTAGGCGTGCAAAACGGGACTCAGATCAAGGACCTCGCCGCTACCACACAGGTCTACCTGCATGGGCTTGGCTATTCCGCCTTCCAAGCGGGTGATAGCAGGGGTGACTATGCACATTCTGTGATACTCGATTTCCGCGGCGATAGTGCTTTCGCGCATCGGCTGGCCACCGCACTCAACTTGCCTGAATCAGCCATCACCACTACTTATGGTGTGAATGTACGGTTCGATGTAATGGTAATCCTCGGTGACGACTACCACCCGCAATAGTTGTTGTTATGCATATCCGTTGCCGTTGCCGTTGCCATTCATAGCAAGCTCGCCTTCAGGGACATCAAATATCTGGTCACATGTCAGACATCTGGCTTTACCCTTTCCGACATCCACTAGCAGACCGCCATCGCCTGTTGGGCAGGATACAGGGAGTGGGCGATTCCACGTGGTAAATTCACAGGCTGGATAGTTAGCGCAACCGTAGAACACGCGCTTGCCTTTGCGAACACGCTTCTCGACGATCTTCCCACCGTCCAACGGACAAAGCACTCCTGGCAGACCAATAGGCTCAACGTGCCGGCACTTAGGGAAATTCGTACAGCCGATAAAGCGACCAAAGCGCCCGTCCTTAAACGCCAGGGGGCTGCCACATTCCGGGCACATCTCACCGGTATATTCCACGATCCGTTCCATTTGCGGGATGGTTGCCGCCGCCTGGCGCACCGCATCTCTGAATGGATCATAGAACTCGTGTAAAACCGGCTGCCACGCGCGTTGTCCAGTTTCAATGCTATCCAGGTCATCCTCCACGCGCGCTGTGAACCCCACATCGATGTAATGAGGGAAGTTGTTCACCAGCAAGTCATTTACCTGCCTGCCAAGTTGTGTGGGCCGCAGTTGCCTGCCATCTCGCACCACGTAATTACGCGATTGGATAATCGACATTATGGTCGCGTAGGTACTGGGCCGTCCAATATCATCTTCCTCCATCGCCTTGATCAGGCTGGCCTCGGTGTAGCGAGGTGGTGGCGAGGTGAAATGCTGCGCTGGGATCAATCTAAGCAGGTTCAGCAACTCACCTGCCACCAACTCTGGCAGACGACGCTCGCTGCCCTCATCATCTTCGCTCAGAACATCACCCTCGTCATGTCCCTCTTCATACACCTTTAAAAACCCGGAAAACTTCACGATGGATCCAGTGGCTCGAAACAGGTAAATAAGCTGCGCTTCAATGTCGATGGCCGTGGCATCAAACACGGCGTTTGCCATCTGGCTGGCTACGAAACGCTTCCAGATCAGGTTATAAAGGCGATATTGGTCCCGATCCAGATAGTCCTTGATGTCTTCTGGTACCCGCAATATCGAGGTAGGCCGCACTGCCTCATGCGCTTCCTGTGCGTTCTTGCTGCGAGAGACGTACACAGGAGGCTGCTCGGGTAAATACTCACCTCCGTAGCGCTGACTGACGAACTCGCGTGCCTCAGCCTGTGCTGAGGACGCGACGTTGGTGGAGTCGGTACGCATGTAGGTGATCAGACCTATCAGCCCCTCGCCCACATCGAGCCCCTCGTAGAGCTGCTGCGCCACCGACATGGTCTTCCGCGCACTAAAGCCCAATTTGCGACTGGCCTCCTGCTGCATGGTGCTGGTGGTGAACGGTGCAGCCGGCCGGCGTATCCGATCTTTGCGGTCTATTTTTGCTACGCTATAGGTTGCTCCTTGCAACGCGTCGATAATGCGTTGGCTGTCAGCATCATTCTTCAGGTCCGGTTCAGCTCCATCAACCCGGTACAGGCGTGCGATGAACGATTTACCATTGCCGTTACCGTTCAGGTGCAAGTCACCATTGGGTTGTTTGGCCAGCTCAGCCTCAATCGTCCAATATTCAATCGGATTGAAAGCTTCGATCTCCTCTTCCCGCTCAACCACCAGGCGAAGTGCAACTGACTGCACCCTTCCAGCACTCAAACCTTTACGACTCATCTTTTCACGCAGTAAAGGGCTTAGTGTGTAACCCACCAGGCGGTCCAAAATGCGGCGAGCCTGCTGTGCATCGACCAGATTACGATCCAAATCCCGGGGGTGAGAAAAAGCCTCGTCGATCGCGTGCTTCGTGATCTCATGAAACTCCACCCGTCGTACTGGCTTTCCTACAATAGCCTTATCCAGTACGTGCGTCAGGTGCCACGATATGGCTTCTCCTTCACGATCCGGATCTGTCGCCAGCCAGATCTCACTGGCATTTCGCGCCAGGTTATTCAGCTCTTTAACGATGGGCTTTTTTGCAACGGGGATGCAGTAACGTGGCTCAAAGTCATCGTCTGTATCCACCCCCAAGCGATTTTTAGGCAAGTCGCGAACGTGGCCTATCGACGCCTGCACCACATATCGTCGACCTAAAAACTTGCCAATTGTGCGTGCTTTGGTGGGTGATTCGACAATCACCAACGGCTTACGTTCAGTCTTGGTTTTGGGGTTTTTCGCTACGTTTGCTGACTTCCCCACCCGCGGCTGCCTGACAACCACTGGCGGGATCATACCCTCGTGAGCCGCAGTACGACCCATTTTGTAGACTTTTATGTTACCGCAGTTTGAACAGGTACCCTGGGTCGCCGGAGAACCGTTTCTCAAGAACACTGGCTTTGGATCTAGCAGCTCGTGCTTCCCCCTACACTTAAAGCAAAATGCTTCCATGGTTTACGCAATCGCGTCTAGTATCTCCTTTTCGAACCGCGCGACACTGAATTTCTCAGCTTGCGCTCGAATCTGGTCAGGCGAGAAAGACAATCCCTGATATCTGCGAACTGCAGACATAAGTGACTGTGGTGTCTGACTATCGAACAGGACTCCAGTTATACCATCCCTGACAGTATCGAGCGCACCGCCGCCTGCATAAGCAATGACTGGTTTGCCGCAAGCCATGGCATTCATTGGGGCAATACCAAAATCTTCAAGCCCCGGGAAAACGAATGCCTGGCAACGACCTAATAAATCGCGCAAGGTTGCATCATCCACCCGGCCCATTAGTTTAATGTTGGAACCAGCTCTTTTTGCCAGGCGGCCATGGTCCCGTCCTGTGCCGGCGATTACCAGATTCAACCCCAGTTGGGTAAAGGCATCGACGGCTAGGTCAATCCGTTTATACGGTAGCAGGCGACTTACGATGAGGAAGAAATCCTCGCGCTGGTGCGAAACACTAAAGTCCTCCACCCGCACGGGAGGGTAAATGATTTGTGACTGCCTACCGTACCAATCCAGGATACGTTTCTGTACCGCGCTGGAGATTGCGATGAACTTAGTCACCCGTCGCGCAGCATTGATCTCCCATCGGCGTAACACGACGTTCAAAGCACGCAAAATGACCGTCGCACCGCTGGGAATAGCCTCGCGTATAGCATAGGCAGGAAAGTCGAAGATAAAGCGCGTGGGTGTCAGGCAATAGCACACGTGCCGGCCTGCGCAGTGCGCACCAATGCAAAAGGCGCTTTTATTAGAAATCACCAGATCATATTCAGCTGGAATTCGCGTTGTCGCCCAGGTGAGCGCAAATAGAGGCATATAGGGCTGGTGGTGGCGATAAACTGCTGGCAGGTGGTCCATCCATGAGCTACGGATTTCCCAGGTCTGCCACTGGGATGGCATATGCTGACGGTCGTAAATGCTGGTGTAGACCGGTGCATCGGGGTACAAAGCATTTAAGGAAGTGAGCACATCTTCCGCACCGCCTAACTGATTTAGCCAGTCATGTAGCAGTGCTGTACTCATACGCGACTACCTTGTACGCAATGATTTGGCGTTGTGACTGGCATAGTTTGCGATTGTAGCGTATGCTATGCGTATCCATAATGATTTGGGGCTTACTGTGCCCGTTACCAACTTGAATCATGCCAAATCAACCGAAAAAACTCAGCTCTCACCTACCCGTTCTGCTCCCCGAAGTTCGTAATCTGCAACTGACCGGCGGTGTTGTGCGGCTGTCTCAGGGCCGGCTGATACTGCTGCACGCTACGCACCCAGCCAACCTGCTGTTTACAGGGCAGGAGGCACAACGGTTTGTCAGTCAATATGCCTCGCTCACCTGGCATTTACAGGCTTCGGAAGGTAAGTCACCTGCCATCGAGCATCTCGCAGAGGTGGGGATGTTCATCTCCGTCATGCAACCCAGTGCGGACAATGGCCATCACGAACAGGGATATTCGCTGGACATATCAGGCGACCGCATCGACATCAAAGCAACTGATGAACCGGGCGCTTTCTATGCCGTGATGACATTAGCTCAGCTACTGCGCCAGTATGGATCAACTCTTCCGGCTTTGCACATCGACGATTATCCGGATTTCCCGGCACGTGGGATCATGCTCGACGTCAGCCGGGACAAAGTGCCTACCATGAAAACACTCTTCGATCTGGTAGACATCCTGGCGGGGCTAAAAATCAACGAGCTGCAGCTTTACACCGAGCACACGTTCGCTTATCGTCATCATCCGGTAGTGTGGGCAACAGCATCACCCCTTACGGGCGAGGAGATTCTGCAACTGGATGCTTATTGCCAGGCGCGCTACATCAATCTGGTGCCAAACCAAAATTCCTTCGGCCATATGAGGCGCTGGCTCACCCACGACGAATACCGGCATCTGGCCGAGGCTCCGAACGGCTGCGACACGCGTTGGGGACACTTTGCTGAGCCTTTTACCTTGTGCCCTGGCGATCCAGGCAGTATCAAGTTGATTGGCGAACTCTATGACGAGTTGCTCCCCCATTTCACCAGCCGTATGCTGAATGTGGGTTGCGATGAGACAGTGGATTTGGGCGCAGGACGCAGCAAGGAGGACTGTGACGCCAGGGGAACCGGCCGCGTGTATCTCGACTTCCTGCTCAAGATTTACGACCAGGTACGCCAGCACGGACGGACAATGCAGTTCTGGGGCGATATCATCATGCAGCATCCAGAACTGGTGCCGGAACTACCCAAAGACATCATTGCACTGGAGTGGGGTTATGAATTTGACCACCCCTTCGCCGAGCACAGTGCTCTGTTTGGCAGCTCGGGTGTGCCGTTTTACGTCTGTCCTGGCACCTCGTCATGGAATACCCTTGGCGGACGCACCGACAATGCCCTGGGCAACCTATTGAATGCCGCTCAGAATGGCCTGAAGTATGGAGCAGTTGGCTACCTGATCACTGATTGGGGCGACAATGGTCATCATCAACCTCTGCCGGTCAGTTACCTGGGTTATGCTTATGGTGCAGCCGTGTCGTGGTGCCTGGAAACCAACAGGGACACGGATATCGCGCGCTCATTGAGTCTGCACCTGTTTGGCGATCCAAGCGGCAAAGCAGGACGATTCGTTTACGACGTCGGCAACGTCTATCGGTTATTTAACACGCGCACCCATAATGCCACAGCGTATGCACTGGCTACGCTACGGCCACTTGATGACTTGGTTCTGAATTGCACCCTGAATGAGGTGAAACGTGCCCTGCGTGAGATCGATCGGCTAGAGCGCGTGCTGGCTAGACTGAACTTTGGAGTGGGTGACTCCAAACTCATCCAGCAGGAGTTCAAGTTCGTGCTGGACGCGATGCGTTACGGTGTGGACCGTATTGCTTATTCCCTGTCTGATGAGAGGAAGCGTAAAGAACAGCTAACTGGTTTGCGAGCAGAAGGACGTAGAGTCATCTCGGAGCACAGGAAAGTTTGGCTTGCACGAAACCGTTCCGGCGGATTGGAAGACAGCGTGCAAAGCATAAAAATATAGGCCTGGTGCCGGATCCTCTCCTGCTGTGACCGGACTCGAAGCAAAGGGTAGCGCTGGGGTTTTGGAAACTGATTGCCGGCTCACGCCGCGAACGCGATGAAGTCGAATACAACTTATCAGCATGGGACAGCCAATTCATTAGTCCACAACTCCGCTACTTTGCGGCGTTTGGCGCGCACTGTCAACAGACGGCTACTCAGGTTGTATGGCATTCCGCGCTGGACTCGCCTGGATGGCGTTAGCGAACTGGTTAGCACTATCCTTTCTCAGAACACGAACGACAACAACCGGGATCTCGCCTACACGCGATTGCGCGCGCGTCTGCCTGCCTGGGAGCAGGTACGTGATGCACCATCGAACGTGGTAGTGGATGCGATCCGGCCGGCAGGACTGGCGAATCAAAAAGGCCCACGCATCCAGGCAGCCTTGCGTCGCATCAGCGACGAACGTGGGGAGTTGAATATCGACTTTTTGGAGGAGTTACCGGTTGCCGAAGCACGCCAATGGCTTACGAGCATAAACGGCGTAGGTCCTAAGACGGCTGCCATTGTGCTTTTGTTTTGCTACGAGAAACCGGTGTTCCCCGTTGACACGCATATCCATCGAGTCAGCCAGAGATTGGGATTGATCGGACCCAAGATCAGTGCGGAACAGGCGCACCTGATACTGGAACAACTGTGCCCGGCTGGAGAGTATGGCACGTTCCACATTAACATCATTCGGCACGGACGTGAAATATGTCACGCCCGTGCGCCGGAATGCGTGCGCTGCCCGCTCCAGGACCTGTGCAGGTATTACCAGTCATCGACCTGGAAAGCTAATAAAGCGGGCGCAGTGTCGTGATGTAGCTACTGATATCGTACGGATCCCAACGAGTGTCGCCATTGCCGCCAAGTTGGAAGAGACTTGCGCCAACAACCGGTGATGGAAAACTTACACCGTTTACAACCAACGGACGCCGTTGCACATCGATGAAGCGCCTGCACCAGCTTGCGAAATCTGTCTGGTTGGCACTGTGTCCCGCAAAACCACCAAGCCCGGATTCGTCCACACCCGTCTCGGTGCAGTAAATGCCCTGCACAGTGGGGTCAAAGCCGCACTTGGTGAACAGGAACTCCCAGCGCCGCTCATACCAGATGAGAGCGTTATCGTCGTAGATGTGTTGCATGGTGGGGCTATACAGGTGCATGTCCATTTTGAGCATGCCCGTGTTGTAATAGGGAGCGTAAAGCTCGTGGATCGTATCGCACGTCTGCTGATTGGTGAAGTCAGGGCAGCCCGTGCTGAAGGAGCCTGCCGCATAAGTGGCGCCATTGATCTGCTTGATCGCCTTGGCCATGGAAACATCAAAGTTGGCGCGCTGGCGCAATGCGTCGCCGTCCTGACCCAAGGCGTCGGCTTCGTTTAATCCGGTGTAGACGAAACCTGGATTGCGAGCTCCGCCGAGTGCGGCGAGGGCTGCATCCACCGTCGGGACGTTCGTGCCGAAGTAATAGCGCACCATCACCACCGTATCAGGATAAGCCTGCCCCACCTGGCTTGCCGCTGTAAGGTTATTAACGAACACCACTTGCTTGCAACCGTAGCCGGCTTCCACAACACCACGGCTGTTGGTCATACTGTGCACCCCCAACCTGAATGGAGCACTTGAGGGCTGGTTTGTAGACGTGCCGAAATCGAGAGAGGGAGCATACATGTAGCCGACTGTCTGTTGATCTGTTCCCTCGACCGAGACAACTGCCCCGCCTGCCTGGAGCGCGACAGCAGCCCAGTTGTTCGCTACGTTTTGCACCTCAACCGTCAGTCCGCCCTGGACCACGCCAATGACCGTAGCATCGGTACTGGGTGCTGCGCGCACTCGCAGGTAGCCATAGTCGTTCCGGACGGTTGCCTTCATGTGGTCACCTCTATAGATTGAGCATTGTTCACTGTATGATGCTATCGCTGGATTGTATTACGAACTCCACGTCGAAGGCGCGATAACGAATCGACTGCATGCACGATTTTTGGTCCAGGCTGAAAAATGAAGCGGTTTGTAAATGACTTAATGGTAGGTCGCCCTGGTCATCACTTTGGGTGTGTCCCTCCGGCAACCGCCACCTTTGCGGGCAAGAACATTCTCAGCAGTGGTGCGCATCACGTCGGTCATGGCTGGGTCTCCATCCGTAAACGAAATCGGATTAATGCTGGTCATACTGCTGGAAGCCAGGTAGCAATAACTCATGATCGTTCCGTCACTGGGGTGAATCGGCCCGGAGTAGCATTCACTTGATGGTGGGTCGCTATAGCATTCGTCATACCACGTGCCATCGGCACGCTTATAACAGTAGGAGTGCCGGCTACCAAAGATATGACCAAGTTCATGTGCCACGGAAACCAGGTCCCAGGTGCTGGCACTGGGTTGGGTTGTGAAATACCCTTTAATACTGCTGACTACGGCATAACCGTTCGCTTGAGAGCATAAACCGCTGCGATACGCCAAACCTCCTCCCAGATTTCGACCAGACAGGAAGAGTACAACGGAGCGCGGGAAGTTTTTTCCGTTTGCCATCCAGTAATTCCGCACCTCCACAAGTTCGGCACTCGCGTCAGTCGCCTGCCATGGATTATGCGGCGTGGTCGCGATGCGCACGAAGGTGGGGTATAAGCGGACATGAATGTCGCGTTCAAAAATGGCACTGACAGCGTTAATCAACTGTGTAATGTAATCGGTAGAGCTGACGATATTTCCAGCGAACACGTAGGCATAGTATTGGTAGTCAGCTTCCACTGCAATGTCCGCCTCCAAAGTGGAGGTTGGTTGTGTCAAAGCGCGCACGGATGCAGGGTTGCGGCCCCACCCGATACGAGGCACCTGACCGGTCTGTTCAGTAGCATGCAGAGTGTGAGGCCAGGCAGTTGGCGTATCCAGTACACGATTTGTGTGAGAAATGTAATAGCTATGTTCCGATGGGATTGATGCAGAATAATCAGCAGGTACTGCGCGCGACAGCCTTTGCGGAATGAAAGACGATCGAACGGGGCAAACAGCTAGAGTGACAATCGCGATCGTGATGAGCATCATGCTGGCGAGCAACGGCGTTTTACGCGCAAACATCTCAAGATCCAACAATACTCACTGACTATCGATTGTTTATAGGGGAGACTACATTAGGCCAGGGCATCGGCTTGAGCTCTTATTCAATGACGCAAGGCTGAAAGCACATCTGGCAGCAACTGCGGTAGGTCGCCTGCCAGGAGTCCGGCTGTGCCGTGCTGCTCGCGCCATCGATCACCCGCCTTCGCGTGCAGATAGGCCCCACAAACCGCTGCATTCATCTGTGAAAGGCCCTGTGCCAGCATGCCCGCAATGGAACCCGCCAAAACATCTCCCGTACCGGCTACAGCCAGGGCAGAGTTGGCAAAAGGCAACACGATAGCAGCATGATCGGAATTTGCTACCACCGTGAATGCACCCTTAAGTACGATAATCTGCCCCCATCGATGAGCGTAGGCGATGGCATGAGCAATGCGGTTCGCTTGCACCTCTGGCACACTCAATCCTGTTAAACGTGCCATTTCACCTGGATGCGGCGTGAGGATACAACCGGGTGGCAAGAGCTCTGGCCAGTCCGGGTTGGTGGATAACAGATTCAGTGCATCGGCGTCGATGACAACGCGTGCGCTGGTCCCCAGGTTTTTTATAAGCCCCAAAATGCCAGGTAAAAATGTTCCAGTTCCCTCACCCTGTCCCATACCAGGCCCGAGCACGATGGCGCGGCGCTCGCCCAGACCATTCATAGCCTGTGCCAGTCGCGGTAATGCCTCCCGTGAAAGGTAATCAACCGTTCCATTCAGCGTGGCAAAAGTTGCCTCACGGCAAAGACAGGACACGGTTGCCTGAATGTTATGCGGCACCGCCAGGGTCACCAGTCCGCTGCCCACTCGGTAAGCCGCCTGGGCTGCCAGAGCAGGCGCTCCAGAATAGTCGATGCACCCACCAACCACCAGCACTTTCCCATAGCTACCTTTGTTCGAATCATCCTCACGTCGAGGTAGCATAGTCCGTATCAGTTCATCGCTTGCCAGTTGCACATCGCCATCCTCACCGGGCGAAAGCGATTGACCCAGATGTTCAATCCCAATTGGAGTGACCACCAGTTCGCCATTCGCACGTGAAGCCGGGAAACAGTAATGGCCACGTTTCGGTGCGTGGAACGTTACCGTCACGTCAGCCTGTAACGCCTTGGGATCCAGCATGCCTGTGTCGTAGTCCATGCCTGTTACGCCGTCCAGAGCGACGATCGATGCATACCGTTCATCTTGTGGGTGGTTCAGTGAGGCCCGCACGACATCCAGTATTTCACTTAGCGGTGTATCGATGGGCCTTGACCTCCCAGTGCCCAGTAGCGCGTCAACGATCAAATCAGCTTGCGATGCCAACTGGCGTAGCACACGCAAGCGCATATCTTCCGAAGCAACAGCGGTGAAGATATCGCGCTCGTGCACGCCAGCGAATACAGGATCGTCCGTAGCACGCGCTTTTAGCAGGTAAACCTGCACTGTCAGCGAAGGTCCGCCTGGCGAGCGTGAGGCGTCGAACAGCGCCTGTGCACAGACCAGTCCGTCACCTCCATTGTTTCCTGGACCTGCCAAAACCAGTACACGAAAAGCTGCGTTGCTCTCGGTCCTTGCTAACAATCGCCAGCCAGCCAGCCGCTGAAGGATAACCTCGGCTGCGGCGCGACCGGCGTTTTGCATCATCTGACTGTAACTCAGGCCTGCCGCATCGGCGGCCCGCTCAATTTCACGCATCTGAGCCACAGTCAGGACGTACATGGTCTAAATGGAGAGATGCATCCGGTTTCGTGATGAAGCCGGGTGTATCAAGGTCTATTTTGTATTAATGGAATCAAGAAGCTCCGTCACTTCACGAACCACATGATCAACGGTGAATCCAAAATGATTCAGTACATCTTTATACGGGCCTGATGCACCGAAGTGTTCCTGTGTTACAAAACGCACCTTCGAGCCAACGTATTTATGCCAGCCTTGCCGCACGGCCGCTTCCACCACCACCTTGGGCAGGTCCGGCGGCAGGACCAAATCGCGGTACGCCTGCTCCTGCTCATCAAATAGCTCCCACGAGGGCATGGAAATGACTTTCGTGGGTATGCCTTTCTGAAGCAGCACTTTGGCGGCATCAAGTGCCAGGCTGACCTCAGAACCGCTGGCGACGAGCAGGCACGTCGCATCGGGAGCATCCTGTATCACATATGCACCACGCTTGAGACCATTACTAACGGGCAGGATCGGGATAGCCTGGCGCGTAAGCAACAACGCCACAGGTGTGTGCATTTCTACGGCCACCTTCCACGCAGCCACCGTCTCGTTGGCGTCGGCTGGGCGGATGACTGTGAGACCAGGAATGGCACGTATGGCAGGAAGCTGTTCCACAGGCTGATGGGTGGGGCCATCTTCACCAACTCCGATACTGTCATGCGTGAAGACATAGATCACATGGGCTTCGCTGAGGGCAGCCAACCGGATGGCTGGCCGCATGTAGTCGCTAAAGGTGAAGAACGTGCCGCCATAGGGCAGGATGCCACCATGGAGTGACATGCCATTCATGATCGCACCCATGCCATGTTCACGTACTCCAAAACGAATGTAGCGTCCACTGAAGTCGCCCTTCCTGAGTGAGGCGGCACCTTTAGGCATGGTGTCATTGGAAGGGGTCAAGTCGGCCGAGCCACCCAGAAGCTGTGGCACATGGTCGATGATCGAATTGATGACCTGGCCACTGGCAGCCCGCGTAGCCATGGGCTTATCAGCAGGATTGAAGGTAGGCAGCGACTTATCCCAGTCGGGAGGCAACTGATGATGTATCACAGCCTTGAATGTATTGGCCAGTACCGGATGTGCCGCTTCATATCGTGCAAGCAGGTCATTCCAGGCTTGTTCGTGCTGAGCAGCCTGGGCACCTGCCTGTCGCCATGCCTGCAAAACCTGATCCGACACAAAAAACGACTTATCGGGATCAACTCCATAGTTGATCTTGGCTCCACGTACCTCATCAGGACCTGGTGCATCGGAATGTGCTTTCTGAGTTCCCTGCCGGCTGGGCATGCCATAGCCGATCACAGTCTTGCAACAAATGATGCTGGGTTGATCGGCCACCACCTGGGCAGCCTTGATTGCTGTCTCAATCTGCGCCATATCGTGACCATCGATGACCTGCGTATGCCAGCCATATGCTTCGAAGCGCTTGGGGACATTGTCGCTATAGGAAAGCGAAGTGGGGCCATCAATGCTGATGCTGTTATCGTCGTAGAACCAGATCAGTTTACCTAGTCCCAGGTGCCCCGCCAAAGATGCTACCTCGTGGCTGATGCCCTCCTCCAGGTCGCCGTCGCTAACAATAGCATAGGTGTAATGATTTACGACTTGAAACCCTTCACGATTGTAACGACTGGCAAGCCATTGCTCAGCCATGGCCATGCCCACGGAGTTGCCGGTGCCCTGTCCGAGCGGACCAGTGGTGACTTCAATGCCGGGTGTGGTGATGTTCTCGGGATGACCTGGCGTACGACTGCCTAACTGACGAAAATGCTTGAGGTCGTCCAGTGTCAGGTCATAACCTGTGAGATAGAGCACTGAATAAGGCAGCATACAGCCATGCCCGGCTGAGACGATGAAGCGGTCCCGATTGAACCACTTTGGGTTATGCGGGTTGTAATGCAGGAAACGCGTAAACAGAACATAAGTCACATCGGCCATGCCGAGGGGCATGCCCGGGTGACCAGACTTGGCGTTCTGGACAGCGTCCAGGGTCAGCGTACGGATGACATTTGCACAGTCGCGATCGAACTCGCCATAGGTGGTGGACAATGACATTTCCCAATTTCCTCGGTAAAAGTTGGCAGAAGTCGGTTTCTAGGATGCAGCGACTTGACGTGAAATCGAAGGGATTATAGTACGTGGGGCTTCGTTCTTCCACAAGTGAAGCAGATAATGGCACACCGTTAACACCGGACGCATCCAGTTAATCCCTAGTCCAGCGTGGTGCGATCGATGGGCGAATGTCGTCGAGTCAAGTTGTGCTTTTGTTTGAGTGAGGTACTTGGTCCAGGCCTGTGCTGGGTGCCGCCTGCGTCCGGTACAGACGCAGGCGTGCTACGCGTAGTTTGTCCATTTCCTCGACCCGAAAACGGATTCCCTGCGTTTTCAGCTCCACCTCGTCACCCTGCCTGGGGATTCGCCCGAGGCGGCCCATGATGAACCCTCCAATGCTGTCGTAGTTTTCATCGGAGAGGTTCAGGTCAAACGCCTCACTCACGTCTCCGATACTGGTCAGGCCGTTGATGACCGCTGTGCCGTCAGGGTTACGCGTGATGTTAGGTGCCAGGAAGCCTGCCGCATCGCTCACATCACCTACAATCTCTGAGACGAGATCGTATAACGTTACCAGCCCTGCCGTTCCTCCATACTCGTCAAGCACAATGGCCAAGTGCTCATGGCGTATGCGGAACTGCTGAAGTAGCTCATCGGCGCGCTGGGAGTCTGGCACAAAGAATGCTTCGCGGATCAATTGGCGCACACCGAGCGGCCGCACGGACGGTGTAAGGGTGCGTATTAGGTCCTTACTATGCAGGATGCCAACAATGTGGTCCAGTGCTCCTTCGTAGACAGGCAATCGGCTGATGGGATTGGTCGATAGCAGGTGGACAATTTCGGATAGAGGGGTATCCACATCTACACAGACCATCTCGGTACGAGGCACCATGACTGCGCGAACCGTGGTATCGCCAAAGGTGAATACATTGGTTAGCATTTTGCGCTGCTCTGTCTCAATGAGTCCGCTTCGCTCGCTGGCGGCTACCAGCATCTTCAACTCCTCAACCGAATGCGGTCGCTCGGTCACTCCGCCGTGTACTCCGAGCATACCAGCCACAGCCCTCGAGGAAGTTTTAAGCAGCCAGATGAACGGACGGAACAAACTGGAAAGGGCGTCCATGGTTGGTACCACCTTCAGGGCGACCCGTTCGGGAGCATGTTGGGCAATGCTACGTGGCACCAACTCCGCTAACACAATCTGAAAATACGACGCAATCAGCAGGCCAAGCACTGCGCTGACTACACGCGATACACTAACCCACCATAACGCGGTGATACCAATGAGTGCAAACATCGCAAAGAGCAATTCAGTAAATGCCGGCTCACTCACGATCCCAATGGCAATCGATATGATGGTGACGCCGATCTGCGTTGCAGCAAAGAAGCGGTCAGGCTCGCTCATCAGGCGCAACACCGTGCGTGCCGCGGTGTTCCCCTGCTCTGCCAGCTCGGTAATGCGAGTACGCCTCGACACAGCCAGACTATATTCAGCCAGGACAAAAAAGGCATTAAACATCACCAGCAGAAACAAGCTGGCAATGCCAGGAAGAATCGAGCCAATCTGCATGAAGATCAGAACTTCCAGAAATGGCGGATCTGCTCTACCACCGGCGTAAGTCCATCGAAAGACTTCACCTCCTGACGTTTAACGGCCAGATAAGTTTCGAATAGAGGTGAACCAAGTGCCGCCTGCAACATGGCATCTTGCTCCAGGGCTTCACATGCAGAACCCAGCGTGGCCGGTAACGGGTGCCTTGAGCTTTCCTGAGCGGAAAGATCCATAACGGATGGCGAGTACTGAACTGGTTCAGCTAAAGGCGTATGTGCGGAAATGCCATCTATCCCAGCCGCGACCAGTGAGCCCAACATCAGATAGGGGTTGGCAGAACCGTCAGCCAGTCTGAACTCTACATGAGCTGCACTGTTTTCCTCTCGCCATGTCAAAGGAATGATGCTCAGCATAACCTGGCGGTTGTCGAACCCCCAGATCGCAAAAGGTGACACAGGCGCTTGAGGTTGAAAACGCCGGTACGAGTTTACAGTAGGACATGCTATGGCAACCTGACCAGGCAAATGATTCAATACACCAGCGATAAAGCTTTGTGCTAAATCGCTTAACTCAGCGGTCACGAAGTCGCGGCTGGTATCGGCGGATTCAGATGATTCGCCAAAAATCTGATTGTGGTCGTGACGATCGAGCAAGCTGAACTGTATGGCTAACCCACTCGATGGTTGTGTTTCAAAAGGCCGTGCAGCAAATGAAGCGTACCAGCCATGCACCCAGGCAATAGAGCGTATGGACTCGCGCACCATCACTAGATCGTCACAAGCATTCAGGGGATCGGTAGGTCTGAGCACCAGTTCCTGCTGACCGTGACCGCTCTCAGGATAGTAGGTATCCAGGCCTATACGCTGTTCATCCAAAGAGCCTGCTATCTCATTTACTACCTTACCTGCCACAGCCATTCCTATCGACGAGCTATACAGGCTTTCGTCAACGGGCACAAAACTGCCATCATTGGTGCGTATGCCGAAGTAGTACTGTATTTCAAAACTGACCTGTAGATGCAAACCCAGGTCAGCCAGGTCGGCGAGCATACGTTTCAGGAACGTACGCGGACAAAGAGCCCAGGGTTGCAGGTCGGTCTCGTACAGGTCTCCGATCATTAGCGCCGTATTGGGTGCATACTGGATGACGCGAAATGTGCTGGGGTCTGGAAGCAGGCGTACCAGGCCGTGCAGGTAAGGAGCAGCTTGTAGATCGGTAATGGTCAAGCCCATTGTGCTGGCCGGTACGCCAATACCGTTGATCATATGCTGCCGCAAACTATCGATATGAACAGCACGACCGCGAATGATGTTCGACGTATCGGCCCACAGGCAACGCACCAGACGCACCCCTGCATCACGTGCCTCGCGCAAGATCGAGTCCGATGCGGCCGACTTACTCGCGGCATAATCGAAGTCATCCGGGTTGGAACCTGGCACATTTGTGCGCATGGCAATATTCTAGCAATTTTCACATGCAACTGTTGTGTGATCTGTAATCGTTAATTGGATTAGCATAACATCAGGTGACCAGCAGGAATCAAATGTCAGATATTCGTCTCCGAAAAGGAATTTACCAGGCATTCAGCACGAATGGTGATGTGACAGCTGATGAGCGGTGGCGCCTTATCTCTACGCTGGATAAAGGCGTACGAATCGATACCGATGCCGTGCGCATCAGCCCTTTCGCTGAACCGCGAGACGAAAGCTTTAACCTGGAGCTGAATCCACACTTTGAGCATCGCCGGTCGATGGTGCTCGCGCTCAACAGGAGCCGTGAAGTGCGCATGGATTTCCATCCTGGTAGCGCTGCGATATGTTGGAGGATCGGCGAAACCAGTCGAACCCTGAATTATGCATGGACATCTGATTGTGAAATCGGTTACAATTCGCCTTTGTTCATTACGGTAGTGCTCTGGCGACACCCACTTAAGACGGGGCAATCCGCTCTCTTGAGGGTGGCACAGTTGGATGCCATTTCGCTCGAACCTACGTGGGTTAAGCTGGTTATCACGAACGTGGCGATTGAGCAGCACAAGACGCGTTTCGGATTAATGGAGCTCACACGGTACAAGCTGGAGACTGAGGATCGGTGCATTGATCATTGCTGGTGCGATCAAGATGGCATCGTGTTCGATTATTGGTCATCTGATCCAACAGACAATGCGTCCTGCTTGCACGGTGGTTTCACGTTGGTTGCTGTGAATTTCCCGAATTGAATAGCAAACTATGAACCTGACTGACCTCTACACGATCGTCCCTCCTTTGATACTGGTTGCTGGCGCAATAGTTACGCTCATGGCGGATCTGGCAGTACCGCGTGAGAACAAGGCAATTACAGCCTGGTTGGCCATAGTGGTCTACATCCTTTCTCTGGTGTCGTTAGGATTTCTTTGGGGATTAGGTATCGCTGGACTGCACGGCTTTGGGGGCATGGTGATCCTCGATAGCTATGCGCTTTTTCTAGATGGCCTTTTCGCGTCCATAGGCATCACCACAATTCTTCTCACATTCCGGTACAACCCTGAACGCGGTATTGTTCGAGGTGAGTTTTACCCGTTACTACTGCTGTCGACTGCGGGCATGATGCTCATGGCGCATGCCATGAACCTGTTGATCGTATTTCTGGCTATCGAACTGTTGTCCTTCCCGTTATACATACTATGCGGCATCGCTCGACCTCGCGTAGATAGCGAGGAATCATCCTTAAAGTACTTCCTGCTAGGGGCTTTTGCCTCAGGGTTCCTGGTATATGGCATTGCACTGATATATGGCGCCACGGGCACCATACAGTTAACCGAGTTGGCGCAAAAGGTGTCATCCGGAACGTTGCCGAGTTCGCTGCTGCTCTATGCTGGCATCGGACTGATACTGGTAGGCCTTAGTTTCAAGGTGGCCGCTGTGCCATTCCACATGTGGACGCCTGACGTCTATGAGGGGGCACCGACCACTGTGACAGGCTTTATGGCAACCGCCACCAAAGCCGCTGGATTCGCAGCCGTCGTGCGCGTGTTCCTGTTCGGACTTGCTCCACTAATTGCCACTTGGCAACCAGCGATTGTCACGCTCTCTGCACTGACCATGATCGTGGGTAATGTAGTGGCACTTTCACAGACGAACCTGAAACGGATGCTGGCTTATTCCAGCATCGCCCATGCCGGATACGTACTCATCGGTGTGGCGGCTGGCAATCCTCTCGGCGCGACAGGTATCCTGTTTTACCTGGTGAGTTACGCAGTCACAACACTGGCAGCGTTTGCCGTCATGACGGTGATGGGCACGTCTGCTGGTGAAGACCAGAGCATCGATGCCTATGCCGGTCTGGCACGCCGCAAGCCATGGCTGGCCATTGTCATGGCGTTGGCAATGTTTTCACTGACGGGTGTGCCGCCTACAGCGGGTTTTGCTGGCAAGTATTTCCTTTTCCAGGCTGCTGTAGCTTCCGGCCTGACCTGGTTGGCAGTCCTGGGTGTTCTCACGAGCGTTATCTCAGCGTATTTCTATTTGCGGGTAGTGGTGGTCATGTTCATGCGTGAGCCTGACACCAAGCCTGTTCCACTAAGCGTGACAGACGGAGCACGTAGCATAGCAATTACTTTCAGCGCACTCGCCACCCTTCTATTGGGCATCATACCGTCTCCACTACTCGGTATTGTTGGACAGGCGGTTAGCGCTCTGACTGGGTCGGGCCATTTGCCCGGTTAGTGCTGTGACAGCGCGTTGATCGGGTGCTACATTTTATGGCACGCATACTATAATGAGTGTCACAGGTTGCGCTGGCCTGATTATCCTTTTTAGCTGTGTCATTGCAACGAGACTTACGCTACAAAAAGAGGTGCACATTCATGAAACGTTATAACCTGTTCCTCGTGCTCATATTGGCCGGTTCATTGCTTATGGCAGCGTGCGGAGGGTCAGGCAGCTCAGGGTCCTCAGTTAATGGGCCCACCGGCAAAACATCAGGGCCGGCCGTGACGCCAGGCGCCAGTGGAATCAAGGATGCCAGTCTCATTGGCTCATGGACCTCAGCGGATGGCTTCACTATCTACGATTTTAAGAGTGACTTCAGCGTTGATGTCACAGCTGTCGGCGCAACGACGACCAATTCATACAATATCCTCTCAGGCGGCAATGGCAACGGTAAAGTACAGATCGGACATGGAACTACTTCGTCAACCTACGACTACAAGGTCGCCAATGGAGTGTTAACCCTTACCTCTCCGGACGGCACTTCAAAGATACTTCGACAGTAATAGGCAGTGCTTCGCCAGACGCGAAAACCAAATCGATTAAAAGAGCGCTCCTGTTCGCCGGAACAGGGGCGCTCTTTTTTAATCCATCTCTAGCGCCAGTCGATGGAAGGCTTATCGCGCCACGGTGACTAGAGAGGTGACAGCCTGGTCAGGCATGGGAGGGAACTGATCGTACAGATAACATGCCGCAGCGCGACCAGGGTCGGTCTGGTACATAACCGGTTTCTTCCGCTTGCACCGGTCCATGACAAACGGACACCGTCCGGCAAACCGGCAACCGGACGAGGAATAAAAGTCGCCTTCCTTAGCCTGAATGTTGGTACTGCCCCAGCGCATGTTGATGTCAGGCCAGGGAATGGAGTCGATGAGCAGTTTGGTGTATGGATGTTTGGGGTTTTTTATGACCGTATCCACATCCCCAGCTTCCATCACATCGCCGCGGTATAAAACAATGATACTGTCGCTAATATGGTAGGCTGTCGTCAGGTCATGTGTAATGTAGAGGATGGAAATGCCATATTCCTTCTTGAGTTTCTTTAAGCTCTCTAGGATCGTAGCGCGTAACGAGGCATCGACCATTGACACCGGTTCGTCGGCCACGAGCAGAGTGGGTTTCATTAACAGCGCACGTGCCACTGAGATACGCTGTCGCTGACCACCAGATAACTGGTGAGGAAAACGGCCCAGGATTTCATCAGGACGCAGGCCTACCGCGTTCAGTGAGTTCTCCATCAAGGCACGTGCTTTCTGCTTATTCGTAGCCAGTTTAAACTTGTCGATGGGCACGGTCAATAGATGGTCGATGGTATAAAACGGATTGAATACGGCAAAGGGGTCCTGGAAGACTGCCTGTACCTCACGCCGGAACTGCATATACTCGTCGTGATTCAGTTGAGTGATGTCTTTACTCTTGTAGAGGATCTCGCCCTTTGTTGGCGTAGTAAAGCCGAGCGACAGCATGCTCAGCGTAGTTTTCCCACTGCCGCTCTCACCCGCCACGGCAATGATAGTGGGAACCGAGTCGTCAAGGGTCAACGACAGGTCGTCCAGGGCGATGGTCTGTTCGCGAGTGATTAGGCCCTGGCTGTATATCTTCGAAACATTGCGCAGCTCGAGTAGTGGTGCCATATGATTTAGTTTTCGGCGACCGGCACCTTCTGGTGCGGCGCGTTACCATTACCGGCCACAGCCGGTTGTTGAACTCGGTTCCCTTCCCTATCGTAGAGATGGCAAAAGACATAGCGACCCGAGGGGGTGACGGACTGCGGGGGTGCCAGGGTCTTGCATACATCCATCGCATACTTACATCGTGGATGGAACGTGCAGCCATTAGGCAGGCGTAGCAACGATGGCGCCAGGCCTGGAATACTCTGGAAGACGCCTTTGTTTTCCAGGTTGGGCAGGCTGGAGATGAGCGCTTGCGCGTAGGGATGCAAAGGGTTGGTAAACATCTCCCTCACGGTGCTTAGTTCCACCAGCTTGCCAGCGTACATGACCGCCACCCGATTGGTGATCTGTGCCATCAGACCCATGTCGTGACCGATCAGGATCACCGCAGCGCCCAGCTTCTCCTGAACCCGGCAGATTGTCTCCATCACCTGGCGTTGCACCACCACATCCAGTGCACTGGTGGGTTCATCGGCGATGATGACTTTGGGACTGAGCAGGATGCTAATGGCAATACATACGCGTTGCTTCATACCTCCACTCAGCTCATGTGGGTACATACGCATCACCGTGCGCCTTAACTCGACCGACTCCAGAGCCACTTCCGCACGCCTCACCAACTCGTCGTGGTCTCCTTTTACGTTGTGGGCTCGCATGGCATCGATCATCTGCGACTGGATCTTCATGACCGGATTCAGCGAGTTCATGGCACCCTGCGGGATGTAGGCGATTCGGCTCAGGCGGGCCTGCAGCATTTGCTGCTCTGTAAGCTTCAGGGTATCCACCTGGTCGCCTGCCGGACCAACCAGGACGCTGCCCGTCTCGATACGCCCCGGCGGTTTGATCATGCGCATTAATGCGAGTGCCATGGTGGACTTGCCGCAACCACTCTCGCCTACCAGGCCAAGTCGCTCGCCGGCGTATAAAGTCAGGTTGACTCCATCTACGGCCCTCGTCCGGCCTGCGTCAGTGTAGTATGTAACGCGTAGATCAGACACCTGCAAAACGGGCATACCTGTCGTTGTGGTCATTCCGTCCTCCTCACACGCGGATTTGCGACCTCATCCAACCCCAGGTTGATCAAGGATAGTGATGTGAAGATAAGCACCATGGCCACGATGGGCCACAATATCCACCACCACCACTGGTTAAACATTGCGGAGTTAAACACAGCCCAATATATGGTCATGCCTAGCGTTGGTTCGCGCGCGGGGCCCAGTCCTAGAATTTCAAGCCCGAATGACGCGTAGATCGCACCCATTAACTGGCCAACAAAACTGGCAACCAGGAACGGCAGCAGGTTGGGCATTAACTCCTTGAAAATTATCTCCATGCTTCCCATGCCTGAGAGTTTGGCGACGCTAACGTAGGTACTTTCCTTCATGGTCAGCACCTGTGCGCGCACCACCCTGGTCGGGCCAACCCACGCCAGTAGTGATGTCACCCCGGCCATGGTGAAGATGGTGACCTGGTTTTTATCCACGATAGTTCCGGCAATAATGATCAACAGGATCAGGCTTGGGATAGTGAGCAGCACTTCGGTCACCCAACGTGTGATCGTGTCAAACAGGCCACCGAAGAATCCAGCCATGAAGCCCAACACCACCCCGACGGTGATGCCAACGGTGCCGGCCATCAGGCCGATTGATCCGGTCAGTATGATTCCGCGTATCATGACAGCCAGCAGGTCACGGCCATCCTTGTCAGTCCCGAGCAAGTATTGAGCGCCGGGTGGTTGTAGCGGTGCCACGGCGAGTGGGTAAGCCAGCGTGCCGGTGTCCACCACCATGGATCCCACTACACTAAATAGAATCAGGAACATTAGAATCGCCAGGCCGACGGCAAGGCTTTTATTGCGCCGAAGATAGCGCAACACGAGTGTGCGATGGCTGGGACCTAGTCGCTGAGGTTTGGAAGGAACGGCTAATTCCATATTACCTACCTGATAGGAACGCGTCACCTATACTAAGATAAACACTTGCTAAATCAAACACTCAATCGCTTTTTATGTTGGGAATTGATGTACTATCATGCACTTTCACTTACGGTCGTATCGGATGCGAGGGTCCAGTAGAGGATAAATCAGATCCACCACCAGCATGCTGACGCCGACAGCCAGAATGGTAATGAACCCAATACCATAAATAACGAAGTAATCGTTCGCAGCTATGGCGGCTGTTAATGTTGATCCGATTCCTGGGAAACCAAAAACAGATTCCACAAGAACGCCAGCTGAGATGATGCCGCCGAATGCGAGCGCTAACGAAGTAACCTGCGGTAGGATCGCGTTGCGTACATAGTAGGCGTAGAAAACTCGGTTCTGCGGTAATCCCTTATGTTCGGCGAAGAGTACGTAATCTTCACCCTGCACTGTCACACCCATACCACGCATGCCCAGTGCCCAAAAGCCGATATAGGCTAACACCAGGGTTAGCGACGGCAAAATGGCATGCCGCGCGACATCCAGGATGAATGTTATGCTCAGGTTCGGCAAATCACCGGGATCGAAAGCACCCGTCATGGGTAGTATGTTCAACTTGAAGGCGACGAAGTAGATCAACAGCAATCCCAGTACTTGCGGTGGGATGGCTGCCAGTACGATGAGCGGCGTGACCATGCCTTTCACCCATTGTGGACTCTTTGGCCAACTGGCCAGTGCGCCAATCGCCGTGCCTACCAAGAAAGTAATAATGGTGGTCACGGTGAGTAGGCCGAGTGTCCAGGGCAGCGCCTCGCCAATAAGCTGATTCACTGTCTTCGGGTAGGACATCAAGGAAACCCCAAGGTCGCCGCGCAACACACTCCGCATGTAGTCCACATACTGTTGAGGTAGCGGCTTATCCAGTCCGAACTTGGTTTCAAAGCTGGCAATGATGGTGTTTAGGTCAGTGGGCAGGTACCCTGTGGAGCGGGCAATCGCCAGGAAACGCTCGCGAATCGGGTTCACTGGAGACAGCCGCGGGATGAAAAAGAGTAATGTCGCTGCTGTCCAGATGACGATAACGAGGAAGACTAATCGGCGAAAAAGATAACTCAATTTCACTTGGGATTCCTCCATCCATCAGGGGGCGACCCAGCCAGCCGCCCCCTTCTTGCGCCATGCCGGAGACCGGCATAGCCATCTCTCATATCACTGCACAGCCTTTAGATTCAGGATGATGATGGGGAAGGTCCAGTGCCAGAACGCCGGGTTCAGGTACGGGTTGTCCTGAGTAGGCCAGTTGGTCCAGTAGGTGGTGTTCATTGGGATGCGGTGTAGCCACTGGATGATCGGCACGTCAATCATGTCTGTCCAATAGATCGTCATAGCCTGCAGGAACAGGTCCATGATCTTCGGGTCGCCCGGTGCCAACGGCTGCATGGCATCGACCAGCTTGTCGAACGCTGGATTCTTGTAACGCGAGTATGCGTTGTTGCCCGACGGCGTGTTCAACGGCGCGGCATACTTGCTGTGGTACAGCAGCAGCGTGGCATACGGGTCGATTACGCTGGCGCCATGGCCAAACATATACAATCCGGGTGCGCCATTGGCCATCTGAGTGCCTGCGTCATTGCCAAAGTTGATAGCCGCCTCGAAGCCACCCTTACGCAGCATTTCCACCAGCACGGGTACGATGTCAGCGTGGATCGACGCGAAGCCGTCGACCGTGGCATTGATGCGTTTCCCGCCCTTGGCCCATAGACCCTGGCTATCCTTGGTGTAGCCCAGTTTGGTTATATTGTCAGCCGTCTTGTTAATGTCGAAGGTGCGCACGCCCAGCTTATCTGCGATTGGCTGTGCTGCGGTGAGGTACTTGTTCAGGGCAGGGTACTGTGGATACGGGAAGATCGTGCTGATCTTGGCACCCAGATACACTACCTTGTCAATCGTGTCCCGGTCGATCGAGTAGTTGATCGCCCAGCGGAAAGTCTTGTCGCTATACGGAGCGAGCTGGTCGTTCATCCACAGCGAGTTCGGCCACCAGTCCAGGTTGCCCAATGGCTCGTCGTGCCCGGTGTAGGTGATGATGTGCGTGGGGTTCTGCTGCACAGCGCTGCGGATGTTGGCTGCCCGCAGGTCCAGCGTGGCATCCACCTGGTTATTCACCACCGCTTGCGCCGCGGTGGTCATGTCGGTTACAGGCTGAAGAATGACGCGCTTGACGTCAGGTACCTTCTGGAAGCCCGTCTTGAAACCCCACCAGTCCGGGCGCAGATCGAATACGTATTGCTCCGGGCTCTGCGTCACATTGAACATGCCGCTATGCGGGAAGCTGGAGTCCTTGCCCTGCACCGTCGTGATATCTGGGGCGTCCTTCAAGGCATGCATGGGCAGCACACCGGATGGGTCGCCCGTATCAAACTTGAAGCTCAAGTACTCGAACATGAAGCGCGGCTGAGGTCCTGTAAAGTGAATCACCACTGTCTGGTCGTCGGGCGCGTCCACGCTCTGTACGAAGTCGTTCACCTGGCCGTGGTAGTTGATTTTATTGTTAGCCTTGTAACTATCCAGTGTGAACTTCACATCGGCCGAGGTGATAGGTTGGCCATCGCTCCACTCGATGCCGTTGCGCAACTTGAGCGTGAGTTGTGTGTAGTCACTGTTGTAGGTGCCGCTCTCTGCCAGCCAGGGGAGATTCTTATCAGCGAAGACCGAGTAGTAGAACAACGGATCCCACAGCAGGCACATCCCTTCCTGGTGGTTCATTCCAGCTACTGGGTTGATCAGACCCATCGTGGTGAACTTGCCACTCGTGCCACCGTTGATTAGCATCAGTGTTCGGTTGCGTGGAACCGTTCCGCCTGTTGCAGCAGTGGCCGCAACAGTCGCTGCTGGCGTATCGGTTGCCGCAGCAGTGGTTGGTGCTGCTGTATCGGTAGCTGCCGGCGCCCCCGTGTTGGTTGCAGCCGGGGCCGCGGTGTCAGTCGCGGCGGGTGCAGCAGTGGGGGCAGCGGTCGGTGTGGCACCGCAGGCGGCGGCCAATGTCCCAGCGCCAACGACTGCCGAAAGGCGGAGCATATCTCTGCGGGTTAACTTTTTCATCTATCTCACTCCTCAACTAACATTGGGCTATCATGAATTTTCCAAATGACGCTGTTGGAAAGCTATAAACACGACTATCATGTAATGCGCTTAAATACAACGTATATTTAATTCGGCGTTCGTTTACCTCCTTCGCACATCAAATGCACCTCTACTCTACAATAGATATAGGCCTGCGACCATGGCAGCATGCTGTGAAAGGATGTTGATCGCAGGCAACACAACGATTTATCCTGTCCCGTCCAGTCGGGGACGAGGTTTGCCGCTCGCGCGATCCGTTGTGGTGTGACTTTCCTCTCACCTTATCCATCTTATAGTTCTGCTGCTGGTTTTCTCCTCGTGTTTCATCTACAGCGTGCGGTTGCTTCTCGCCGATCTGGGTTTCGCCACAGATTGACGTTCCATGAGCATGGGATGAACCGTCAGAGTCATCCGTGCGGCATCCGGATACTCGATCCGATTCATGAGTAACTGTACCGCGGCACGGCCCATCGTCACGGTGTCCACATGCATGGTTGTGAGCGGCGGTATGGCATTACTGGCGAAATCCACATCATCATACCCAACTACGGATATATCCTCCGGGACATGCCTGCCACTATCAATTGCGGCACTGAGGGCAGCAATGGCTACCTTATCGTTAACTCCAAAAAGAGCGGTTATTTGTGGATTCTTGCGTAACAGATCTCTCGTCGCTTCATATCCGCTTTCGTTCATGGGGTTGAATTCAGCGATAAACGATTGAGCGACTTCCGCCTCGCGCAGAGCGCGCAGGTATCCGCCTCGTCGTTGCCTGATGCTGGGATAGGAGTCGGGCTCACTCCCGATCAGCCCAATATGGCGATGGCCCTGACGTATGAGGTATTCCACAGCCTGCCAGGCTGCCTGGAAATTATCTGAACCGACCGCATCGTAACACTCGGATTGGGCATAAGCATCTACGAGCACGATGGGCGGTGCCTTTCGGCTGGTGATTGACAGAATGGTCTCATCGACAAAAGTACCCACCATGAGCAGGGCTTCCGCTGCGCCTCGCACCAGCATCTGCGGCACGCCCATGGGCCGATTGTGTTCATCCACCGGCATGGTTGACAGCAGCAGGTCGATGCCGTTGCGTCTGCATGCGTCCTCGACACCAATAATCACGTGGGAATAGAAAGGATTGGCACGCGCCGGCAGGTTCGGCTCTGTCTTTACGACCATGCCGATCGTCTGAAGGTGTACTCTTGTCACCATCTGAGCGGGTTTCAACTGATACCCGAGGTTTTCGGCGATTACCATCACACGTGCCCGTGTTTCTTCCGAAACGCCAGGTCGATTACGTAGAACAAGCGATACAGTTGCTGGGGAAACCCCACTTTCCTGTGCTATATCGGTGATGGTCACCTTTTCTCGCATATGGGAAGCCTTAGTATCGCCAGTTGGTACGTTTATGCAACGGTGAAATCTTATTAAAAATTTTAGTAAATGTCAAGGGGATAGGATGGTTCGGACATATTAAGGGGGGCGACTGCCTTCAGTCGTCCCCCTGGCGTTTGCTCTCCGCCTCGAACTGACTATGACTGTACTGCCTTTAGATTGAGCACGATGATGGGGAAGGTCCAGTGCCAGAATGCCGGATTCAGGTACGGGTTGTCCTGAGTAGGCCAGTTGGTCCAGTAGGTGGTGTTCATTGGGATGCGGTGCAGCCACTGGATGATCGGCACATCGATCATGTCCGTCCAGTAGATGGTGATGGCTTGCAGGAACAGGTCCATGATCTTCGGGTCGCCCGGTGCCAATGGCTGCATGTCTGTAACCAGCTTGTCGAACGCCGGATTCTTATAGCGCGAGTAACTGGCGCCGATGGCCGGCTGGCCGACCGGTGCAGCATTCACACTGTCGTACAGTAGCAAGGTGGCATATGGATCAATCACACTGGCACCATGACCGTTCATGTACAGGCCGGCAATACCGTTCGTCATCTCAGTGCCAGCCTGGTTACTAAAGTCAATGGCCGACTGGAAACCAGCATTGTGCAACATCTCCACCAGGACCGGTACGATGTCAGCATGGATCGACGCAAAGCCCAGCACGTTACCATTGACACGCGTGCCGTTCTTCGCCCAGAAACCTCCGCTATCCTTGGCAAAACCGAGTGACTGCATGTTGGCAGCCGCCTTGTTGATGTCGAAGGTGCGCACGCCCAGCTTGTCCGCGATCGGCAGCGCTGCATTAAGGTACTTGTTCAGCGCCGGGTATTTCGGGTATGGGAAGATCGTGCTGATATGAGCCCCCAGATACACTACCTTGTCGATCGTAGGCCGATCGATCGAGTAGTTGATCGCCCAGCGGAACTTGGGGTCGCTGTAGGGGGCGAGCTGGTCGTTCATCCATAGCGAGTTTGGCCACCAGTCCAGGTTACCCAACGGCTCGTCGTGCCCAGTATAGGTGATGATGTGCGTGGGGTTTTGCTGCACAGCGCTGCGGATGTTCGCCGCCCGCAGGTCCAGTGTGGCATCGACTTCGTTGTTGACCACGGCCTGCGCCGCTGTAGTCATGTCGACGACGGGCTGTAGAATGACGCGCTTGACGTCCGGCATCTTCTGAAAGCCTGTCTTAAAGCCCCACCAGTCCGGACGGATGTCGAATACATATTGCTCCGGGCTCTGCGTTACGTTGAACATGCCACTGTGCGGGAAGCTGGAATCCTTGCCCTGTACTGTGGATACATCCACCCCTGGTGCAAAGGCGTGCTTGGGTAGCACACCGGATGGGTCACCCGTATCAAACTTAAAGCTTAAATACTCGAACATGAACCGTGGTTGAGACCCGTTAAAGTCAATCACCACCGTCTGCTTGTCCGGTGTCGAGACGTTTTTGACAAATTCTGCGATCAAACCGTGATAATTAAGTTTGTTGTTGTTCTTGTAACTATCCAGGGTGAACTTCACATCATCTGAAGTGATAGGGACGCCGTCGCTCCACTCGATGCCATTGCGCAACTTGACTGTGAGCTGCGAGTAATCGCTATTGTAGGTCCCGCTCACCGCCAACCAGGGGATGTTCTTATCGGCGAAGACCGAGTAGTAGAACAGTGGATCCCACAGTAAGCTCATGCACTCCTGGTGGTTCATCCCACCTACCGGGTTAATCAACCCCATGGTAGTGAACTTACCGCTGGTGCCGCCGTTGATTAGGATAAGCGTCCGATTGCGCGGAACGGTGCCCACTGGAGTAGGCACCACCCCCACTGTTGCCAGACCTCCATTAGCAGCTGCCGACGTATTCGTCGCGGCCGCGGTGGCCGATGAAGTGGTAGTCGCCGCACTGCTGTTGGTAGCGGTAGAAGCTGCGGTCGGCGCACTGGTCGGAGTGGCGCCACAAGCGGCAGCCAGCGTTCCAGCGCCTACAACAGCCGACAGGCGGAGCATCTCCCTACGTGTAAGCTTTTTCATGACTTTATTTCCTCTCTTACTCCTTAAAACGAGTACCAATCGAACCACGCTCATTTCCACAACCGGTCGCGGCGAACGAGGTTTGCGTGGTCGGCCCCGCATCGCCTTGGCGAACTAATGAAGTTAAGTGTGCTTCACCACCTCCTTAGTCAACCTTCTGCGACAACCTTTAACCAACAGCCCAATCAGCGTAGATGGGACCGCACGACCGACGCACGGGGGTACTCGGTCAACTGGCATGCCGTTTGTATGAGTGGGTAGATGTGAAAAAGATGGCAAAGGTGGTAAAGGTGCGAGAAAAGAGCTGGCAATTCTCTGTTCGAGTGTTGCTTGGTGAGCATGCCAGGCACAGACTATATAGCCTCCACATCGCAAGGATGGGAGCCTTGCGAGTGACTTCTCGGCATATGCATGCCACGCACAAGTAAAATCTAGCGACACTTTCGGATAGGGGCACAAGGCCCGGCAGCCCAGAGTTAGGGCTCGACACTCCGTGGTGCGACGATTACACCTATGACACCATTTTCAACGTAAGTGAGGTTGTTCTTACCTGTGGATTCCTAGTAGCAGCAAGTATTTCTATGAGCCAATGCGCACGAAGCAATAGTCAAATAGTAATGAGCTTCCTGGTAACTGTCAAGTCGGCTTTACGAATTGCGGGCACAGCAGCATAGCGCCAACAGCGGTCGCGCTGCCGGGGTTTTCCGGCACCATGATGTCAGCCTGGTAGTAACCTGCTACGGCGGCTAATATACTCCGCACACTGGGCAAGTCCACCAGGTGGCCTACCACGACAATGCGTTGTAAATCTTCTGCGTGCGCTGCATTAATCGCAATAACGGCGATAACCTGCCCGACCATACGAACCACACCAGCCGCTATATCAGCAAGCGAGGGGTTAGGGCTTGCCATACTCAGGCGCGCCACTCGTCCGAAGTTCACAGCATTAGCGTCGGCTGGCAATCGGCCCAGCATGCCACCGGTAGCCTCCAGCAACGTCAGGTCCACCGAGTTCGCATTACCCTGCAGGGCTAGCTGGTCAATCTCAATGGCATCCGCAGTCCCAAGCAGCAGTCGACCCAGGCCTTGTAAAGTTCCTCCACCTACCGCGCTACCGGTAACGTGGTGAAACTCACAGCCGCTCGCAGTGGTACGTGAGGCAACCATAGCCGTACCAGAACCGGCACTTACTACCAGAGCTTCTGGTAGCCCAGATAAGTGCAGGCCACCACAACCGATGGCCTTGACCTCGTCCACTGCACTGATCGATACGCCGTCGATCAGCTTCGGTAGGAACCGATGCTGCCCACCTGTTACGGCGATCTGATCGAACTCGTTCAGGGCGTGGCCAGTCGAAAGTAGAACACGACGCATCAGGCTTTCGTTAGCCTGGCCATCAGTGGGATCCATGAAACGAAGTAAAGGCCCAGCGCCTTCCTGTTCCACGACATCGATGTTGGTAAGGCCGAAGTCAATTGCCGCGCGCATTAGGGATGCTGTTTACTGCGACGATGATGATAGGGGTAATGACCGCAGCCGCTATGAGCTCAGTCAAGGCTTGCGGGATCACAGTCACGAAAAATGCTGCGGGAACCATGTTAAGTAAAATCGCCGTTCCGACTGTGAAAACTGTATTGGTCAGTGAGCCAACTACTGCCGCTGCGATAGATGCGATGACAATCGAAACCTTGAGTTTGCGTAATCCAGTAAAGACCAGCCAGGCAAAAATGCCAATCAGAATGCGACTGGGTATATGAACAAATGGACCAAAAGCGGGGAATGCAATCAAAGCCATCACGCCAAAGATTGCACCACACAGAATGCCGACGAGTGGCCCCCCGATAATGGCTCCAATAATCGTTGGAATATGTAATATGGTACCTGCACCGCTTGCATTCGGAACTGGGACAAAACCGAATCCCACCCCTCCCAATACGAGCGTAAGCGCCCCAAAGATGGCACCCAGTACAACGCGCCGGGTGGTCAGCGCCCATGGGCTGACAGTTGGTGACGTTGTCGACAGATTCGTGCTCATTCCTCCTCCAAACGATGAAACAAATATCCCATGTTACTTGTCTATTATGCAGTATTACAACACCAACACTACATTATCGATGCTCTGGTAATGCTACAGTGTAGATATTTCTACGTTTGTTCCGGTCTGCAGGTTCGCAATCCAGTACCATCCGCACTCTGTGTAGCGGCAGTGGGTTGGCACTGTATCAGATGAGCTTTGCTGGTGAGTCGACGTGGATGGTGTGCTTACGTAGGTGGGCAAGCTCATTCACAGCACATGTAACGCATGCGGCAGTGCTCCAGTGCTTACGCCGATGAACCCAGAGGCGTCAGGCGCGTTGAATGTCTGCGCCCAGTGAGCGCAGCTTTTCGTCAAAGCGCTCATAACCACGTTCTATCTGCTGAACATTCGAAATGGTGCTCTGGCCATGTGCGCACAGCGCAGCAATCACCAGTGCTACGCCAGCACGTATGTCGGGACTTTGCACCAGCTCACCATGCAAGTGGGATGGACCCTGGACAATACAGCGATGTGGATCACATAATACAATCCGTGCACCCATGCCGATGAGCTTGTCCACAAAGTAGAGCCTGCTTTCGAACATCTTCTCATGGATTAATACTGTTCCATTCACCTGTGTGGCAGCGACAACCGCCAGGCTCATCGCATCTGCTGGGAAGGCTGGCCACGGATTATCGGCAATCATGGGAATGGCACCATCCAGCTCAAGCTCCACCTGAAGGGATTGACCTCCCGGCACATATACATCCTTGCCGTGCGTCTCAAAGCAGATACCAAGCCGCTGGAGTATCAGTCCGGTCATTCCCAGGTGTTCAGGACTGGCTTTGCGGATCCAGACGCCTTCACCTCGTAAAGCAGAGAGAACGATGAAGCTGGTCACCTCGATATTGTCTGCACCAATCTCGAACTCGGTACCATTGAGGCAATCCTGCCCATGGATAGTAAGTGTGTTTGAGCCAATACCGTCAATCCGTGCACCCATTTGCTTCAGGCAGTTGCATAAGTCTTGCACATGCGGTTCACTGGCAGCATTACGGATCACCGTATCGCCCTTGGCACGGGCGGCAGCCATTATGGCATTTTCGGTTGCGGTTACGCTTGCTTCATCCAGCATGACATCGGCGCCAGTCAGTTGCCTGGCAGAAAGAGCGAAGCGGCCGTCGACACGAACATCAGCACCCAATGCCTTCAAGGCTAGGAAGTGAGTGTCGACACGCCGGCGGCCGATTACATCACCGCCCGGCGGTGGCAGGCTTACTCCTCCTTCGCGTGAGAGCAGTGGTCCCGCAAGCAGAATACTGGCTCGAATCTCCTTACAGAGTGATGCGTCCAGCGTACAGGTGTGCACTTCTTTTGCATGCAAGCGTAGCGAGTTCGGCCCAATCCACTCCACCTTCACACCCAGTGTCTGCAATAGCTGGATCATGGTCTCTACGTCGCGAATGGTGGGGACGTTATGGAGCGTGACTGGTTGGTCTGTAAGCAAGCTGGCCGCAAGTAACGGAAGTGCCGCATTCTTGTTGCCGGATGATGTCACCTCGCCATGCAATCGGGCGTCGCCTTCGATAATGAACTCTGCCATAGTACAACCCTCTAGGTATTGTAATGACTGTTCAGTTAAGCGGGATGGCGTTCACTCTACGAGTTGCAGGCATTATCCTGCTAATTGGTCAGTCGCCCAGATATGCGAAGCTTTCGTTATATTTCGCTCATTAGCTTGGCACGCTTTTCCTGAAACTCCGCGTCGGTGATCAGGCCCTTCTTGCGCAGATCGTTCAGCTCAGCAATCATCTCGGGGATATCGTGTTGATGTGGGTGCGCTGGTGCCTGACCGGTGTCGTCGATATCGGTCATATCGTGCATCGCTTCCTTGGCATTGAGCATGGCAATTTTGAATCGCACCGGCGACTGAATGTGGTGTAACTTATTCAAGCCAACATCGCTGGCCGTGAGGATCTCCAGGTTACCAAAATCCATAATGCGCCCCACGAGAGACTGCGTAAGAACCACATCGTTAATCTTCTCCAGAGAAGAGTCAATTACTCTCTTGTTGATCACACCTGCCGTCTGGATAATGCGGCGATTCGTGACTATATACGTTTCGTTATACCAGTTCAGGAAGTGGACGACGAATGTCCAGATCGGGACGATATTCAACACCAGTCCATAGAGGCTTAGCCCAGCTGTGAAGGGTAGCGCGACGACACACACCGCCGTGATAATCAATATGATGAACAGGGCCAGAATCAGGCGCGGTACCCACGCGAACCAGTGCTGGCGTTCGATCAAGAGTACTTTTTCGCTAGATCCCATCAACGAGTCAACATAAGCGCTCATCTCTACATGACCTCCTGACCGAAGTGGTCCTCGCTGGGTCGACGATGCTTTTGTACCGGCGCTGTCATCCGCGGTTTTAAGCCTGCTGACTCTCTTCCTGGCTATCAGCAGGTGCCTTGCTGCTTTCGTTCCGGCCACTCGATGGCTCGTGGCGTTCCCGCCAGAGCGTAATGGCAATGAGGATGATCACACCTGATACGATGCATATGTCGGCCACATTTGAAACAGGCCAATCGAAACCAATTTGTGGGATTTGTAAGTGAATAAAATCGGTTACATATCCCTGGCGCAATCGATCAATGAGATTACCCATTGCGCCAGCCAACTGCAACCCCATCGCTACGCGCGAAATCCAATCTCCTGCCGGTAGACGAGGTGCGTAATAGATAATGAGAGCTGAGACAATTATGGCTACCACAATGAAAAATAACCCACCATTCTGGAAGATGCTGAATGCAGCTCCGGTGTTCTGAGTATTGGTCAGTGTCAGGTATGGGCTGACGAACGGCACGGGAGCTACAGACTCTCCCAGTGGTATCGTCGCTTCAACCCAGCGTTTGCTGAGCTGGTCAATGATCATGGCAGCCGCTGCGACAAACACCAGGAGTAAATGCTCACCCAGGGAAGGTTTTCGGGCGGGCAGCCCTTGGTTGACATTCGATGAATTCATTTCTTCAGGCATCTCGATTTACGCTACACCGACTCCACCACTTCCGGTATGGGACCGCGCAGTAATGACCAGGCAATCATCAAGCCCCCAGCTACTACTGCGACGTGCGAGAGGTTAAAGACTGGCAGGCCCGGCAGGTGTGCATAGTTCAGGACACTGCCGTAAACTAGGCGGTCAAACAGATTTGACGCCAGCGCACCAATTACAAGTCCCAGTCCAAAATCATGACCTGCCTGCCGTCTCGTATTGCCCCAAAAGATAGCGATCATAATTGCCAGCACCAGGCCAAATAACTCTGCACCCACACCCAGGCCGCCTCGCCATAAATCACCGCTCGCCATATTTGCCACAAGGTACTCAGGTCGTATGAAAGCACCTGAGGGCGCGATTGGCATGGACTGCACAATCAGTTTTACTACGCGATCTATTAAAAACACTGCGGCGGCCACTAACACGGTGGTAGCCAGCGTCGGCGAGAAAGCCAGTTGTGTTGCATCTGTGGGTTCTTCTGGCATAGTGCTCTGCACGGCCGCCATCTCCGCGACAGCCTTTCGTGCATGACCCGATGAATGAGCCAGATCAATCGACGGTGCGTCAAGTGCAACAGCAGTCATTACGTCATCTGAACTGGTTAATCGAAGACCAGTCGCAAGGTCACGCAGGTCAAAGTTGCTGAACGATGGGTCCATGCTGAATAGCGTTACCAGGCGAGGTTGATGATTTACCTGACTGATCCACTCCGGATAGGCGTCTGACGACTCGTCTCCTTTGGAAGCTCGTTCGATGGCGAGTAGCATCTGCGCATCATATCGGGCGGTATCATAGAGTGCTGGCGCCAGTGCATGCAAACTGACCAGTTTCGCTATTAAGGTCGCCGAAATTGATCCACCTAAGCCTTGCTCAGCACGGCGAATTACAGCTTGCATGGCGATGTGCCACTGTGCCATGACTTTCTGAATCTCTGCCGTGTTGGGTGATAGTACCTCACGAATAATCCGTGCACTACTGGCAGGCACGTCGGTGCCATGCGTAGAACGCCTGCTCACGGGGTGAGCAGGAGATCGCGGGGCCGTATCGATAAGCTCGACTGCCTGCGACTTCACCTGCTGTGACTGGGTTGTTGGCATGGCAGGTCTGGGTTGTGCAGCACCCCCCGAAAGGTTCACGCGGTGAGTAACCCATTCCTTTAATAAGGTGTTCCCTTCCGCACCCTCGGTGCTTCGATTCAATAGATCGACCAGGATTTTTTCGTCCGCCGATAGTAACACAGCGCAACCTGCCGTGGCGCAGAAGTACTGCGATGCTTCCAGCCACTGGGCAGCACTAGCTGGCTCCACTTCGTCTACCTGGTTTAGTATGATCAATAATACTGAATTGGTTAGCGAGATGGTGTTCTGCACAAGTCTCGGGAAAGCCGATTGAAAATGCCTGGCAAAGGCCAGCGCTGGCAACTCGGCAGCGGCTTGATCCCGCCGCACTATGCGGATGAGCCGGTTTACTTCGATACGTAACTCATTAAGCGCCATACGCTCGTTGGGCAAGGCACTCTCGGTGAGTACTTCTATCGCGCTAAGCGTCAGATAATGCCAGGGTTGAAGACCTTCCGGGATATTCAGTGCATCCAGGCGCATACTGACCACTTTGTGATGTTCAGGCGTGCGGACGCGCCGCACTCCAGAAGGGCGCCCAAGGTAATCCAATAACAGATTGCGGTCAGCCATGCGCTTACCAAAAAAGCCGACCCGCACAGCTATATTGGCACGGTCCAATGGTGCCAGGAGTTGGTCCAGCACGCGCAACTGGTCTGCTGTGAGAACCTGGGCAGCAGACGATTGTGCAAGTGCCGAGTCCTTGGTTGCGTCAGTCGAGTGAATGCCAACTTGGGGCTCAGGCTGCGTTTCGGAATGCTGTACAGTTGAATCGGTTGGCATAGAAGTGATCCCTATTAGCATCAAACATAAAACGCAGGCTGGTCCGCAGGTGCCGGGAAGAGCTATCGACCTCCAGTTATGCCTTGCGTTTTAGGTTCGGCTCTCGAAGTATCACCCAGGTATTCTAAGCTTTCACCACTCCAATTGTAAGCGATTCACCATCGAACGAGTCTGCTGCTGTAGTGCTCCCAGAGACTGGAGCTTCACAGCGCAGGTCCACTGAAAGCGTCTCAGCTCGTACATAGCCCTCGAAAGCGCGAATTGCCTCATTCAACCGGGGGCTGGCTTCATACGAAGTGATGATACGATCTGTGAGTTCCAATCCTGCATCTTTACGCAGATCGTTCACACGCCGCACCACCTCGCGCGCCAGACCCTCGTATACGAGCGCTTCCGTCAAGTGCGTATCGAGTGCCACGACAACACCTTCCTGGCCAGCGACAACCAGTCCCTCACGGGGAGTAGCCTGTACCAGGACGTCATCCGGTGCGAGCGTAATAGTGCGTCCATCGATTGATAGGTTCAGCTCCAACCCCGCTCGTACTGTGCCAGCCACCGTCACCGGATCCAGACGACCAAGCTCGACTCGCAGCCTGGGGAAATCCGCTCCAAACTTGGGTCCCAACTTACGGTTGTCAGGCAGGATCTTGTAGGTTACCAGGTCGCTTTCTCGTGACACGAACTCGATCTTTTTCACGTTTAATTCGTCAGCAATAACCTCAGCCTGTAGACGTATGGCTTCGCGTGCGGCCTCGTCCGCTACGATCATGGCTCGGGCGAGTGGTTGCCGTAACTTCACCTTCAACTGAGCGCGCGCGCTGTGACCCAGGTTCACGGCCATGCGTGCAACCGCTGTATCGCTCAGCAGCTTCTGCTCGTCTTCGTTCAGCACCCGAGGTGCCGGATAATTTTGATGGTGCACACTCTCAGGCAACTCGTCCGTGGTGATGGGTAGTTGGTTCTGCAGATTCTGCCACATAACTTCTGCGATAAAAGGAATAAACGGTGCCAGCACACGGCACAGTGTGGTTAACACCGTATGGAGTGTGGCATAAGCAGCCTGTTTATCGGCATCTGCCTCACTGCGCCAGAATCTACGGCGTGAACGCCGCACGTACCAGTTGGATAAATCATCTACGAACCGCTCGAGGATGAGCGCCCCGCTTCGCGTATCGCAAGCCTGTAGTAATTGGTTAGCGGACGTCACGACTTCGTTCAAACGAGCCAGGATCCAGCGATCCAGGGTGGAGAGTTGTTGGGGGACGTCGGCGGAACCAGATGTAACCTGCCAGTGATCGATGTTGGCATAGTTAATAAAGAAGGAGTAGACATTCCAGAGTGGGATGAAAAATGTGCGCCTCACTTCATCCAAATACTCGAAACCAAAGAGCAGGTTGTCTTCATAGCGCTGACGCAAATAGACCCAGCGCATCACGTCTGCCCCTGACTGTTCTGCTGCTTCGTTGAACTCGATCATGTTACCCGATGACTTGTGCATCGGTTGACCCTTGGCGTCCATCAGCGTAGCAAAACCCAGGATGGTTCGGGTAGGCGGTGCAGCTTCCATCACAGTGCTCATGGCGATCAGAGCATAAAACCAGTTACGGAATTGCCCTGGGAAGCTCTCCGTGATGAAGTCGGCTGGGAACCAGGTACGCCAGTAATCGCGGTCCTCACGGTAACGCATGGTGGAGTAGGCAACGATACCGGCATCCAGCCACGGATTTCCCACATCGGGCACGCGCGTACCAATCTGGCCAGTCTTCGGATTGCGGATTTTCACACTATCGATGTGAGGCCGGTGCGGAGTGTGGCCTTCGAAATGGTCCCAACCTACCACCGCGCGCTGCTTCAGTTCATCATAGCTGCCGATCACTTCGAAACTGCCATCGGGATATTCCCAAATGGGTAGCGCCAGACCCCAATAGCGCTTCTTCGAAATCATCCAGTCGTGCATGTTGCGTAACCAGTCGAACTCGCGCTCCTTGCCGAATGAGGGGATCCAGTCAATCTCACCGGCGACCTTGATCATCTCGTAACGCAATTGGTCCATCGAGATGTACCACTCGTCTACCAGGCGGTATACAAGAGGTGTGCCATCTCGCCAGCAATGTGGGTAACGGTGTGTATATTTGTCGGTGCGGTAAAAGTGCCCATCCGTCTTGAGCATCTCCAGCACATGTGAAGCCACGTCATGCGCGTATAACCCGGTGAGTGGGCCGAAGCCTTCCAGGTAAATACCATCCTCGTTTAGCGGGGCGACTGATGGCGAATCCTCGCGCTTGCCCAGTTGATAATCTTCCGGGCCGCAACCTGGAGCGATGTGCACGATCCCGGTACCTTCAGTCTCCCCAACGTCTTCCCACGGGATCACGTGATGCTGGAATACATCCTGGCCAGGGTGTCGTACAACCCATCGGCGTATAGCTTCCTGCCAGGCTGGCAGGTAATCAAAGAGTCCGCGGTAGGTCCAGCCCACCATACCAGAGCCCTGAATCGCACCTAATATCTCATGACTACCTTTCAGGTTGGCCAGGGTGCCCGTACTGAGTACATAAATAGCTTCGCCCTGTCTGACGATCTGGTAACGTAGGGACGCACCGACGGCTGCCATCACATTGGCTGGCAAGGTCCATGGAGTGGTGGTCCACACCAGCAAGTATCGCTCAGGACTGGCCCTGAAAGTCGACTGGGCCTCGGGAGATATCCACTCCGCCTGAGACACGTCAACCGCGTCCAGCCGCAGTCGTACGACCACCGACGTATCGGTACGCTCTTTGTATCCTTCCGTGTCGATCTCATGCTGGCTGATGCCTGTGGCGCAACGTGGACACCATGGGATCACATCTGTGCCACGGTAGATCCAACCCCGTTCATAGCACTTTTTTAGAAAACCCCAGATCTGGTAGTTATTCTCGTCACTAAAGGTGAAATACGAACCGCCCAACGTAGACGATCCAAGCTGCCCCACCAACTGTTCCACTGTGCCACGAATCGATTTTGCACCCCGTTCAAGTGTAATGATCTGTTCAGGATCGTCCACTATCTTCTGCGCCAGCATGCGCAATTCAGGGGGATCATTCCAATCCATCCAGTAACCCAGGCGGATGGATTGTTCTGTTTGCAGCGCCGCCGAGTTCAATACACGCTGTTTGCACAGGTTGATGAAGCGCTGCACTCCGTTGGCCTCGATGTCGCGTTTGGACTTGTACTGAAGGTCGCGCTCGACGTTCACCTCCACCCACAGACCTTGACAATCGAAGCCATTTTGCCAGCGTTCATTCCTGCCCAACATGGCATAGTAGCGTTGCCATAAATCCTTGTAGGTGCGACCCCACGCGTGATGTACGCCCATGGGGTTATTCGCGGTGATGGGCCCATCGAGAAAAGAAAAACGCTCGCTCGACGTGCTTCGCATGGCGCGTAACCGATTGAACGCATCGGTGCGTCTCCAGAAGTCCAGCACCAGGCGCTCCTGGGCAGGGAAATTCACTTGGTTCGAGACAGGTTGAAACATGACGAGTGTCGCTCCTCCAGCTGCTTTGCTTGGTAAACGCGAAAGGATCATACTACAAGGACCCTGTCGTGCACCACCCTATAATAATTGCTTGAATGCAGAACCTAAACAACCTACTCGCACGTCGTAGAGCAAGATACAGTGTTTTGATCGGCATCATTCTGCTGACATTACCCTGCTACATCATCGGTGCGATTGCCTTGGCCATTGCACCGAAAGACCATGCACCCCAGGCCACGGTGGCTCCTACAGCGACTTTCCTGATCCTAAGTACGATTAACAGCCCTGCTACTTCCTACCCCACTGTGATTCTGGTCGATACTCCGACTCAATTCATCCCACCGAGTGCCACCGTGCGACGTGCAAACACGGCTACGTTCACTCCCATGCCTACTGGCACCCTTCCGCCCACAGCCGTCTCAAGTAGCACTGCCACAGCCACACTGCCACCTACGCTAACCAATACACCCCCTACTCCACCCACCGCTACTCCAACGGACACAGCAACACCGGAACGGCCAACAGATACCTCCACACCATCGCCAACTCCGGCTCCTCCCACTCCAACCGCTACACCCACGCACACACCTACCCCAACTCCGTCACATACGCCGACACCAGCGAAAACGCCTTTACCGGCGCCGTAAGTCCTGCCTGAGACAAAACAAGGCCGGGGTTCATTCTGGATCCCGGCCTTTTGATTAAACTGGTCAACCTGGGTGTGATCGCCCGCTAGCGAGTCGCTTTCACTGGTGTGGAGGTCGGTATCATATCAGTATTGGAGGGACTCAATGTCACATCACCCGCAATCGTCGAGGTGGACGGGCATGAGTTGTAATTCTTGCCTAAAATAACTCTGGCAACTACTGGAGTGCTGGCATTGGGTTGTGACGTGATTAACGCTTTTCGTACACCAAAGATGTCTGCCAATCGCGATATGGGTGATCCCTTCGGTGTGGTTGTGAAGTCGACAATCTGCGTGTTGGCTTCCAGGGTATCGGATGCGACCGCAGATGTCACTACAAATCCCTCCCACGTCAACCGGTCGGCTGCAACAGCCTCCATGTCTTTACGCCCTGATGCGTTGACCACCTCGACATTGATGCGATTCTGTGCCTGGTTACCTGCGGGTGGTGATAAGGCATCGCGGATATAGGGGATGATCAAGTCAGTGGGCAGCAATACCATTGCCCCATCTTTGCGTGTAAACGCTTTGAGAATTGGGTAGGTGATCACACGATTCTTTATGGAGAGATTATCCAGTCGTGTCGCGATATCGACAAAGGTCGGCAAGCTGGTAAGGCCAAGGTCAGTGTCCACACTCTGCTGAAACTCCTGATATAGCGGAATGGCATTGGCCAGCAGTTTCGAACTCTTCACTTTGTTGAACAGGGCTCGCAACACTTTTTGCTGCCGCCGCGCACGGTCGAAGTCGGTAGTCGACTCGCGCGATCGTGAATACATCAGCGCCTTGTAACCGTCCAATTGCACCTTGCCCGGGTATACATCCAGATCTACGGTCCCACGCATGCGTGTTCCATTCAGCACAAAACCTGGATCTGGGAACGTATCATGCAATTCACACTCGGCAATGACCTGCACTCCACCCAATTGATCGACGATCTTGACAAAGCCGGAAAAGTTCACCCGCACATAGTGATCAATCTTGATGCCGAAATTCTTGCGCAATACAAGTGCCAAAAATGCAGGACCTCCGCCGGGGTATTTGGCCATGTATCCGTATTCGAAGGCGGTATTAATACGGTCATCGGTGTGATTGGGAATACGCACCTGCAGGTCGCGTGGGAAGGATAGCAAACTCACAGACGGCATGTCGGGATTGATACTGGCGATCATAATCGTATCAGTTCGGGAGTAACGTGGATCCGCCGAGTTATCACTGCCTAATAGCAGGATGTTGATGGTTCCGGGTGCCTGCACTAGCAATGGCGCATCGCCTGGTTCAATCTGGAAGTGGCTCGGATCGATGACCGCCGATGTCGGGACGGGACCGATTGTTCCGGTTATCGCCGGATAGGCTGGAACTGCCCGAGTTCCGGTCAGGGTATCACCCGCTGAGTTTGGAGTGAGCCCTGCGGTTGCTTCGTTCGGTACTGGCGTTCCGTTTTTAACTCTTTCACCCGACGGCGTTGGACTGGCTGCCTGAGTTGCGTCGACTTGGGCAACCACCTGTGGTGCATCGTGTGAAAGCGGTTGCGTAGCGAACACCGATCCACCTGTCCAACTCACGCCCAGCCCTAACGAGATCAGGATAACGAAGAGCAGAATGATTTCGACTGCGTTCGTGAGGCGTCTGGACATGGGTATCTCGGTGCTGTCTTGATCCGTTAATGCGAAACCAGAAAACCTACAACTCCATACATGTGACCGGTGTGATCAGGTTTTCGCTCCTTTAAGTCGGAATAGCATTTCACCTGCGTGCGGAATAACTAAAATGCTGTCATCATCCTTCGCCCGGCGTTGCCAATCGTCGATACTCACGGTCGCGAGGTCAACATAACCCAGGTTGATGTGTTCTGTGCGGTCACGTGGGATGCGGGTGGCGATGTCCACCTGAATGCGAGGCGCTTCGATTCGCGTCTCCGCATCGTACGTGCCCGCTCCTTTTACGTTAGTGGAGTGAGCCAGCGCGACTTTGGGAATATGAGCAAAGCGGTCCATTTGCTTGGCAAAGTAGTCCCGCACATGGTAACCAGCCTCATCCAGCCACTTGCCATGTGTATAGCTCACCTCCGTGATGTGCGGTGCATGGATCAACACACGACCTCCATCGGCCACCACCGGTTCTGACTTGTACATCGCCTTACCACCGGTCCACAGATCGTCATACTGCTCAGCGGCGTGTGCAATGACCGTTTTAACAGGCTTGTCCAGGTAGGTGATATGCACCTGAGCAGAGACTTCAGCAGCCATGCGCTGCGAAGTGATGGCATCGCCAATATACAGGGCATGCACACCTGCCTGACTGCTTACGAACGACACACAGGTGACCGGCGTGTTGACATACGTAGCATACTTATCAATTAGCCGGCGTACAAGCGTGTCTTCGATGCCAATGATTCCCATGGTGGTGAGCATGGCACTTAACCAGTGAAAGGTATTGATGGTCTCAAAACCGGCCACCCCAGGAAATAGATACTTGTTCCCGCCGCTAAATCCGACGGATTCATGTGGGAAGACGGGTCCGCATATGATGATCTGGTCGTGCTCCAATACTTGCTTATTAATCAGGACCGCCGAAGGTTCGGTAAGGATGCCTTTCGTAATCGCACGCATCTCCGAATCAGGCACGGTGCCAATCTGCACCAGCGTGCCGGGTGTGTACCACTCGTGGTTCATCACCCGGAAGTTCCGGAGCTGTGTGCGTTCACTGGCACTCATGCCCAGATGATGCTCAAGTGCTGCATCACTCATGGGTTGGTGCGTTCCCAGGGCTATGATCACGTCGAACTGCCGGGCCTGGTGACCAACGACCTGATACAGTGCACGCATCATCAAAGGGATGGGAGCGGTTCGGGTGCCGTCGGGAATAATAACAAGCACACGTTTCGCATTCGTGTCCAACCCCGCCAGCCCCTGTTGCATCTTCTCGGTAATTTCCTGCCCGGTTAGGTGGGGAATGTGCTGCTGTTCCTCCATTCGATCACTCTCCTAGCGGTAAGTTGAGCTTGACGCCCGTTACAGATCAATCATACTCGCAAATCCATACTCGATCGGATGCAAGTACAGCAAAATGCTGAACCGCCATGGCTGTCCCCGCTGCGCAGGCAGGCTGACTGCTTGCCTCACTTCATCAACTGTGCGTAAAGATGCTGCTGTCGTGACATGGCAGCCAGATAAGCTGAGTGTCTTTGAGGATCAGGCTGATAGGTTACGCCGATACGCGCCGGCAGGTCCGCGACGCTTGAGATGTCACCTATTTTTTCCAGCACCAGCAATGCCACACCTCGGGCGGTCGCTTCAGGCTCCTCGCACACTCTTAAAGTGGTATCCATGACGTCCGCAACAATCTGGCACCACGTCGGTGATGCAAGTAATGCCCCGCCGCTTGCGATGAGCGTAGCACCAGGCTCCGCCATAGCTTTCAGTTCCGAGTAAACCTCGCCTAAGCGGTAGGCCACCGCTTCCAGACATGCGCGCGCGAGCACGATCGGTGTTGCATCGAACGTCAGGCCATGGATGGTGGCGCGGCTGTGCTCAGAGTAGCCCGGACTGCGCTCGCCTGCGAAAAACGGTAAAACAGCGATTCCCTGCGCATCAGGTGGCAGGAGTGCCATCGCGCGCTCCAGCTCATCAGGTTCAGGAACTTTACACGTCTGGCGTAGCCAGGCAAATACATTTCCACCTTCGGTTGTCGCGCCACCAATCAGTTCACGCGCGTGGTCCACCTGGTAACACCACAATCCCTGCGGCAGCGGAAGCACTTCACCTCCAGCCACGTCAAGTGAAGATTGCTGTGAGGATCGAACGACACGTAATGCGGCCGTCGTGCCAATTGTCACAGCCACACTCTGCGGGTCGGTGCAGCCGCTACCGATATTCGCTACAGCGCCATCCCCAAAAGCGGGCAGAAAAGGCACTGATTTGAGCATCGGCCAACGGCGTTCGAATTCCGGACGCAAGGTACCCAACCACTCATTTGGATGGGCGAGTGCCGGCAGCTGCTCAGTAGTGATACCCAGGCGCGTCAGCCACGTATCGTCCCAATCGTGCGTGGTGCGATTGATCAGTCCGCTCCATGACCAGATGGATAATCCTCCACGTTCGGTACCAAACAGGCGTAACGCCAGATAGTCGCTGAGCGAGGCATACTGGCTGGTTCGCATGGTGAGATCCGGCCGGATCCGGTGCAGCCACTCGATGCGGGGTGGAACATAGTTGGCGCGAATCCGGCATCCTGTGCGCTGCAGCTCCTGCAGCTCATCCACCACACTGCGAAGGATTCGAGCGTCACTCGCAGAGCGTGTATCCGCATACGTGTACACCGGTGTAAGTGGCTCGCCTCGCTTATCCAGACAGACAAGGCTGCAAGCATAGGACGAGATGCCCGCAGCACGCAGAGTAATGCCACGATTGGTCACGAGCTGCTGCATTTCGTCAATGCAACCGACCACGCGTTCATACACCTGTAATGCATCGTCTTCCGATGTGCCGTCCACCATGACTCGGAACTGACCAGACCTGCGCGTGAGAAGTCCTGGGATGAGGTTGGCTCTCTCGTCGAAAACGAGAGCACGCGTGGAGGAGCTGCCAATATCGAGAACCAGGATGCCATCCATGACAAATGATGCCGTTAGTGTTTGAAGCCTGGTGTGCAGTGATTGGTAACCAGTGAGGTAAAATCGCTAATTACAGTTGAGGGCCACACATCATCAGATTTGTGTCAACAATCTCCAGGCTGACATGTCCAACCTTCCCTCATTAATGAACTAGCGAACGCTGCTCCTCAGCCGCAGGCACGCGACATTGCACATATTGCCCGCCATCCACCATCAACGTCGCACCGGTTACGGCGGATGCACCCGGCGACACCAGGTACATCAGCGCTGCGGCGGCATCTTCAGGTGTAAGGGCACGCCGTACGGGCAGCACTTCTGCCCAATGCTCAGCATAGCCAGGGTCATCACTCAGGTTGCGCGCATTCACAGTCGAACCAATTCCAAGCGCGTTTACAGTGATGCCATGCGGTCCCAGCTCAATCGCCAGCACCTTCGTCATGTGATTAATGGCTGCCTTGGTGGATCCATAGGCTGCCAGACCTGTCACACCCGCCACACCCGCAACCGAAGAGCTGAAAACGATACGCCCACCATAGCGGTCATCAACATGCAGTGCAGGTTGGTGCACCATTTGGCGGGCTGCAGCCTGGGCACCGAAAAAACTGCCTTTGAAGTTCAAGCCGATCACCGCGTCGAAGGCTTCTTCGGTGTATTCCAGGAAGCGGCCAAAACGAGTGATGCCAGCATTCGCTACAAAAATGTCAAGCCGGCCATATTCTTTCACGGTCCGATTCACCAGACTCTGATTGTCAGAAATCCGGCTGCAGTCTGCACCAGCCGCTATGGCATGACCTCCCAAGTCATGAATGTGAGCCACCACCTGTTCAGCCTGTTGCGGGTCACTGGCGTAGTGCACCACGACTGATGCACCTTCATGCGCCAAGGCCAGCGCCATCGCTGCGCCAATCTCCTTGCTGGCTCCCGTTACCACCGCCACTCGTCCCGTTAAGCTCATGTTTTCCTCCTGGAGGGGAGCAGATGTCCGACTTTTCACATCAAGTTTACTGCCACTTAAGTAATTCTCAGCCAGCGTGATTACAATACCCTCCACTTATGGAGGGAAGTAGCACATTATGGAGAAACTGAAAGATGCATTCGGCGCACGCGCCGCACTAAACTTCGGCAGTGGCAAGATCAGCTACTACCGGCTGGAAGAACTGGAACGCACAGGCATAGGCGCTATCTCCAGACTGCCGTTCTCGATCAAGATCATGCTGGAAGCCGCCATGCGCCAGTGCGACGGATTTGAGATCACCGAGAACGATGTGAGGAACCTGGCCAGGTGGGATGCCCGGCATGTACAGGCGGTCGAACTGCCGTTTAAGCCCGCACGTGTGATACTGCAGGATTTTAGCGGTGTCCCGTGCCTGGTAGACCTGGCAGCTATGCGCTCAGCTATTGCACGACTGGGTGTCGATGCTAAAAAGATTAATCCAGTGGTGCAATCGGACTTGATAGTGGATCACTCCGTGCAAGTGGACTTCTATGGTTCAGCTGACGCCTTACATCTCAACCTGCAAAGGGAGTTTGAGCGTAACCTGGAACGGTATCAATTCATGCGCTGGGGGCAGAACGTATTCCAAAACTTCGATGTGGTACCCCCTGGCAGCGGCATCATCCATCAGGTGAATCTGGAATATCTGGCTAAAGTTGTCAGTACCAGGCAGGATGATGGCAGCATGGTCGCCTATCCTGATACGGTTGTCGGCACCGACTCGCATACCACCATGATTAATGGCATCGGTGTAGTGGGTTGGGGTGTGGGTGGCATTGAGGCAGAGGCGGTCATGCTCGGCCAACCTCTCTACATTGTCACACCGGAGGTGATCGGCTTTAAGCTGCATGGTGCGCTTCGTGAAGGTGTCACAGCCACGGACCTGACCCTGACCGTTGTGCAGACGCTGCGCAAGAAGGGTGTGGTGGAGAAGTTCGTGGAGTTCTACGGCACAGGCCTTTCGAACATTACCCTGGCCGATCGCGCCACTATAGCGAACATGGCACCTGAGTATGGCGCCACAATGGGCTACTTCCCCATTGACTCCGAGACCCTCACCTACCTGCGCCAGACTGGCCGTTCGACGGAGCTGATCTCGCTGGTTGAACGCTACGCCAAGGAACAGGGTCTGTACCGGACGGACAGCACCCCTGACCCTCTTTTCACCGATACACTGGAACTGGATCTCAGCACCGTGGAGCCCAGCCTGGCAGGGCCTAAGCGTCCGCAGGACCGCATCCCTCTGACACAGGTGAAGAAGTCATTCGAGAAGGCACTCACCACGCCGACGACTGAACGTGGGTTCGGACTGTCCGACGCCGACCTGCACAGGACCGCGCACCTGAAGGATGGCAATGAGAACCTGATCCTGACCCACGGTGCCGTGGTGATCGCGGCGATTACCTCATGCACCAACACCTCCAACCCCTCAGTGATGGTCGCTGCTGGGCTGGTGGCGAAGAAGGCTTTGGAGAAGGGTCTGCATGTGCCTAAATACGTTAAAACAAGTCTGGCTCCAGGCTCGCGTGTTGTAAGCGATTACCTGAGCGCGGCTGGATTACTGGAACCATTAGCTGAGCTTGGCTTCAACGTGGTGGGCTACGGCTGCACTACCTGTATTGGCAATAGCGGACCACTGCCTGAAGAAACCGCCCAAGCGGTTCAGGCGGCGAACCTCGTGACGGCAGCCGTGCTCAGTGGAAACCGCAACTTTGAGGGTCGCATCCATCCTTTGGTGAAGGCGAACTTCCTGGCCTCACCACCGCTAGTGGTGGCCTACGCGATCGCCGGCAGCACCGATGTTGACCTGGTGACCCAGCCATTAGGCACCGGTAAGGACGGCCAGCCTGTTTACCTGCGCGACATTTGGCCCAGCCAGCAGGAGATACGCGACGCCATCACGCGGTCGCTCAAGCCACAGATGTTCGAGAAAAGTTACTCCAATGTGCGTGAGGGCGGTCCACAATGGCAGGCCATCAAAGGCGTGGACAGCGATCTCTACGCGTGGGATCCCACCTCCACTTACATCCAGGAGCCGCCTTTCTTTGAGGGCTTCTCGCTCACGCCGTCGCCGCTCCAGCCGATCCGGGATGCACGCGTCCTGGGGCTCTTTGGTGATTCGGTGACCACCGATCACATTTCACCTGCCGGCGATATTGCGCTAAATAGCCCAGCCGGCCGCTACCTGGTGGATCACGGCGTGCAGAAGAAGGATTTCAATTCTTATGGAGCACGGCGTGGCAACGACAGAGTGATGGTACGTGGCACCTTCGCCAACATCCGTATCAAGAACTTGCTGGTGCCAGGCGTGGAGGGTGGTGTGACAGTGCACATGCCCGACGGTGAGCGCATGGACATCTACGACGCCGCCATGCGATATCGACAGGAAAACGTGCCGCTCGTCGTTATTGCAGGCAAGGAGTATGGTACCGGCTCATCGCGCGACTGGGCTGCCAAAGGCGCCGCGCTGCTGGGTGTGCGCGCAGTGATCGCTGAGAGTTACGAGCGCATCCATCGTAACAACCTGGTGGGCATGGGTGTGCTGCCACTGCAGTTCGTGAGCGGCCAGAGCGCTGCCTCACTGGGCTTGACGGGCAAGGAGACCTACACAATAGAAGGAATCAACAGCGACATCAAACCCCGTCAGGTATTGACTGTGCAGGCCCGGCGCCTCGACGGCAACACCATCTCGTTCGACGTGATCGCGCGGCTGGACACGCCGGTGGAAGTGCACTACTACATAAACGGCGGCATCTTGCCCGCCGTGATACGCGCTATGGCGAAATAGAGACGTAGCCCCTGTAAACACACACCCGATTTCGCTAAGAAATCGGGTGTGTCATGGGGAACAACCTGTTTCATCTTGTCCGACGGAGCGATCCTCCAACGAAACCAGGCGGTCTCGTAATCTCCATCTTCCTGGAAAGGTGATCAGCAGGTCCTGCAATACTGAATCTTAGTCGCTGCCATAATTCCTGGCGATATTTCCCAGCGTCTTACGGTCTTCATCACTCAGGTGCGGCGGCACGGTGATTGTGACGCGCAGGTACATATCACCAAACTGCCCTTTATCATTTAGTTTTGGCATGCCCCGTCCTCGCAAGCGAATACGCCGGCCCGATGATGTGCCAGGAGGTACCGTTACCGCAACACTGCCGCTAAAAGTTTGCACCGTCACTTCACCACCGAGCATTGCAGTAAAGGCATTCACACTAATATCGCGATAGAGATCATCATCTTTTCGTTCATAGGTTGGATCAGGGGCAACATCGATAACCAGGTATAGGTCGCCTGCCTGACCGCGCGCGCCTTTAGCACCCTGTCCCTTCATACGCACCTTGGAGCCTGTCTTCACGCCTGCCGGGATGGTCACCTCTAGCTCTTGCCCGTCTTTTTGTAGCACGCGTTTTGTGCCATGGTAAGACTCTTCCAGTGTGATCTGTACAGGTTGCTGGAGGTCGCGTGCACGTGCCGACTGCCGCTGGCCTCTATAACGCTCACCGAATAAAGACTCCATCAGATCGCTAAAGTCAAACTCACCAAAGTCAGCCGTACTGGTACTTGCGCCAGGTGCGCCGCCAGGTCGCCTGCGTGCGCCACCAGCAGGATATCCGCCAGCCTGCTGGAACCATTGGCCCCAGTCATAACTGCGTGGATCACCACCGCTCTGGCGATACTGCTGGTAATTCGAACCGAGCTGGTCGTACACTTTACGCTTTTCAGGATCACTCAATACATCATTCGCCTCGTTAATCTCCTTGAAGCGCTCTTCAGCTTTCTTGTCCCCCTTGTTTACGTCAGGGTGATATTGACGGGCCAGCTTACGGTACGCCTTCTTGATCGTATCAGCATCCGCGTTGCGATCCACACCCAGTATCTTGTAGTAATCCTTGTAATCCATAAATCCCCAATTCTCGAATTATCGCCTAAAGCCATCACAACACTTGCCCTCTGTCAAAGGGGTTGACAGCACCTCCATAAATAACCATATCGGTTATGCTAGTCTAGCGCGTCTACGTATGCGAGGTGTTAGAACACGCTGGCTTGATGCTAAGATTGATAAATGTTCAAAAACCTCAATCCTGGTGCACTGGGACACGCGCTCCCCTTTGATCAAACCTGCACTTTGGCCAGGCGATATAACTTCAGTGGCGTTGACCTGGACCTTAGTTTCCTGGGCCAAATGGTGCAAACGCAGTCTCTGCAAGCGGCTAAAGAGTGGTTTTCAGGTACGGGACTGCGTGCGGGTGCATTCGGACTAAACGTCTCCTGGCGTGAAAAGGACACGGAACGAACGTATGCAGAAAGCCTGGCCCGCCTCATCAACGATACACGACTGGCAATCGAGTTTGGCTGCACGCGCTGCACTACCTACCTGATGCCCCGCTCGGACCAGCTTCCCTACAGGGAGCATTTCACGCTGCTCGAGCGCCGCCTGCGTCCGGTTGCAGATATTCTCAAAGCATATGGCGTTTGGTTGGGTTTGGAGTTCGTCGGTCCCTGGACGTTACGTCAGGGCCATCGCTATGACTTCATTCACACGATGGATGGCCTGCGCGCTCTGGCCGCCGCCATCGGCACTGGCAACGTCGGGCTATTACTAGATGCCTTCCACTGGTATACATCACATGGCACACTGGATGAGATCGAATCCTTACCAGCAGAGGAGGTGGTGTACGTGCACGTGAACGATGCCCGGTCTGGCCGTTCTGCCGATGAGCAGATCGACGGTGAGCGCGATTTGGTGGGTGCAACAGGGGTCATCGACATCGCCGGGTTCTTCGGCGCGCTTAAACACATTGGCTACGACGGTCCGGTGACGGTGGAACCCTTCAGTGAGGCCGTGCGCAAGATGACCCCGGAGCAAGCAATTGCCGCGACGAGTTCTGCTCTTGACCAGACGATGAGTTGAGAGCATGGCTGACAGTGCAGAGTCGCACGCATCAACTCAATCTTCAGTCGTCGACGCCGCCTCGTACCAGGAAATATTGCACCAGCACTTCAAGCTGGATACATTCCGGCAGGGCCAGCGTGAAGCGATCGAGCATATCCTGCATGGACGCAACACCCTGGTCGTCATGCCAACAGGCAGCGGCAAGTCGTTGATATACCAGTTCTGTGCCATGGTATTGCCCGACACGGCGCTGATCATCTCGCCTCTCATCGCTTTAATGAAAGACCAGGTGGACCGCCTGCAGAGTATGGGAATCGCTGCGACTTTCATAAACAGCTCCCTCTCCATTGAAGAGCAAACCCGGCGCATGGCTTTCCTGGCTGCTGGTAAATGGCACCTGGTATATGTGGCACCCGAACGGTTGCGTAACCCGACCTTTCTGGCTGCTTTGCGCCACGCAAAGGTGTCATTACTGGCAGTAGACGAAGCGCATTGCATCTCACAATGGGGGCATGACTTCCGTCCCGATTATCTATACATTGGCCATGTACGCGCCTTGCTGGGCAACCCGGTTACCGTCGCTCTGACGGCTACCGCTACGGTCGACGTGCAACAGGACATCATCGATCAGCTCAAGCTACCTGGCACCGAGCGCGTCATCACCGGCTTCAGCCGGCCCAACCTGGTGTTTCATGTGCGCTATACACCTGATCTGGTGAGCAAGATGCAACAGGTGATCAAGGTGCTGGGCGTGGTCAAGGGTGCTGGCATCATCTACGTGGGAACGCGACGCGATGCTGAGGAATTAGCGTCCGCGCTGCAAACGGATTATCAGATCGCTACATTTGTCTATCACGGTGGTATGGAAAAAAGCCAGCGCTCGCTCATGCAGGATGCTTACCTCAATACCACTAATGCGGTCATGATTGCGACGAACGCTTTTGGCATGGGCATCGACAGACCGGATGTTCGATTCGTAGTGCATTACAACATCCCCGGATCAGTGGAGGCTTATTACCAGGAGGCGGGACGCGCGGGGCGTGATGGCAAGCTAGCTCAATGCGTGCTACTGTATGCGCCGCAGGATCGCCAACTTCAGGAGTGGTTCATCCAGAACGACGCACCATCACGTAACGAACTGATCGCACTGCATCACACCCTCGCAACGCACAGCCGTAACGGCATCGCCTTAATGAGTTTGGAGGTCTTGCTCCGTATCACCCACCTGTTTGAAGTGAAGCTGCGTGTAGGCCTCTCGCAATTGGAGGCAGTAGGCGCACTGGACCGGCAGGAGAGTGAAGGAGTGGCTCTGCGTTATGCGGTGAGCGATCTGACTGACGAGGCGCTCAATCAGGCGCAGACAGACGTCCAGCGCCGGCGTGCCTACAAGCGGGGGCAGCTCGACAAGATGATCACCTATGCTGAGACTACGACGCGCTGCCGACAGCGGATGCTCGTGGAGCATTTTGGAGATACTGGCCCTCTCAAGGCCAGTCCATGCTGTGACTGGCATATCCGCGAAGCGCGCCGTGAAGCGCACCCCAACTATGGCTTGACTGCCAGTAAAGTACCGGCCAACGAGGAGACAGAGAAAGTTAGCAGCGTAGACGTGACTGCCTCGCTTTTCGCGGCAGGTTTAAAAGTGAAGGAAATTGCGGTACGCCGCGGGTTGACCATGAGTACGATCTACCATCATGCTGCACAATTGATCGCCGTCGGTAAACTGGACTTGCGCCGGGCAGTCAGTGAGGATGTCGAGATAAAGGTTCGGCAGGCCGCCGAAACGGTTGGTCACACCGATAAGCTCACCCCCCTCAAGCAGATACTGCCTGAGTCCGTGGAATTTGGTGAGATCCGCTGCGTAGTAGCTGCCATGCAGACCGAGCGCGGAGGAGTTGAACATCCGGCGAACCATACCGAAACCTCATAGTAAAAGGCGCTGCCAGATGTCAGACTTCTGCGAGAAGTCTGACATCTGATGCCGCGATCAATACAGCACAAGCCGGAATGGGCGAACGTTGGAACGGTAATAGAGCGCCTGCTGTCCGGCTGGACCCCAACTGCCCGAGAACTGCAACCAGCCTGTAAGGCCATCGCCCTCCAGCCACTTCAGCGGCAGGCGCGGGCAGTACGGGTTGAAGTTCTTCCCCTGCCAGTACTCTTCGAAGTGCACGAGTGAGAAGGGTCCCCATGGCTCCGGTGATTCCAGGATGAGCAGGTCGGTTCCATCATTAGGGGAGAAGTCCTTATGAAGCCGCCAGGTGAGCAGAAGGTAGCGCCGGATGCTGGCCAGGTAGACCATATCAGGCAAGCCGATCCAGCGATGCAGGCTGAGCACGGGGACTGACTCGTCCAGGTCTGTTTTCCAGACTGGCTCACCTGACGGCTCGAACGCGCATATCCACTCCCAGGCCTCGCGCCGCATGATGCTATCTTCCGGCACGCGACCCAAGCGCAGGTTGCTTCCGTTGTCCCACTGGTCGGTCGATGCCGCGTACACGTACCGGTCGCGCGCGTTCGCGTTATCTTGCCCGAAGTTGATAAAGGCCGGCCCACCGAACTTATGTCCAGGGAACATGGGTGCAGTAACGTTGCCCAGCGCCGGTACCCAAAAGGCGCCTTTATTGGTGGAATAGACAATCTGTGCATCGCTGCCGTGCTGCGAGACCAGGCTGAATGGCGGCTGCCGGGTGCGGCGCATGTTCTGGAAGGCCAGGTAGAGGATGCCTTCCGCGCAGATCATTCCACTGGGCTTGGGACCGTCACCACCCCAACCCAGGTAGTCGTTCATGGGGTTCACCTTGGAAATCTTGTAGTCCTCTGGCGATCCGCTGAACTTTTCCAGGTCCAGGCCGCTGGTCGTCTCACCCCACAGCGGGTCGCCGGCCGACGTGTAAATATCGCCGTCGTCGGCCCAGGTCATGGGGAAGGTATCACCTTTCCTGTCTGGCTCGGGGTAGGGGGTGTGCTCTCCCTGCCACTCGAAGCCTTTGATAACCGTGCTGGTCGGTAGGTTGAAATGCATAGTCATGGATCACCTCCTCGTAGTTAACACATTGTAGGTACTTCCAAAGGAATTCAGTTTGAACGGATGTTCTATAATTGGGCACATGCCAGAGTTCAAAGTCCACGCCCCATTTGAACCGACCGGTGACCAACCGACGGCCATCGACACGATCGTGAAGAGCCTTGAGGCAGGTAATCGCTACACGACCCTTCTTGGAGCCACGGGAACTGGTAAGACGTACGTCATGTCGAAGGTGATCGAGGCGACGCAGCGCCCCACCCTCGTCATGGCTCACAACAAGACCCTGGCGGCACAACTCTACTCGGAGTTCAAGGAATTCTTTCCCGAGAACGCGGTGGAGTATTTCGTCTCTTACTACGACTACTATCAGCCCGAAGCCTACGTTCCGCGCTACGACCTGTACATCGAGAAGGATTCATCCATCAACGACGAGATCGACCGGCTGCGCCTGGCCGCCACCAGCTCGCTGATGAGCCGGCACGACGTGGTCATCGTGGCATCGGTGTCGTGCATCTACGGCATCGGCAACCCGGAGGACTACGGGCGCTTCGTGGTGAAGCTGAAGCGCGGCGAGGTGCGCCGGCGCGACGTGGTACTGCGTATGCTGGTCGCCATCCAGTACGAACGCAACGACGTGAACCTGGGCCGCGGTAAGTTCCGCGTGCGCGGTGATACGCTGGAGGTGCAGCCCGCCTACGCCGACAATGCCTACCGCATCGAGTTCTTCGGCGACGAGGTGGAGCGGCTGACCGAGGTGGACATCCTGACGGGCGAAATCCTGCAGACGCTGGACGAGATTGAGATCTATCCAGCCAAACACTTCATTACCCCGCAGGAGAAATTGCAAGCGGCCATCAAAGCCATCGAGATCGAACTGGATGAGCGTATCAGGTTCTTCAAGGAGAACGACAAGTTGCTGGAGGCGCAGCGTGTCGAGCAGCGCGTGCGCTACGACCTGGAGATGCTGCGCGAGGTGGGCTACACCAGCGGCATCGAAAACTATTCGCGACTCCTGGACGGCCGTCCTGCCGGCACCCCACCCTTCACATTGCTGGATTACTTCCCCGACGACTTCCTGCTCATCCTGGACGAGAGCCACATGACCATCCCGCAGATAGGCGGCATGTACAACGGTGACCGCTCGCGCAAGCAGGTGCTGGTGGACTATGGTTTCCGTCTGCCCAGCGCACTGGACAATCGCCCACTTAAGTTTGAGGAGTTCGAGCAGCGCTTCCGCCAGGCTATCTTCTCCAGCGCCACGCCGGGGCCGTTTGAGGCACAACACGCGGCCGTAGTAGCTGAGGCAGTCATCCGTCCCACCGGCATCGTGGATCCGATTGTGGAGGTGAAACCGGTCAAGGGCCAGGTGGATGACCTGGTCGCCCAGGTGCGTGAGCGCGTGAGTCACGGTGAGCGCGTGTTGGTGACCACACTGACGAAGCGCATGGCCGAGGACCTTGCCGAGTACCTGCAGGAGATCGGCATCAAGGTGCAGTACTTGCACAGCGAGGTCGAGACGGTGGAACGCGTCGAAATCCTGCGCGATCTTCGCCTGGGCCAGTACGACGTGGTGGTTGGCATCAACCTGTTACGCGAGGGGCTGGACCTGCCCGAGGTATCACTGGTGGCGATCCTCGACGCCGATAAGGAAGGTTTCCTGCGCAGCACCACCTCGCTCATCCAGACGATCGGCCGTGCCGCACGTCACGTGCACGGCACGGTGCTCATGTACGCCGACCACATCACTGACTCCATGAAGCGCGCCATCGAGGAGACGGAGCGTCGCCGCAAGAAGCAATCTGAGTACAACCAGGCGCACGGCATTGAGCCGCAGCAGATCTACAAGACTGTGCGCGACCTGACGGACCGTGTACGAACCGCCCCGGAAGGCAAAGCCGGCGAGTCGGAGTTACCGGGTGGCGAAGGAGCGATCTCGGTGCGAGACCTGCCCAAACCCGAGGCGCACCGGCTGGTGACTGAGCTGGAAAAACAGATGAAGCAGGCAGCGAAGGACTTGGAGTTTGAGAAAGCCGCCATGCTGCGCGATCAGATCTTCGAGCTGCGTCAGCGCTTGAACGACATCGACGATCCCACGCCCGAGTGGGAGAAGGTGCGTCGCATGGGCGACGAGATGGCCGAGGAAGACTTGGCCATGGCGCCTGACCTCCCACAACAACCAGGCAATTACAAGACTGTCATGCGTCGCCCCCGCGGGCCAGGAAGGAGACGAAGGTAAAACTCCCTCTATCGCTCCATCCTAATAGGCCGCTGATTTGTTCAATATTGGTAGCCGCAAGACGCTCCAGTCACAAGTACTGTCTCCTGTCAATCCCGTGGGCCACCCTTTTTAAGGTCCGGTAGGGGCATTGAGGACTCGCGGGCTTGATCGACGAGGGCTTTCACATGCATGGGAAGCCCGTACAATCGGATGAAGCCGTCTGCGTCCTTCTGGTTGTAGACATCCTCACGCATGAAGGTAGCCAGATCCTCACGGTACAGAGAGTAGGTTGCCTGCCGGCCTACCAGCGTTGCGCTGCCCTTGTATAGCTTTATGCGCGACTTGCCCGTTACATCACGCTGGGTAACGGTGATGAAGGCCTGCAGCGCATCACGCAATGGCGTGAACCACTGGCCGTTATAGAGCAGGTCAGCATAGCGCAGCGCCACCACCTGCTTGAAGTGCAGGGTTTCGCGATCCAGTGTCAGCTCCTCGATGCCCTGGTGGGCCACGCGCAGGATGGTACCACCTGGTGCTTCATAGACGCCATGCGACTTCATGCCGACAAGACGGTTCTCCACCAGGTCGGTACGGCCAATCCCATGCCGTGCGCCATACGTGTTCAAGGTTTCAATGAGTTCGGCTCCGCTCATTTCCCTGCCATTTACGCGTTTGGGAATGCCACACACGAACTCCACCTCGATGTATTCCGGATTGTCCGGTGCATCCTCCGGGGCAACGGTCATACGATACAACGTGGAATCAGGCTCGCGCCAGGGATCTTCCAGGTCGCCGCCCTCGCGACTGCGGTGCCACAGACTGTGATCGCCAGAATAGATGCGCTCCAGCGTCTGGATGATGGGCACATGGTGAGCATGAGCGTATGCGATTGCATCGTCGCGACCACGAATGTCCCACTCGCGCCACGGAGCGATCACACGCAGGCTCGGGTTGAGCGCCATGTAGCTCAATTCGAACCGCACCTGGTCATTGCCTTTACCCGTAGCCGCGTGCGCCACTGCATCAGCACCCTCCTTCTCAGCGAGAGCCACCTGGTGCCTGGCAATCAAAGGGCGCACAATGCTGGCACCTAACAGGTATTTGTGCTCATATATGGCGCCACTTTGAATGAGCGGAAACAGGTATTCAATTGCAAACTCTTCGCGCAAGTCCTCGACCACGCACTTACTGGCGCCCGATTCGATGGCTCGCTGGCAGACTGCCTCCAGATCCCCACCCTGACCTACATCAGCCAGGAAACATACCACCTCACAGCCATATGTCTCGCGCAACCACGGCACAGCACATGCCGTGTCCAGTCCGCCACTGTAAGCCAGCACAACCTTACTCACTGGTTCGCGTGCAATAGTGACACTGCGAGCTCCCTGGGTATGCCTCATCGCCTGCACGACCTGGACTGGGATTTGCTTCTCGCGCTCGGTGCCAGCAAGTTGAATTGCCGGAACAGGTTCTCCCGGCATGCGGTTGGCGGCCTGGTCCAGTTGGATAATGACAGCCACTTCATCGCAATTGGCCAGCATGGGACACGAAACACAGTCGTGCCATACCTTCTCAGGGAAATGCTCCTTTGTAGTGACGGTGAATCCACATCGCTCAAAAAAGCGCACCGAACGGGTGAGGGCAAAGATGAGGCTAAAATGCCTCTTGCGAGCTTCTTCCACCAGGGCAGCAACAATCTGCCGTCCGATACCGCCACCGCGCACCTCTTCATTCACCGCGAGCGAGCGCAACTCGACCAGGGCGGTGTTCATAGGCACCAGTGAACCACAGCCGAGTATTACTGGTTTTTGGTCTGCGGCATGCTGATCAGGCTGTGTTGATTGGGATTCAGAGAATGCAGATGAGTCCTGAGCCTGGGGTCCCGGGCTTGGAGACGACGAGCTTTGATCCTCCTCAGCCACCAGAAAATTGCGCAGCGAGGAGCGAATATTCGTCTCACTACGCTGCAGGAGACCACCTTGCCGCGCATTTTTCGCGATCAGCTCAGTAATGTGCTGTATATCGTCCGGATCAGCCGGGCGGACTCTTATTTCCATTCTTCCCTTGCTTCAGCCTTCCAGATCAATTAGCCACTCACCGTTGGATGGCTTTTCTTCCTGACGAGGCTGAGGCTCAACCTTGGGTTTGGCGGGTTCAATTAGTCCCAAATCCCCACCTCCTTCGATCTGAAGCACACCAGCCTTGGCATACACCGACAACTTATCACGCGAGTCGGTAATGTCCAGGTTACGCATCGTGAGTTGGCCGATACGGTCAAGCGGACCAAACTCACCTTTACCACTTTCCATCGTCAGTCGCTCAGGTTTATACGTCAGGTTCGGGCCGGTGGTGTTCAGAATGGTGTAGTCGTCACCTCGTCGCAACTCCAGCGTCACCGTACCCGACACGGCTTTGCCTACCCAGCGCTGCATGCTTTCTCGCAGCATGAGCGATTGCGGATCAAACCAGCGGCCTTCGTAAAGCAGTCTACCCAGTTTGCGACCCATGGTGCGATAGTTGTCGAGCGTGCCTTCATTATGGATGGCATTCACTAATCGTTCGTAGGCGATATGGAGTAGTGCCATGCCTGGGGCTTCGTAGACACCACGGCTCTTGGCTTCAATGATGCGATTTTCCACCTGATCCGACATGCCCAACCCATGCCGTCCGCCAATGCGGTTGGCTTCCATCACCAAAGCCACAGCATCCGTATACTCTCGTTCATCGATCTCGACCGGCATCCCCTCATGGAAAGTAATCTTCACGGTTTCGGTCTCAATTTTCACGGACGAGTCCCAAAAGCGCACACCCATGATAGGCTGCACAATATACATACTGGTATCAAGCATCTCCAGGTGCTTGGCTTCATGCGTGGCACCCCAGATGTTCGCATCGGTGGAATAAGCTTTCTCGGTACTCATTCGATATTGAAAGCCACGCGCTGCCAGCCACTCGCTCATTTCCTTTCGCCCGCCCAGTTCGCTCACGAAAAGCGGATCGAGCCAGGCTTTATATACATACAATTCGGGGTTCACTAACAGGCCATAACGATAAAAGCGTTCGATATCGTTGCCTTTATAGGTGGAACCATCGCCCCAGATGTTCACCCCATCTTCCTTCATCGCGTTGACAAGCATCGTGCCCGTAACGGCGCGACCCAGCGGCGTGGTATTAAAGTAAGTTTTACCTGCGCTTCCAATGTGGAATGCGCCACACATCAACGCCACCAGCCCCTCCTGCACCAATTGCTTGCGACAGTCGATGACGCGAGCCTTTTCAGCGCCATGCTTCAAGGCGCGACGTGGAATGTCGTCGTAGTCAGTCTCGTCCGCCTGACCCAGGTTGGCGGTGTAGGCGTATGGAACACCACCTTTCTCGCGCATCCACGTCACGGCTGCGCTGGTATCCAGTCCCCCAGAATAGGCAATGCCGATTTTCTGACCTGTTGGTAGTGATTCCAATATTCTTCCCATGATCGAGCTCCTATATCAGATGCGCGCCTTCTGTTCCGCGGCGGTTTCGCCTAGAGTGTAAAAGTAGTGCCCTGGCCTGTCTGGATGCCCTCCAGGCTGGTTATCCGTACTTGCCGGACACCATTCCTTAACGCTTCCAATGCGGTCTGCACTTTCGGGATCATTCCGCCGGAAACAGTGCCGTGAGAGATGAGCGTTTCTGCCTCCTCAGCCTTGAGTGATGTGATAGGTGTCTGATTCCCGTCCAGCACTGCATCAACATTGGTCACGAACGTGAGCAGGCTGGCATCAAGGGCAACCGCCACAGCACCCGCCACATGGTCAGCGTTCACGTTATAAATCTCGCCGTCTTGCCCTATGGACATCGGTGCAATTACCGGCACCAGACCGGCTTGCAGCCACTGATCGAGCAATTCAGTGCGGACCTTCACTGGCTTGCCGACATACTGCAGTGTTTTATCGACCGGTGCGACGCGCACCAGGCCGGCGTCCACACCACTAACTCCCAGCGCATCCACCCCCTCTGAGAGCAGGTTTGCCACCAGTCGCTTATTGGCCAGACCACTTAACGTCATCAACGCCGCATCACGCGTACGCACGTCGGTGACGCGCAGTCCGTCGACAAAGTGCGACTCGATTTGAAACGCCTTCAGTAACGTGGTCAGTTCCTTCCCGCCACCATGCACCACAATGGGACGTGCACTCGTCCTCATTACACCGGCGATCGATTGAGCGAAACGCTGACTGAACTCTGCGTCATCAAGATCTGTACCACTGACCTTATATACCTGGATGGGCGACAGATCCAGCTCCAGGAAAACAACCTCTTCAAGGGGGTTGTAACGATAGGAGTCACACGGATGGAATCCGAGCGAGCGATACAGTTCGTTAGCTTCCCGCAAAGTCGTGAGCGTGTCCAGTCGCAAGCGCGTGTACCCAATCCGCCGCGCTTCGTCGATGATGCCTTGGGCGAGTTGTCGTCCAATGTGTTTACCGCGAAAGGCCGGACGGACAAACAGCCGTTTCATCTCGGCGATGCCGGATTCAAATTCATGCAGTGCGACGCAACCGACCGGTTGGCCTTCCTCAATCGCCAGAAGCAGAGATCCTTTCGGTGGCACATAGCTTCCTGGAAAGGTCGCCAGCTCTTCCTGGAAACCCTGGAAACATAGATCGACTTCTAACCAGGATGCGTACTCGATAATGAGCTGCTTGACCTGACTCAAGTGCTCCGGCGTCGTAGGTTGGATCAGTTTTGCCATGCTGTGAGTAGCCTAGCGTAAGCCTGTAGATTCATCCAGGCCAAACATTAAGTTCATGCACTGCAATGCCTGTCCTGAAGCGCCTTTAACCAGGTTGTCGATGCATGACACGACCACCAGTGTCCCAGCCAGTGCTCCTTCCTGCTGGTGCACAGAAATAGCGCAGTTATTGCTGTGAGCAACGTGAGCGATGGTGGCAATCTGTCCTTTTGGCAGTATATGCACAAAAGGTTCGTCTTTGTAGTACTCGGTGAATAGCGCCTGCCAATCCTGCGCCATCGCTCCCGGTGTGAGCTGGAAGTAAAGCATACTCAGCATCCCGCGGGTAATGGGCAGCAGCTGTGGGTTGAAAAGTACGGTAATTGGTGAGAGCAGACTGGTCCTTGCCTGCTGGCTCGCAACGATTGCTGATTGCATATCGGGTTCTACAATCCCGGAGTCTTTCAACCCTGAAGTAGAATCCATTTTCGCCCTGGCGTCGTTCAACACCTGTTCGATCTCGGGCACATGGCGATGGGTATGGCCTATGTTATAAGGCGCCAGGTTTTCATTCACCTCGACGAAGTGAGTGGACTGCGTTAGTTTACGACCTGCGCCGCTTACACCGGACTTGGAGTCTGCGATGATGATTGGATTGGCCAGGGCATTTTGCCTAAGCAAGGGTAGTGCCCCCAAGATGACGCTGGTAGGATAGCAGCCTGGATTGGCCACCAACTCTGCCTCCGCGATGCGGGCCCGGTATAGCTCTGGAAGACCATAGACCGCCTGCGATAGCAGCTCGGGATGAGGGTGCTGGTGCTGATACCAGCGAGTGTAAACAGCCGCCTCACGCAGGCGAAAATCAGCCGAAAAATCAATTGCTCGACGTCCTGCCTGCACGACCCGAGCGCAAAGCTCTGCGGAGGCGCCATGTGGCAGACATGAAAACACCACATCCGCGTCGCCCAGAGGAGCGTCATCAGACTTGACCAGTGGCGTATCGTATGCGCACGGAATGACGTCTGAAAGACGTTGTCCAGCGCTCGTTTCCGAAGACGCAAAGACCACACGCGCTTCATTGTGCCTGCCTAGCCAGCGCATCAACTCCACACCGGTGTAACCGGTTGCGCCAAAGATTCCGATGTTTATCATTTAAATAAGAAAAGCCCCCAACACGTTTTGGTGTGTCAGGGGCCAGGAACCGATCATCCAATATCCCGAGCCGGAGCGCGGTTGAGTCATTTACCCAAACCAGAACGCGCACTGACCAGACACACTGCCCGGCAGGCGCATACGACGGGAGCGAAACTCAACCTGTAATTCAATCATGGGTGAAATTATATGAGAACACGGTCCGCTGTCAACAGAGGTGAACTATGTCAGGCAACTGCGAGAAGTCTGATAGCAGGATCGCGTCTCTTCAGGTGAGTGCCCTGCCGCGGAACTCATCCAGGCTGCGGTAGCCATGCTGGTCCATATACTGCTGAATCCCCGCTGTGACGTCGCTGAAGACACCATAACCGTGGTGAACGACCGCGCTCCCGATGCCCACGCACGTGGCACCAACCAGAATCATTTCGATCGCGTCTCGTGCGTTGGTCACCCCACCCGTCCCGATCACTTGCGCCTTCTTGCCGCGCAGCGCCATGCATATGTCGTAAACGCAACGCACTGCGATAGGTCGGATGGCCGGACCACTTACGCCACCGGTACGGTTGGAGAGCAGGGGTTTACCTGTATCAATATCCAATACCATCCCTGGACCGACAGAGTTAATCGCGCAGATGGCGTCAGCTCCAGCGTTAACCACCTCTCTGGCGATCGAGGCTATGCTTTCCACGTTAGGCGAAAGCTTGATGATCACCGGGCATCGCGCATAGCGCTTCACCATACGGGTTACCTGCGCCGAAACGAAGGCGTTTGAAGAGAACATTTCCTCATGCGCGGTATCCAGGTTCGGGCATGAGATGTTCACTTCGATCAAATCCGGTTCCGCTTCGCAGATGTAACGCGTGAGCGTGCCAAAGTCATAGATCGTATTGGCGAAGATACTGGCGATAATGGGAACGCCATAAGGCTTTAAGTGCACCTTTGCCGCGCGTATCTCCTCCACCATGACTTCCACCCCAGGATTGCTGAGCCCCACCGCATTGATCAATCCAGGTCCATAGTTAACGATGGTGGGATTGTGCCAGCCAGCGCGCGGCTGTAGTGAGCACGACTTGGTTGTGATACCTCCTACTCCCAGGCGTGCCACGCGCACAAACACCTCGTTACTCAGACCTAATATCCCCGAAGCGAGCACAGTCGGATTGCGCAGCAACACTCCGCACAGGTTCACTGCGAGTGGGTCTGCGGACTCCCGCCGCAGAACTGTGGTTTCGCTTTCATTCACAGCAGTTTTAACATTCATTGCACTGCAAGCTTACGGATGTCATCCATCTCGACGACAAGCATTCCAGGAGTGCCAAGTGGGTAATGCGCCAGCCGGCGTCCATCACCCGCTATGACTTCAGCACCACCGAAGCCACCTCCATTTACTTCAAGCCCTGCAAGGTAATTCGTCATAAGAGTCGTGCAACCTGCCAAGGCAACGCGCTCCCTGATGATCGGCATCTCATCACGGTCCCATCGCATTTGATCGTGGGAGCCATCGCTAAAGCAACGTGCGTTCGGCCATAGCAACCAGTCCGGCTTGATTGTATATACGCGACTGACCACGCTGTCGTCAAACAGGTCGCCACAAATCAAGCAGGCGATGCGACCAAACGGGGTTTCGGTGACTGGGATTTGCTCGCCCTGGCCGTACACGAGGGGATCAGCTGTGCGGCCGTGCCAGTGGGGTTGTATTCGCCGGTACTTCAGGTGTATCTGTCCATCGGACGCAATGAGCAGCGCCGTGTCATAAAGCCTGTCGTCCTCACGTTCCAACACACCACACTCCAGCCACACTGCACACCTTAAGCACAACCGACCGAGTGCTTTCGTGAGCGGACCTGGAACAGGCTGTCCCTGCGGCAGGTCATACATCGGGTCGTCGCAGTTAACCAGTCCGGTGTGCGCCGCTTCAGGCAGCACGATCAATCGTGCGCCTTGGTCGCAGGCTTGATATACCATGGCCACAATTCTTGCCAGGTTTACGGTTGGGTCTGGCCCAACCTGGTTCACCAGCAGTGCGACGTTCATGGATTCACATACCTCTGGATGCCGTGAAGCACTCCAATCAATGTGACCTGACCCAGGCGAGTACCTCATCATGCTGCGCCAGTTCCATGCGTCCCGAGGCAACCAGGGCATCCAACAGCTCCGTCAAGGTGAGCACTGCATGCAGTTTTACACCACATGTGAGCAACTCTTCGCGCCCGCCCTGCTCGCGATCAATCAGCACCAGCACATCGTGCACTTTCAGTCCGGCATCGAGGAGCGGTTTGAGTGCTTCAATCTTCGAAGTACCCTTGGTGATCAGGTCATCGACCAGTACGACTGACTCGCCAGCCTGATAGGTTCCCTCGATCAGACGGGCCATGCCATATTCTTTGACCTCCTTGCGCGGGTAAATCAAGGGGAACCCAGTCTCGAGTGCGACCGCCACACCAATCGGCAACCCGGCATAGGGTATGGCCGCCAATCGGTCAAACTCGATGAGCGGTGTATCCTGCGGCTGTTCGCGGATGAACGTGGCCATCGCCTGGGCTACGCGGCGCAGTACCGGCGGATGCGAGACGAGAAGACGCAGGTCGATATAGATTGGTGACACCAGTCCAGACTTCAACGTGAACTGGCCAAACTGAACACCACCAATGTCAAACAGATCATCTGCCAGAGACTTATCAAAGTCCATCGCTCACCACCTGATTACGCATCTGCTGGACTATCTGCAGCGCAGCGGTACGGGCATCGTACGCGAATGCATCAGTTTGCGACGCATAGATCACTGAGCGTGAAGCATTTACCACTGGGCCCAGGCCATCGCGGGTGAATCCATATTTGAGTGCGGCCTGCAGGTCGCCACCCTGTGCGCCCACGCCAGGGATGAGGAATGGCAAGTCAGGCGTCAGGGCACGGATGCGTTCCAGTTCCCTCGGAGCGGTCGCGCCGACCACCAACCCGCATGTACCCGGCACTTCGTGGTTCCATTGGCTCGCTGCCAGTGCCACGTGCTCATATAACAGACGATCATCTGAATTCCATTCATTTTCCCGAGTGGCAGATGTCAATTCCGTTGTGCTCGCTTCATACCGGTGAATTCGTGAAGGCTCAAGGCCAAGGTGCAGACTCTGGAACTCGGCGGCATTGGGATTGCTGGTACGCGCCAGCACAAAAGCACCATGCTCCGCGCTGGCCAGAAATGGCTTCACGGAGTCACTTCCGATGTAGGGCGAGAGAGTGACCGCATCGGCGCGAAACTGTTCGAAAGCACCGCGTGCGTATGCTACGGCTGTATTTCCGATATCGCCAAACTTGCCG
>JAJYKL010000051.1 GCA_021788625.1 Chloroflexota bacterium
CGTCCACCAATGTGAGTGGTGTGGTGTCATATCTGGTGCGGGTGCTGGTCGATCGATCGAATGCACCGCTCAGGAACGGCATGACGGCCAATGCAGCGATCATAATGGACAGGCGGCAAGGCGTATTGCTCGCGCCGAATTGGGCCATCCGGCGGGATAAACAGACTGGGAAATCGTACCTGACGTTGAAGGTGGATGACCGACACACCAAAGAGGTGGAGGTGAAGACAGGGTTGCGCAACGATAATTTTAGCGAGATCCTCTCCGGAGCCAGTGAAGGGCAGACAGTAGTCGCACCCGAAGCGCCAGTGCTGTTGGGGCAATAGTATCTTACCTGCATACCATGCTTGTTATGGAGGGGCAGGCTTGCAACATTCCACCGTTACTACCCGGAAGTGCCAGCATGAGGGCATGGCCTCCTGCACTGTTACGACTGGAAAATTCTAAAGTGAGGTATTCCTGTTTTTATGGTGTGCTTTGCCCTGTGCATGCAATATGATGTAATGATGGGTGCTTGCGTTATGACATTTGAGTTTCATTGTGAGCAACGACTTCACTTTCACACTACACAATAATAGTAGGCAGTGCCGGGCAGGAGTCTTTATGACACCGCACGGTGAGGTGCTGACGCCGGCCTTTATGCCTGTAGGTACACAGGCGACGGTGAAAGCACTGGCTCCACGCGACCTGATGGAGTTGGGCGCCAGCATGATCCTGGCGAATACCTATCACCTGTATCTGCGGCCAGGGGATGGGCTGGTGGCATACATGGGTGGTTTACACCAGTTCATGGCCTGGAACGGGCCGATTTTGACAGATAGTGGCGGCTTTCAGGTGTTTTCTCTGAGCGAGATGAGAAAAATCGATGATGACGGCGTGACGTTCAAAAGTCACCTGGATGGCAGCATGCATCGTCTGACGCCGGAGAAGTCGATACGCATCCAGGAGAATCTGGGTGCCGACGTGATCATGTGCTTCGACGAGTGCCCGCCGCCCACGGATCGCGAGTACAACTTGATTTCCATGGCGCGCACACATGCCTGGGCAGCACGCTGCCAGGCAGCGCACGCACGCACCGACCAGGCGCTCTTCGGTATCGTGCAGGGTGGCATCTTCCGCGACCTGCGCGAGGAGTCGGCGCGTTTTATCAGCAGTCTCGACTTCCCCGGTTACGGCATCGGCGGGCTGGCCGTAGGCGAGCCGAAGCAGGTGATGCTTGATACGCTGGAGTGGATGAACGCGGCATTGCCGGCAAATAAGCCGCGCTATCTGATGGGCGTGGGTGAGCCAGCCGACCTGATCAACGGAGTGGCACGCGGGATGGACCTGTTCGATTGCGTGCTTCCCACACGCCTGGCGCGACACGGTGCAGCCTTCACGCGCGAAGGGCGCATTAACATGCGCAACCAGATTTTTATGCAGGATGATCGCCCCCTGGACCCCGGCTGCGCCTGCTATACCTGCCAAACTTTCACACGCGCTTACATCAGGCACCTGCTGCACGCAGGTGAAATACTCGGTCTGTACCTGATGAGCCTGCACAACGTACACTTCCTACTTATGCTGATGCGCGACATTCGCGCGGCCGTGAGTGAGAATCGCTTCGAGGCGTTCTCCGCAGAGTGGTTGGCACGATATGGCGGTGACCAGACGGCGGAGTGAATCCCCGTCCTGGCAGCTCGATCTCATCCTACCCTGGTTGTTGCGTGTAAATCTCGCAATCCGTTGTGGAATACCCCCTTGACAATTCCATTTTGACGATGTATATTGACTGTAACGCGATATATCGCGTAATTACTAATAAGAGGTATTTTAAGAAATGCGAAACATACAGGATACGGACGAGCGCCATGGAAAGCATGGCCACCAGGATGATGAGATGCAACATAAGGCACCTGATCATATGTTCCATGGCGAAGCGCACGATAGCCGCGAGCACTTTGGCCACAGGGGAGGCGACTTCAGGAGTGAATTCCACGGGCATGTGCCTGGCCACTTTTGGTCAGAACGCTTCGGTGGTCGGGCGCGTCGTGGCGAAGTGCGCTACGTGCTGATGGATGCGCTGAGCAGCGGCCCCAAGCACGGCTATGAGATCGTTAAGGTGCTGGAGGAACGTTCGCAAGGCCAATACGTGCCCAGCCCCGGAGTTGTCTACCCAACGTTGCAATTTCTGCTGGATAAAGAGATGGTCAGTGCGAGCCAGGAAGGCGACCGGCGCGTTTACCAGCTGACGGATGCTGGCGAGACGGAGCTGAAGACACACGCCGCTGAGGTGGAGGGCTTTTGGGCACGCTTCGAGGCCAAGGGCATCGCGCAGTCAAGCCGGCATGAGGTGACCTTTCTGGAAGAGGAGCTGGACAGCCTGAACCGCACCATTTGGAGTGGCCTGGACGAGGCCATCGAGCGTGGCGAACAGGAGAAGATCCAGCGTGTGCGGCAGGCTGTGGTGCGATGCCGGGATGATATCCGCACCATCATCGCTGGAGCAGCCTGATGACAGGTTCTACTGGCCAATGCCTGGAACTAACAGGCGGGCGCACTCAGATGATGGATATTCGGCAATGTGATTCGATATGGTTCTGGCAAGTTTATGTAAATGGAGGTGATGTGGAAAATGATTAATCAACTTGATGAAATGATTATTCGACAACGTGCGATTGAATTGAACAACCGTCTGGACCGGCTATACGTGCCAGGTTATCTCAGCAAGACGACCCGTAGTGTGTGGTCCGTGCTGGTAATACTGTTCGACTGGATCAGGCATGCTAGTTCTGTCCAGGTAAAGCATGGGCAGAGCCCTGCTCCAGACGCGGCAATAAACTGATGTGCATGCGCTCTGCACACGGCAGTCACGATATGACCAGTTGCCAGATTACAGGCAGATCAGAGTGCTTTGACGCAGAGCAACCGGCATGTCAGTTCTTTTCCGTGTACGTAGTATGGTATAAGACGCTGAGTATATGAATCTGGATCAGTTTTGGGAACGCGTGTTCAGCGAAGACAGGGCGCTGGTGCAGCTGGCGTGGGATAGTCTGACATCTGATGAGCGCACTGTCGTGCATGAGATGCTCGAGAAGATATCTGCCGATCCCGAGCGGATTGCTGAACAGCGCGTTGCGGCGCGTTATGCCCTGAATGTGATACGCGACGAAAGGTCCGGAATGTTGGAGAGTCCCGCGTCATCGATGAACCATGGCATGCCCGATACCATTAATAAAGTTGCAATAGAACCTGGGGTGACGAAGAGGCCGGTTTCTCTTCAAAAGGCGGAGGTGTCGCGCCAAGCGCCTTCGAAGACACCCGCCATGGCCGATATGAATGCCCTGCCGCCAGGGGCGCTGGACTTCGCGCGGGAACTGGCGCATCAGACGGGTGAGCGGCTGAAGCACGCCAGCGGCCAACTCATTGCATCCGTAAAGCAGGACGGCACGCTGGTCACCGCATCAGACATTGAGGCAGACCAGCAATTGGGAAAGGCTATTTTGGCCCGCTACCCGGATCATAGCGTGCTGTCCGAAGAAGGTGATAGAGTCTACGGGGGTCAAGAGTGGTGTTGGATGATTGATCCCATCGACGGCACCACGAACTTTACTTGGGGCATGCCCGCATGGGGCGTTCTGATCGCACTGCTACACCACGGTCAACCCGTGCTGGGCGTGGCCGAGTTCCCGCCTGTTGGCCTGCAGCTCTATGCTGCGAAGGGGCAGGGAGCCTGGCGTGAGACGGAGAACGGCGACGGCGATGGCCCAATTCACGTCGCCATTGACACAAGCCTGACGAGCACGCAACTGTTCGCTCTGGGCACTCACTCGTTGGGTAAAAGTGAAACGGGAAAGGGTTACTCGAGCAAAAGTGTGCCTGACCTGCCCTGCAAACTGCGCATGCCTGGTTCCAGTGGATTCGACTTTGCCCTGGTCGCATGCGGAGTGTGCGTCGGCGCGTTTGACGCGACCGTGCATGTTTGGGATATCGCTGCGTTATGGCCAATCGTCGAAGAAGCCGGTGGCCGATGCGTCACAAATCGGCCAGGCGGAATATTCCCACTGAGCAAAGGAATTGACTACAGCGAGGTGGAATTCACCGCGCTCGGAGCAGGGACAGGCGAGCTGTTGCAGGTATTCCTGACCAGTTTGAGCGACCGATTTCGCCTGCCGTAGCCCGCACCTTACCGGTCATCAGAGACCGCTGAGGGAGCTTTTTCCCTGACGACCTCACTGAGCCGAACCCAGTCTTCCACGCTAAGCGTCTCTGCACGGCGAGTGGGATTTATGTCCGCCTTCGCCAGCAGCTTCTCAGTTTCTTCCCTGGACCAGCGCATACCAGAGGCAAGCGTATTGTGCAATTGCTTGCGGCGCTGGCTGAACCCGGCGCGAGCCAGGGCGAAGACCATGTTGGCGTCAGGACCTTCAGCCCATCCTTGCGCCCGTCCCGCTGTCCCTTCGACAGGCTCAGGGTGACCAACGACAGGCTCACTCTGCCCTTCGGCAGGCTTAGTACGAGGCTCAGACTGATATGATGAGGAAAGATGTGGCGTGATCCTGATGACTGCAGAGTCTACGTTAGGCTGCGGATAGAAAGCGGTGGAATTTATGCGCATAAGGATCTGCGGCCGGCCGTAGAACTGCACACTCAGCGACAGCAAGCTCATTTCACCGGGCTGGGCCACCATGCGCTCGGCCACCTCCAACTGCACCGTCAGTGTGATCGATTGTACGTTCAGGTGCGACTCCAGTATCTTGCGCACCAGCGCCGAGGTGATGTAGTAGGGCAGGTTACCTACGAAGTGCACGGAGGTGCGTTCAGTTCCTGTTTGCTCACGCAATAACGCAGCGAAGTCCACATCAAGGGCATCAGCAAGAACAAGGGAGACATTGCGGTAATCGACGAGCTCCTCTTGCAGGATGGGAATAAGGGCTCGGTCGATCTCGATAGCGATCACCTGCCTGGCGTGAGAAGCCAGGTGACGGGTGAGAGCACCCACGCCGGGACCGATCTCGATCGCGATGTCGTTTGACTGCAAGCCGGTGAACGATACGATGCGTTGCGCCAATGTGTCGTCCACCAGGAAGCTCTGCCCGAGTGACTTGCGCGGGCGGATACCGCTGGCGCGCAGCCGAACTCGCAAGCTTTGAGACGCGCTCATCCGCTAGTCCAGTTGGTATCGGATGTTGGCAGGTACCGGTGTGAGCAGATAGACATCCACCCAGCGGTACCACAACTGCAGGTTGTCGTCGTCGTAGCCCAGATCGATGCGCTTGCCGACGATGGCACTGCCCGTGTCGCACGCATAACCGGATCCGTAGCCATCCACGTAGACGTTGGTGTGCAGCGAAATATAGGCTGGATCCACAGCGACGATGCCCTTGCGCATGGTGAAACCACAGCGTACGTGACCGTAGTAGGAGACTCCCAGTGACACCCCTGCCGTGCTGGCGGAATAGGACGTGGCGAGCATATGGATGACGCGCCAATAATGAATAGGGCCATCGGGGGTATTCAGAGTGTGAATGACGATCTTGGTGCCGTACTGGTAGATACGGGGTTGAGGTGCGCGGGCAATAAAGTCGGCGATCCGCTCGCGGTTGGTCACGACGTCGTCTTCATAGGTCACCAGGGTGCGCCACTCGTGCACGCCCGGCGTACCAGCCTGAGCCATGATCTCGTGATCCAGCTCGACGTCGTTGGAAGGTTCGACGCGTGTGTCGAATGGGATCACTTCCTGGTTCACGACAATGTCCTGCCGAACGCGGACGACATGTATCTCCATTCCACTACTGACAGGGGTGTTCAGTGATGGACGCGTGTAATCCATGCCATATAGCACGATGTTCATGTCGGCCAGCACGTCGGAGACAGTGGCGCCCTGAGTACGCGCCTTCACCTGACGGCCATCCACCCAGACGCTGATGGGCTTGGATGGGCTGATGACAATGTGAGTGCCGACTTGAATAGGCTCGCCCGGGGAAGGAACAACCTGGTCGGCCAGATAGACCTTATAGCCGGCCTGCATCAGCGCTTCGCCCACAGTGTGGGAGGTTGTCTCGATGGTGATGGGAGACGAGTCGCTTGGTTGGATGACCACCTTTTGAGCGCGCTTGAAGGTAATGTTGATAGGGCCAGCAGAAAGATTGCTCGAGCCAGAGCCTGCGCTGGATATGGCATTCGTTACTTCAGGCAAACTGGAGGTAGGCATGTTGTTAACGAGCAGCAGGTCGTGGGCATTGACGTGCAGCCCCAGCTGAGCAAGCACGTCGAGAGCTGAATGGCTTTGCGTGCGTACCAGGCGAGGAGCCTGGCCGTCCACATTGACGCGTACCTCGAGGGCGCGCTGGATGGTGATCGTTTCGTTTCGGCTCAGGGGAGCGGTGAGAGCCGGCGAGATGATATCCTCGGGTTGCAATGTGATGGTGGCTTCCCGCAGGGCATCTCCGACAGTGGTCTGGTGTGTGCTCAGCGAGATGGTATGGCTGCCGTCCACTATCTTGACAGGCGTGAACGTGCTCAGGTAGCCAGCCGTTAGCAGGCTGAGGGCAGCCAAAATGACCGGCACAATCCGCCAGGATTTACTCAGACGCCAATCGCGGTAATAAGAAGGGCGTATACCGGATGGACGCGGTGGGAGCGGGTCTTTCCCGGTACTCATGTTATTTAGTTAGCCTGCAGAGTATGGGTTGTGAGGGTATAGCTGTGTATACAGGCCTTATAGACTTGATGGACTCTTTAGACTTAACCATGCTTGGCTTAGTTTTCTATGTGCCGAACGTGACATACGGGGCTGATATGGTTGGCTGTGTTGCCAGGCACCCCTGTGACACCCAGAAGTGACTCCTTACCGTTGCTATCTTCCGATCCTGGCGGGGTTCGAAGGCTTCCGCCGCACAGGACCCAGCAACACAGCCAACCACACCAGCTTTCATGAATTGCCTGCTACTCCAAAAACTGGCTGTTAACCATAATGGAATGAGCAGTTTGCCTGGCTAATTGGCTTATAGATCATACAGGTATAGGCGGGGCATGTCAATTGCTGTATAATTTTGGCGCGTGCGACCACAAGGCATTGTGCGCCTATAGCTCAACTGGATAGAGCACTTGACTTCGGATCAAGGGGTTGTGGGTTCAAATCCTGCTAGGCGCGTTAGCGCTCATGAGTATGACATTATGCTCATGAGTTTTTTTGTTGCAATTGGCACCTCAATGTTTCACGTTAAACACTGCCAGTAAAACGTGGCATGGCCAGGAATAATGCCATGAGCACGTGCGTGACGATGTTTCACGTTAAACATTCCTGGTGAAACGCAACATGGAACAGACAGGAGCCTAAAGCCGCGCTATGCCGCCAGCATCATCGTTACGCTCCGCAAGCGACATCACTGCGTTTGGGACCTGTGCAGCTATGCGTTTGAGGCTGTAACTACGACCTTGCAATATCACCTGCCGGGAACCCGCATACGCAACTATGGGTAGATATGGGCGGGCAGGTGCTACAAACACCCGGCCATGCCATAACAGCCATAGGTTTGGTTCAAGCCACTGAGCAGACCAGCGCCAGTGGCTGGGTCAAAGTGAACCTTTCAACTGAAGAGGCGAGGGTTCGATGTGACCCAATTCCACAGCCGATTAACCCCTTCCTGTACCGACACGCGTGGCTCCCAGCCCAGGACGCGCCTGGCCTTGCTATTGTCGCTGATGAAGACCGGCTGGTCGCCGGGACGCCAATCGCCATGCTTGACCTCAATCTTGCGGCCGGCCAACCTTTCCAGTATGGGACCGAACTCTGCCCAGATGGAAAGTGTGTTGGACAAGCCACCGCCAACGTTGAACACCTGACCGCTCGCGACGTCTAGATGGCTCCATGCGGAGTCGTAGGCGTCCAGAAGGTCTTGCACGTATAGCAGATCGCGCACCTGCTTGCCATCACCATAAATGCTGATAAGGCGGTTCATCGCGGCGGCGATGACGAAGTGCGCCACCCAGCCCTGATCTTCCACACCAAATTGACGCTCGCCGTAAATGCAGCTCTGGCGGAATACGACCGTCCGCATTCCGTAGATGCGCGCGTAGTCACGCACGTACTGATCGCCAGATCCCTTGCTACATCCGTAGGGCGAGTGGAAGTCCAGGGGCTGCTGCTCGCTGATGCCCTGCGGCAGATCGCGGTAGCAGTAGCGGGTGCCTTCCAGCACCACCGGCACATCCTCCATGCCGCCGTAGACCTTGTTGGTGGAGGCGAAAAACACGGCTGGAGGGGAAGAGAGAGCGCGCGCGGCTTCGAGTACGTTGAAGGTGCCCAGCGCGTTGATCTCGAAGTCCTCGCGCGGGTTCATCACCGAGGTGGTGACGGCAACCTGGCTGGCGTAGTGCACCAGCAGGTCGGGCATGGCCGCGGCGATGGCCTGGCGCAGGGACTCGTAATCACGCACGTCGCCTTTGATGAAATGCAATCGCTCATCACCGAATTGCTGGCGCAGCCATGCCAGGTTCGTGTCGGTGTGCGGGCGCGAGAGGTTGTCGAAGACCGTGACGCCGTCACCTCGCCTCAGGCAACGCGCCGCCAGGTTGCAGCCGATGAAGCCGGCCCCGCCGGTGATGAAGGTGTTCATTTACGCCTCGCTAAACCGAAAAATAAACGTAACTAAGGACATGCCAGACTGGCTATGCTAAGCCTACAGACAACACGAACTAACAGATAACAGGGATTCGCCTGCGCATACCGTCCAAGGTGCAATTTCCTTACCGAGCTTGCGTTCTATGGGTGCTTGTGCTAGCCTGCACCCACCCCAAACTCGCTGATTGTACTCACCTTTGTACGGTACGCCGTTATCGGCTTAAGTGCGAGTATTTCAAACTATACTCGTGTGATTCTGCAAATTGATTGAGTGTAGACGTAGTTCGTATATCATGAATCTGAACATACTAGCCCGTGCGTTTTAACCATGACCTGCGTTGATATCATCGTAGTTAACTGGAACGGCCAGCGTTACCTGGGTCCCTGCTTGGACGCGTTGGCACGCCAAACGTACCGCACCTTTCGCGTGTGGTTGGTAGATAACGGTTCATCCGATGGCTCGGTTGATTTCGTCCGAGCTCAATATCCTGATGTGCGCCTCATCTGCAACGGGGAGAACCGTGGATTTGCGGCGGCGAACAACCAGGCCATCCGCCAGGGGGACGCTGAATATGTTGCCACGCTGAACAATGACACGACGGCCGAGCCCAGCTGGTTGGACGCGCTGGTCCACACCTTGGACGAGCACCCGGAGGCGGGCATGGCCGCGTCCAAGATGCTCTTCGCCGCGCGCCCGGAGGTGATCAACTCCGCCGGTATCGCCGTGGACCGCGCGGGGATTGCCTGGGACCTGCACGGGGGAGAACTTGACGACCCGCGGGACGTCGAACCCTCACCGGTCTTTGGCGCTTGCGCGGGAGCGGCGCTCTACCGGCGCAGCATGCTCGACGAGGTGGGCCTGTTCGACGAGGACTTCTTCGCCTACCTGGAGGACGTGGACCTCGCCTGGCGCGCGCATTGGGCGGGTTGGAAGGCACTGACCGTGCCAGCTGCGCGCGTGATGCACCATCACTCCGCGACCGGTGGGGAGGGCAGCCCGTTTAAGAATCGACTGCTGGGGCGCAATAAGGTGTGGCTGATCGCGAAGAATTATCCAACGCCGCACCTATGGTTATACCTGCCGTTCATCGTCGGGTACGATGTGGCAGCGGTGCTGTACGCACTACTCACGCGGCGAGAGTGGAGTGCGTTCACGGGTCGCGTCGAAGCACTGCGGGGGCTGGGGCGCTGCTGGGCCAAGCGGCGCACCGGCGTTCACCGCAACACACCCAGAGAAGTGATGCGCGTGCTACAGATTATCGAGCCGCCCTGGCAGGTGTTGGGACGTTACCGCCATTTGCTTGGCACAAAGGGGCAAGGGTAGACAACGCGTCGCTGCGCTACCCAAAGCGCCACTGGAAGTACTGCTTGATCTCGTTCACCAACGGCCGGCCACCCTCGTGCACGAGGATGCGCGTTCCCTTCGTCAGTCGCTTGAGCCAGGTGTGCGCGGAGTACTCCAACGCATACTGTGGGCCTGCCGGCCGTAAGCGCGAGGTGGTGCGCGACGCAACCTGGAATCGGACTGGCAGCGCCAGGATACTTTTATAAAACGCCCAGGTCGCCTCGGCCGTCCTGCGCCACGTGAAGGCTTCGGCGCGAGAGCGGATCGCACGCACCTGACTGGCGGCTACGGCCGGATCGGAGAGTAGCTTCCACACGTCCTCTGCCGCGGCATGTACGTCAGCGAGGTCGAGGTAGAGTAAGTCGCCGGTCAGCACCTCGCCCAGGGCGGTCCCAGAGCTACTAATCACCGGGGTGCCAACGGCCGCGGCTTCAAACGGCACGAAGCCAAAGCCCTCGTAGTTAGTGGGGTAGAGGACCAGCGCGGCGTGTTGCAGCAGCCAGCCCTTGTCGTTTTCGTCCACCGCGCCCAGGACGAGCACGCGCGAACTCAACGCCCCGCTGCGCACGAGCTCCGCCGCCTCCTCCGCGCCGGACCCCCCGCACACCACGCTGGGACCCGCAAACACCAGCAGGCCCGGCCAGTCGTACGTGTGCGCCAGTTCGCGGAATAGCCGGACGGCGTAGGGTCTGTTCTTGTGCTTGAAGTTGGTGCCCATGACCAAGATGTAAGGCCGCCCGCTAAGGTTCTGGACCCCGGGGGCGGGGTGATCACCGCGGTCCGGCACGTGCAGGGTGTGGTCCACCCCCACGTAGGCGGTGCAGGAGCGTTCGGCGGGCACGTGCAGACCCAGGTGAGTTGCGTCGAGGGCCGCGTCACGGCTGATGAACATGATGCCGTCGGCCGAGTTGAACACGCGCCGGGTGAGGTGACGGTAACCCTCCCAGCCCTCGGTGGTGGCGTGGTAAGCCGCGTCAACGAAGGAGATGTTGTCCAGGTGTGTCACCACGAAGCGGCGCGCCACACGGCGCAGCAGAGCCAGGTCCGCGTCTGAAGTCACTTGGTACGGCCTGTGCACGAGGTCGAAGCGAGGCTCGGCGATGTAACGCAGGTCGGCCTGACGTGTGACCTCGTCCACTTGCCTGTCCAACCCGTGCAGCGCGGACATGGGGACGATGTCGTTGATGATGATCGACAGGTGCGTACCCGGCTCGCGGGTTTCGGCGAGCGCCCGGATGAGCTCGAGCGTGAGCACCTGCGTGCCCGTCGTGACGCCGTTGACGCACGTGGCGTCCACCGCGATGCGATAGCCCAGTAGGGCGGCCCGGGCGCGCTCCAACGCCAGCGCGAGCGGGCTGTGGGGGTCGCTTTCCGCCTCGCGCACCCAGCGGTGATACCACGGATAGCGGTTCGCGATCTCCTGCTCGTGCCTGTCCTTGACGCGCTGCAGGGGGCCGGCGTTCCATTGGCCGAACGACTGCGACCCCTTGTGGTAGACGAAAAGGTCATCGGCCGCGACGTGGATGAACCCCAACGCGTTAGCGCGCTGGCAGAAATCCACCTCCTCGTCGTAGCCCGGCGCGAAGGCCTCGTCGAAGTAGCCCACGAGGTTCAGGGCCGGGCGCTTAAAGTAGGTGCAGTGACCGATCGCGGTGGGCACGGGTGGCCTGAGCCGCAGTGACATGGCCCTGATGCGCTCGTCCGCCTGCTCAACCGTCATCCCATTCTCGAGTTCGGGCAGCGGCAGGTTGCGGTGGGGCACGGAGAGGATGCCCCCGCTGTTCGTCAGCGACGTCGCCGTCGCGATGGTGGTGCGGGCGTAGGCGGCGTCGCGCAGCCTACCGAGCCATCTTGCGGGCACGACGACGTCGCTGTTCACCACCACCACGTCGCGCGGCTCGCAGGCGCCGAAGGCCAGGTTCACCGTTCCGACGAAGCCGCTGTTGGCCGCCTTGCGCACGTAGGCGAACCGACCACCCTGGCGGCTGAGCGGCTCCAGTGAGCTTTGGACGCACTCGTCCGTGCTGGCGTCGTCGAGTACCAAGATGGGGACGTCCGCGGGTGTTGACGCGATGAGACTGTTGACACACCGGAGGGCGTCGTTACAGGCATTAAAAACGGGGATAACGACCACGGGCTGGTGAGGGGGGTAAGTCTTGAGCCATGCCTGTATCGCCGTGTTCGCCGGCTTATCCTCACTTTGGGGTGACGATGTCATGGCAAAAGTATATCAAGAAGGTGATGCGGTTGCCGGGCAGGTTTCCGGGCTTTAATTGAAAAGTGGCGATCAACCAAGCTACAGTTAACCGTGAACGTGAAGCTGGTGTGATTTCCTTTTGACACGATATCTCCACACAGCTACACCACAAATCTCAGTTACAGTTATGACAAGTGATCCCAGGCTGACGGCACTCCCGACCCACAAGGAGGTGGGTTCGTAATGGAACGTCACTTCGTGGTCACCCTTTGTCAAGTAAACCGCGCGGAACAGATAATCGGCCTGATAGATCGGGACGGTCTTCCCATCTACGTCGGCTTTCCAACCCGGGTAGTTCGTATCACTCAGAACCAGGTAGCCATCCCCTTGCATTGCCGCGTGCAGCGTGACGCGCATGGGCGTGTAGCCGTCGACGCGCACGTCGGACGCGCCGCTACCGCCACTTCGCGACGGGACAGGCGCGCGCGGATCTTCCAGCACCACCTCATCGGCGGGTGAGAATTGAGGGCTCGCCACCGCCGAAAGCGCCGCATCTTCGCCCTGCACGATCATTACGGTGTGTACCGCGTAGGCACGTGGCAACACCTGCTTGTTCTCGTACACGGTGCTGTTCTTGTCGGCGTAGATCCGTTGGTAGGTGTCGCGCATGTAGGGCGACAGCTCCGTCACCTGGCCCTGGTCTCCCACCAGGCTGAGGCCGAGAAGCCTCAATTGGCCGGTGGGGGCCACGTAGTCCAGCTCAAGAGAGGTTACGGTCACGGGGGATGGAAGCGTCATGCTGGTGTAGTAGGACCTGCCCACAGTACCTGCGTAATCCAGCGGAACGGCCGAAACCACGCGCAAATCACCAGGGGCAGGTGTGGTCGCGCGCCGGTAGGCCGTCTGTTCGTTACCCCGTATAGATAGAGGGTGCCGTGCGCCGGTGGTGTCGATTAACGTAAGGCGTGCTACCTCCGGTGTGCCCTGCAGCTCCGACCCCTCGTAGGAAGACACAAACTCCACCCGCGCGGTGGCCGTCGCAGGGACGTTATAGACCAGGCTCTGCGCCATGCCCTGTTCGCCCACAACGGCCATCATGAAGGAGGGGACGAACCGCACGTTCCCGGCCCGTTGCAGGGCACCTTGGGACGAGGGGTCGACGGAGTCGACCACGTAGCGTACGTTCATCATATTGAGTAAATGTTGCGCCTGATAAGTTTCCCATCCCCACAGCACCTGCATGAGTAGCAGATCGCGTCGAAGTTGTAAGGGTGTGTAGCCGCCTGTGTCAACTAGGCCATCGTATCTCAGCGCTTCCATCGTCGCACGGGGTTTGTTAGTGCTTATCGAGTAAGTACGATACTGGTTTGGTTCACTCGCGACCAGAGCCAAAGCGGGAGACCTGACCGAAGCATACTCTAGTGGGTAGCGACTGCTGGACGGCATGCGTGTGGTGTAGAGCCCCAGGTCGACGATGAGCAGAAGGACACCGGACCACTGCCACAGTGTTGCGGCGGGTCGGCCGCGAAGAAACAAGAAAGCCCCGGAGAGCACCATGAACACCCCCGGCAGGTAGGTATACACGCTGCCGGGATCTGTCGCTCGCAGCAGACCCTGGTATGTCGCCACGGTCGGATCCGGTGTGCCACTGACTATCCAACCTGGGAGGTGAGCGTTAACCGCGGTCTGTGCCGCCAACCAGCCGTGCAGTGCGAGCGAACTGAGCGGAATGGCAATGCCCGCGAACACGACTGCGATAGCCAGAGCGTCGATCAGTCGGGTCCGCGTTCGTGAAACGTGACCACCCGATAAAGTGCTTAGTCCTAGGCCTGCTAACACGGCCAGGCAAAAGGTGAGCAGGTAGACGAAACGTGCTGGTGCCCGCAAGCTGTTGAAGATCGGCAGCACCGAAAGCAGGCGGTACAACGGGGTGTTCCCCCCCAACGCCAACACCAGAGCGACTAACGCGGCAAAGGCGAAAAAGAGCGTGACCGGTTTTCTCTCGGATTTGACGCTGAATGCCCCCGCAATGGCCAGCACAACCGTGGGAACGCCTGCGTAGAAGCCCATTTCGGCCGGGTTCCACATGCCCCAATAGTCTCCCCGAGCGCTGCCGAAGAAGAAGGGCACAATGGCAGTGAGTAAGTTACGGAACGGCAGGGAGTAGGCGACTATGTCGTCGTAACTCAGGCGGGCGTTAGGCCGGATGGACAGCGTGCCGAGTTCGAATAACGGCAGCAGGTAGACGGCTGCGATAGCGCACCCTACGACGCCGACGGTCACGATCGCTCGAAACGCCGTGAACAGGCGTTTGGCGAGTGACGCACCCGGCACGCCTGCGGCGACGGCTCGGAACACGGCGTACATGGCGACGAGGATCATGGTCATGAAGGCCATTTGAGGGTGCCCGGCCAGCCATTGCACGCCCCAGGCCAGCCCCGCCAGCATGATGTAGATGAAGTTTTTGCGCCTAAAACCCAATTCAACCAGGCAGAGCACGATGGGCAACCAGGGAAATCCCTGGATGATGGGTATATGGGTGAGGTGTGCCGTCGCAAAGCCGTTGAAGGCGAAGACAAATGCGGCGAAGACGGATCCCGCCCAGTTGAGGCCGATTAGGCGCGTGAACCAGCACGTGGCGAGCGCGCCCACGAGATAGCTCAGTACTATGGTGAGGTTTAACGCATACAGGGATGGCAACCACGGCAAAAAGAGCCACGCCAGCGGGTAGAAGCCACCCACCTGACCCTCCGCCAGCAGCGGGAAGCCGTTGAAGATGTCGGGGTTCCAGATCAGGCTCGACAAGTTCAATGTGCGGATGGCTTTGGCCAGTACGGTGTAGACGGGGAACATAAATTCCGTTAAGTCGCCACCCCAGAATGTGGCCGTGCCGGCCAAGATGGGTGCATAGAAGATGCATATGGTGCCGACGAGGAGCCCGACTGCGAGGTAGGGTTCGACCTTACCGGCTTTGAAAAGCCGGCTTTGCCGCAGGCGCTGCGTGATCACGAGGTTCGACTTGGTCATCTGTGTGTCGCGCTCATCAAAAGCCGGCGGGGCGCGAACCTCCCGGTACTTAGCACTTCCGGAAAGCCAGGATCAACTCGCCGCGCAGGATGTAGCGGGTGGCCTCCAGCGCGTACCCGCACCGCTCGAAGTGGTCCACCAGTTCTCGGCGGGTGTAGTGCGAGATGTGCTCGTCGGCGTACGCGCCCGGCGCGAACGCGCTGTAAGCCTTCTCTGTCGCCACCCACTCCCAGTTGCCGTAGTCCGGGGTGCCCAGGACCAGCCTGCCGCCGCGCGCCAGCACGCGGCACAGCTCGTCCAAGATCGGCGAATCTTTGGGCACGTGCTCGATCACCTGGGAGCACAGCACGCACGGGAAGCGCTCGTCGGGAAACGGCAGGCTGAACCCCGACCCGTTCACGAGCGGACGGCTAAACTTGCGGGCGTAGCGCAGCTTGCGGTACAGGATGTCCAGCGCGACGCTGCCCGGCGGCAGCCGGCTGATGATGCGACTCGACCCGCAGCCCACGTCCAGGACAATGCCCTGGTTGGCGAGGAGCTCCGTGATGTGGCGGAAGCGGGACCTTTGCCAGTAGCGCTGCAGGAAGATGGGGCTGTCGTAGGCGCGGTCGTCGTAGTCCGCGGCCAGGATGGAGTTGCGCAACTTCCACAACGACCAGAAGGTGCGGAGGTAGGCCACCCCGAACGGGACGATTCGGGCGTGCGAGCTGCCGTACCGGCGGGCCCCGTAGCGGAATGGGACCTCGCGCACTTTCCATCCCAGCGCGTAGGCGCGCACCAGGATCTCCTGCAGGACGTCGAACCGCCTCGCCTCGAGCGGCAGATTGCGCACCGCGTCGCCCTTGTAGAGCCGGAACCCGCTCGACACGTCTCGAACGGGCAGGCTCAGGCCTCGGCTGAAGAACACGTTGAGCGTGCGGCTCAACACGTAGCGCCCCAGCGGCATGTCGGCGCTGCCGGACGATACGTAGCGGGAGGCAATCGTGACCTCGGCCGAGTCCCTGGCGCGCCAGAGGTCTTGGACAAACGCGGGCGGGTGCGACAGGTCGGCGTCCATGGTCAGGATGTAGCGCCCGTTGGCGGACGTGAAACCCGTCTGTACGGCGCCACCGTAACCCGGCCTGGTTTGGTCCACGGCACGCGCGCCACACTGCCGCGCGGCATCGGACGTTTGGCGATCCCCCTCGGTGGTGATGACGAGGATCTCGTACCCGATGTTTTGATCACCGAGCACCCGGTGTAACTGCGGCAGGAGGGCGATCAGGTTAGGACCCTCGTGCAGAGCAGGGATCACCACTGTAATGTCACATTCCGGCATGACGTTCGTCCTTGGGTAAGGGTAAAGGTCATTAAGGGTCCTATCTTACACCACTCGTGTGCGAGATCATGTGCACGGCATACTCGAATGGGGGTTGCGTTGTGCTGTAGTTGCAGCCATCGTTGGATGAGCTAATCGTGATGATAAAGCGGACGATCTTTAATGGCAGCAACCTTGAAGTCACACGGGCCGGAGTCGCCCTGGTTGTTGTCGTCTAGTCCGTCATGGGTGTGGGGTGAGGTAATATCGGTCCATGGATGCCACTGCTTCAACTTCAACGCGCGCGGTACTGTACCGGTATGGTGTCTTCCAAGTGCGGCGCCGGCGCGCCGCAGAAGACGTGCCGAGCGACCTGCCGGTAACCCTCCGCCGCCAACTGGGGCGACATGCTCTCCCGCGCATAGTCAGAAGCCGCCTGGCCCATGCGCCGCCTCAGGTCCTGTTCGCGCACCAGCTCGGTCAGGTACGCCGTGAGCACGTCGACCTCCCGGTCGCCCAGGGGCACCTTCCAACAGAACTCGTCGGGGAGCTCGCCGAACTGGGGCAGGTCGGTGGTGATGACGGGCTTGCCCATGCCGATCATCCTGGAGATGACGGCCGAGGACTCGCCGAGCGAGGGGTAGCGCAGGTTGACGCCGACGTCGGCCGCCTGCATGTAGGCCAGAAAATCGGGCATGCTAATCTCCCCGGTGACGCAGACCCTGGAGGGATCCAGACCGAGTTGCCTGACCTCGCCCAGTACGTCGTAGTTGGCCGTGTTCCCCACCACCGCCAGGATCACCTGCGGGTAGAGCGCGGACAGCCTCTCGAACGCCCTCAACAGGGTGCTGATGCGCTTGCTCGGCGCGACGATCCCGTAGGTGCCCACGATGACTGCGTCCGAAGGCCATTGGTGCCGGTCGAGAATGCGCTGCCGCTGGAACTCGTTCGACCGAATCGGCGTGGTGGCGTAGAGCGGGACGTAGAAGGCCGGCACGCCGGGCAGGCGGCGCTGCTCATCCCGCACCGCGAAGTAGCTGTGGTAGATCACGCCGCGGCTGCTCTGTAGTAGCCAGCGATCCATGGGGTGCTTATATACAATCTCCTCGGCGAGCGTGCCGCCATGCCACGCCCTGTGGGCGAGTTTGGCCGTCTCGTCGCCCAGTTCATCGCGCACCAGGCTCAGGTAGTCTTGCAGACCCTTCCCCCCTTGCAGTCGCGCCAGCGCATAGGAGTGAATGTTGGGGTCGTGCATGACCAGCAGGCCGGGGTAGCGCAGCGACTGCTCGCAGATGTAGAGGTGATGCTCGGGCGTCGAGCCGATCTGGTAAATGAGCGCGTCGTAGGGCTGGTAGCGATGGATGGTCTCAAACGCCGAAGGGTGGAGCACAGCACAGCGGTCGCGCAGGTCGTCACTTTCGGGCTCGTCCAAGCTATAGATATCAACCTGGGTAGGGATGGGACAGGTATCACGCGTCTCGTCTGTCGCAACCGCGCCGGGGTCATGTGGTCTTTCTTCCTGTGCGAGGAACGGCAGTAACTCCTCCACATAGTCAGCGATCCCACTACGGGTGGGGCGCAGGGGCGACCACATGGCAATGCGGAACACAGGCCGGTTGGTGGCGGCAGCGGTACGGTATATGTTGCTGCAGTCACCAACGGTGTGTGAGGGTGCCACACTTATGTGCTGGGCTGGTATGCCCAGGGCGACGGCTATCTCGCGCCCCACACGCTCAGTGGCGGCAAAAACGTGTCGGGCGCGCATCAACAGGCCGAGTCGCTCGACGTACCACTCCAAGCCGATGGCATCTGCCATGCGCGGCGCCAGGGTTTCCACGGACACGACGTATGGACAGGCGACGATGTACGCAGGCAGCGGGATGCCGGAATCGAGCGCGCCGAACAGGTGCAAGACGTCCAGCCGGAGCTCCGCGACGAGCGCGTTGTAGTCCCCGTTAATACGGGTGGTTGTGCGACCGGTGCCTTTCGCTGCCCACATGGATTCAGGTACCGCAACCCACCGCACGCCCGAAATTGCGGGCGGTGGGGATGCTGATGGAGCCTGCGCGGGGTCGTAGATGAACGCGAAATCGTCCGCCGCGGTTGCAGACGCTGCAGGGATAGCAGGCCGCGCCAGAATGTCGTCGACGAGTTGGCGGGCGAGGGGCGGTGCCACAGAGGAGGCCAAGCGCGCGGTCTGCGCCAGGCGCATGTCGATGCCGATCCTCATGCCGGTCACTGGGGTGCGCGCGAGGGGGTCGACGTCTCCGCGCCCACTGTGCGCGCCTGCAGGTTGGCCACCTCATGGCGCAGTTGGCAGATCTCCGCCTGCTGTGCTTCCGCGAGCGCCGTGAGGCGGTGGAGCGCCAGGGCCGTCAGGCGCATCACCTGCAGCGAGTTGCGCAGCGCGCTGGTCATTTCGGCATTAAACCCGTTCTGCTGCGCCAGCATGGGGCGCACCCACCACTTCGTCGACATCCAGTTCCAGGCGCTGCGGACCGCGACGATGAGGGGCCCTAGAATGGGCGTACCGGACGTGAACGGCTGCTCCTTGACCGTGGCTATAGAGCGGGCACCCGCCAGGCTGTTCGCGAGCTGGTCGATCAGCCGGTCGATCTGCTCCGCGGACGACCTCACCGACGGCAGGTCGTCGGCGTCACCGCCCCGCGGTGTCGAGAGAATCGCGTCGCGTATGAGCCTCATGCGTTCAGCGACGGGCAAGTCGGTGTATGATGGCCGATCCATGGATATCGTCTAGAATAGCACAGATCGTCGTGGGCCGAACGCCAATGCGCTGCTGCCCTTGACACACTGACCGCACATGAACCAGACTGCCATCTGCACCATCTTTGCCAAGAACTACATCGCCCACGCCCGGGTCTTGGCCGAATCCTACCTCGAGCAGCACCCCGGCAGTACGGTCTATGGCCTGCTCTGCGACGACCTCGACGGCTACTTCGACCCGGCCGGCGAGCGCTTCATCACTGTCACGCTGGGCGAGCTCGACATCCCCGACCTCGAGGAAATGGTCTTCCGCTACGACATCACGGAGCTGTCCACCGCCGTCAAGCCCTTCCTGATGCAGCACCTCTTCTCACGGACGACGCTGGACAAGCTCTTTTACTTCGACCCCGACATCCTGTTCCTAGCGCCCATCGATGAGATCGTTACACTGCTGGACACGCACAACGTCGTCGTCGTCCCGCACCTGACGGACACGCTGAAGGAGGATGTCGTGCCCAACGAGCGCCACATCCTGATGACCGGCGTCTACAACCTGGGCTTCATCGGGCTACGGCGGAGCGACGAGACCCTCAAGTTCCTGAGCTGGTGGCGGGAGAAGCTTGCCAAGTTCTGCTATGCCGACCCCGGCAACGGGCTGTACGTCGACCAGCGCTGGGTCGACCTCGCCCCAGGGATGTTCGAGGGCGTGCACGTCCACCGCGACGCGGGCTGCGACGTCGCATACTGGAACATGACCCAGCGGCCGGTGACGAAGCAGGATGGCCGGTTCACCACCCTGGGGTCGCCGATCAAGTTCTTCCACTTCAGCGGTTACTCGCCCGACGACCCCGGCCGGATCTCGAAGCGCGTCCCGCCCTCGGAAACTCGGCTGGCCATGTCGCAGATCGGCGACTGCGCCAAACTGTTCACGCGCTACGGCCAACTGCTGCGGGCACACGGTTTCGCGACCACGTCCGGGTGGCCCTACTCGCTTGGGCAGTTCAGCAACGGGGTGCCCGTCCCACGCTTCGTGCGGGACATGTGGAGGGAGGCGACGGACCGGGGGCTGCGCTGGGACAGGCTACTCGACGCGCAGGACCCGCGGAGCTTCTACGGTTGGGTGAACCAGGCCGTGGACGAGGGTACCCCTGTCATCAGCCGGCTGGCGCAGCGGGTGTACCAGGCGCGCTCGGACGTGCAGAAGGCCTTCCCGGACGTGTATGGCGCGCACCGGCGCGAGTTCGTGCGCTGGTTCACCGAAACGGGGATCCAGGAGCACAGCATCCCGGCCGCCCTGGCGGAGCCGATGCGGCAGTCATTGCTGAGCAGCGCACAGCCCGTCGAGCGGCGGCTGTCGGGTGCGCGCCCGATGCTGAACCAACTGCTCGCCACACCACTCGGCCGGCGCGTGGCCCAGACGGGCCCGGCACGCGCCGCTCGCAGGCTGCTGTTCCCACCGCCGCGGGCCAGCCGCCCCGCGGCCCCGGCGGACCACCGGCACGCATTGGTGAGGGAAGGGCTGAACCTGCTGGGCTACATGAGCGCCGAGACGGGCGTGGGCGAGGTGCCGCGCGCGCTGGCGCGCGCTCTGTCGGACCGGGGCTACCCGGTCGCGATCACGCACCTGGCCAACCCGGACGGCGCACGCCGCAACGACCTGTCCGCACTCGACCTGCCGTCCGGCACGCCATACGACGTGAACCTGTTTTGCGTCAACGCCGACGGAATGGCCAGCGTCAAGGAGGTGGTCGGGCGCAGCGTCTGGGCCCGCCGGTACAACATCGCGTTCTGGTTCTGGGAAATCGCCCAGTTCCCGGCGGACTGGTGCGACCGCTTCAACGGCCTGCAGGAGGTGTGGGTCGGCAGCTCGTTCGTGCAGGAGGCGGTCGCGGCGCTGTCCCCCGTGCCGGTAGTGAAAATGGGCGTGCCGGTCGTCCAGCGGCCGCCCGCGCAGTTGGGCCGCAAGGCCCTCGGCCTGCCCCGGGACCGCTTCCTCTTCCTGTACGCCTTTGACATGCTCAGCGTGCCCGAGCGCAAGAACCCGCTGGACTACATCACGGCGTTTCGGGCGGCCTTCGAGCCGCGCTTCGACGGCGTCCACCTGGTGCTGAAGGTGAACAACCTGCACCAGTTCGGCAATTGGGAGGACAGGCTGCGCACGGAGGTGCGGGCGGTCCAGGGGACGCTGATCGACGCGACGCTGGACCGGCCACAGCTCAACGCGCTGTTCCAGTGCGCGGACGCCTACGTGTCACTGCACCGGTCCGAGGGCTTCGGCCTGACGATTGCCGAATCCATGCGGCTGGGGAAGCCGGTCATCGCCACAGATTACGCTGGCAGTCGGGACTTCCTGTCCGAGAGTAACGGATTCCCGGTGCGCCACCGGCTCGTCGAGCTCGAGCGCGACTACGGTCCGTACCGCGCGGGCAACGTGTGGGCGCAGCCCGACGTGGAGCACGCGGCCGAGTTGATGCGCCTGGTTTTTGGCGATGCCGAGGAGCGCTGCCGCCGCGCGCAGTGCGCGGCGCAGGACATCGAGGCGCTCTACGGCCCGCGGGTGATCTCCGACCGGATCGTCCGGCGCCTGGAACACCTGAGGCGATGAGGGCCTGACGGGCCTGACGGTCAGCGGACGTCCCGGATGGCCCGGAGTGCCTCCTCGCGCAGGACGGCCAGCAGCCGGATTATTTCGCACGGGTCGGCCCGCGTGCACTGTGGGCCGGGCAAGCACATCCGCAGGGCAGCCTGCAGCATGAGCAGCACGCGCCCGTAGGCGAGTGCCAGCGAGCACAGGTCGTCCAGACCGGCATCCGCGCGCAGGTACGCGCGTTCGGCGCCTTCGAACTCGTCGCGGAAGGACGGGGCTCCCATGTAGCGCAAGGCGAAGAGCAGCCGGTTGCGCTGGCTCAGCGCCAGGCGGGCCGGCCAATCGCTGAACGCCGCGGATTCCGCGTGTGTGGCGACGGCCCGCGGGCAGTACACGACGCGCCAGCCCTCCTCGCGCAGGCGGACACACAGGTCGACGTCTTCGTAGTAGCCCGGCGAAAAAACCTCGTCGAACAGACCGACCCGGCGCAGGACCTCCGTCCGCAGGGCCATGGCCGCGCCGGTGACGAAGTCCACATCGCGCAACTCGTCGAACCGCGGCTCGTCGCGCTGGTGGTGCCCGAAATGCAGGCCGACCATGCGGGGCCGCGCCAGGTAGCCACCGGCGTGCTGCAGGGTGGCCCTGTCGGGGTAGAAGATCTTGCACCCCGCTGCGCCGACGTCGGCGTGCTGCACAAAGAGCGCCTGCAACTGCGCCAGGCAATCCGGGTCGACCGTCGCATCCTGGTTGAGCAGGAAGGCGCAGTCGTAACCCGCGGGGTCCGACAGAACCCTGCGCAGCCCCAGGTTGGCGGTGCGGGTGAACCCGAGGTTGCCGGCGTTCTGGATGACCTCCAGGCGGATGCCGAGCTCGGCGGCCTTATCCCCACAGGCGTTGGCGGCGGCCACACTGTCGTCGGTGCTGGCGTCGTCCACGACCAGGACCAGCCCCGGGCCGAAGCACTGCGATAACACCGACTCCAGGCAGCGGCGCAGGTAAGCCGAGCCGTTATAGCACGGGATGATAACCGCCATCTTCATTGCGGGTGGGTGTTGGTGCGCGCCTCGGCCAGCGCAGCCAGCGTGTCCGTTTGCAGCGTCTCGGCCACACCGAGCCTGACGTCGAACCGCTCGCCCTGGCGCGCCAGCCGGGCGATATCGCCTGCGACGCGGTCGCCCTCTTGCTGCAGCGCAGCCGCGCGTTCCTGCAGGGCGCTCAGGGCCTCCTGCATGGCGTCGAAGCGGTGTTCGAAGTTGCCCTCTCCTCCCAGGAGTTGACCGTACTGGACCTGCAGCTCAGCCAATTGTTTCAGCACGTCGGCCAGGCGTTTCTGCAGGTCATCATGCCGGCGTGCGGATCGCTCCAGTTGCGCCTGCAGGAGCTGGTTGATACGGTTCTGCTGCTCGACGACCGTGGCGAGGTACCACAAGCCGAGCGAACGAACGAGTGGCTCGATGGCCCGGCTCAGCGGCGTCGCCGGCTTCGGCAGGCTCAGCGGCGGCACCGCGGGCGGGGCGTGCCCGGCGGGGTCGGGTGCGCCGGGCACGTACTGCGCGTGAGGCTCCAGTAGTTCCGACGGGTCCAGCAGGCCCGCGTCGTGCGCTCGGTGTGGGCTAGCGCAGAAGACGTCCAGCGCGCTGACGGCCTTATCCCAGCGCAGCGTTGACCGCAGCGAATCGAACGCCCCGCTCAGGCCGCCCCTGGGGAGGTTGATCGCCCGCAAGACTGCCTCAGCCACGGCGCCCTCGTCCTGTTCGCCGACCAATTGCGCCACGCCGGCGGCGGCCATCAGATCGGCCAACTCGTCGCCGCGCGTCAGTACCATGGGCAGCCCGCCCCACACGTAGCTGAGGACGCGTGTCCGCGACGACATGTAGGCCTCGAGGTGGTGGCGGTGCAGTGACACGCCGACGTCGGACTCCACGAGGTAGTTCTGCCAGTCCTCGTAGGCGACCCACTCGCCCAGAAAAACGCTGCGGTCGAGCAGGTTGAGCGAGCGCGCGAGGTCCAGCGTCTGCTGCTGCACCTCCATCCTCGGCACGAGCTGGCCCGCCGGATGGTGCACCCCAGGGAAGACGAACTTCACGTCGGGCCGCCGACGCGAGACGAGGTCCGCGGCGCGGACGAGCGTCAGCGGGTCCAGCCACTGCCAGACACCGCCGCCCCAGAGGACGATCTTGTCGTTGGGCGAGATGCCGGGCAGCACGCCCCGCATCACGGGCTGTGTGTGGGCTGGCGGTTGTTCCGGGATGCCGTAGGGCAGCAGGTCGATCAACTGGCTGAACGATGGGTCCTGCAGGCGGGTTAGGGGGTTGACCCTGCTGGCGGACGCCAGCGCGCCCAACCACCAATCGCGCTGCCGGCCCGTGGCACACAGGAACAGGTCACCGCGCCGCAGCACGAACTGGCTGATCGCCTGGTTCTGTCGCTGCCAGTTCAACTGCTCCTCAAGCCCGAGGCGCGCCGCGTCCAGTTCCAAGTGTTCGAGGAGGGCCAGGTCGTAGCCGTCGACGACGACGGCAGTCGATTCGCCCAGCAGCTCGCGGCACAGCCATACCGTGTCGGGGTACGCGAACAGGACGTCGCTCTGTGCGACTTCCTCCCGCAGCGCGGGCCAGTCGGACGGGTCGTAGGTGACAAAGCGCCCTTTGAAGCGGCTCCCGGCGGAAGACGGCAAGGCTGACCCCTGCGGGGCGGCCAGGGTCACGTCATGGGCCGGGCTTAAGGCGCAGGCGATCTCATAGTAACGGATGCCCACACCCGCCATCCTGTCTGCGACGAGGTCGTGGCTGATAATGATGACTCTAGTCATTGCGAGAGTTTCGCTGTGATACGTTCGCGGGCGCGGGCTCGCCGGCCTCGCCATGTGACGTCGCGGATTCCACACCGTCCGGCATGGTTGACAGAGGGAAGTGTGACCAGGAGCCTTCCAACGCCACCAAGCCGTACCTCTCTTTGGTGCCGCCAGGGACCACGGTGAAGCGCGCACAATGGTGCCAATAGTCGTAGCGGTGCGTGTCGCCCCAGTCATAGATGGCGGTAGAGATCTGGTAGTCGCCGGGGAGGAGGGGGAGTTTCGCGATCCTGTAGTCCAGGTAGCCGTCACCCTCGATGTACGGTATTTCATAGCTGCCGAACTGGTTGTTCGGCCCGGCCAGGTTCGTGCCCGACCCGGCGTGGTAGAAGGCCAGCCCGATCAGGGGCGTCTCGACGCGCTCGCGGGCGTGGTAGTGGATGCGCACGATCAGCGGCTCGTTGGTGAGGAACACCCGCCGCGGGCGCATCTCTTCGCCCAGAAACTCCACCTCAGTCACATACGCTTCACCGCTGCCCATGCGGTTCTCCGCCCACGCCTCGTCCTGCTGCTCCTTGCTGCTCTCCTCCAGCACGTGCTTGTAGTACGCGTCGGTGACCTTGGGAGCGGCGTCGTCCATGCGCACCCGGCCGTGGTCCAGCCAGACCGCCCGTGAGCACAGCCGCCACACAGCGTCCAGGTCATGCGAGACGAACAGGATGGTGACACCCCTGCGGCGCAGCTTGAGCATGCGCTCATTGCATTTCTGTTGAAAGCTCTGGTCGCCAACCGACAACACCTCGTCAATCAAAAGCACCTCCGGGTCTAAATGCACCGAAATCGCAAATCCCAACCGTGCATACATGCCGCTGGAGTAGTTGCGCACCGGCACGTCGATGAACTCCTGCAGCTCCGCGAAGTCGATGATGGCATCGACCTTCTTCTCGATCTCCTTGCGCGACAGGCCCATGACAGTGCCGTTGAGGTAAATATTGTCGCGGCCACTCAGGTCGGGATGAAATCCGGCGCCGAGTTCCAGCAACGCTGTTACCCGGCCGTTCACCTTGATTGTTCCGGACGTCGGGGAAATGATCCGGCTGACCAATTTGAGCGTGGTGCTCTTGCCTGACCCGTTCGAGCCCACTAGGCCGACCATTTCGCCGCGCTCCACGTTGAAACTGACGTCCTGGAGCGCCCAGAACTCCTGAGCCTTGCGGTTTCTGCGGCGCTGCGCCAGCGAGATGAACAGGTCCTGGAAAGCGCGCGGTTTATCACGCTCCAGCCGGAAGTACTTCGAAATGTGCGAAAACTCGATAGCGGTCGTCATGCTGTCAGTGTCCGGTCCACGTACTGCGCCAACTAGTGTACCAGTCGAATGTATTCTGCCAGCGCCGCGTGCCAGTCACGCATGCGGTCGATTCCCAGGTGGCGTAACGCGCGATTCTCCAGTACCGAATACGCCGGCCGCCGTGCCGGCGCGCCGAACTCCGCGCTGGTGATGGGGGTCACCTGCGGCGACAGCCCAGCCAGGCGGAAAATCTCACACGTGAATTCGTACCATGAACAGGCCCCGTCATTAGTGGTGTGGTATGTGCCGTAGCGGCCCGTCTCAATCAGGACCGCGATCTGCGCCGCCAGGTCCTGGGTGAAGGTGGGCGTGCACACCTGGTCGTTGATGACACGAATGGGCTTGCCTTCGTGCGCCAACTTCAGCATGGTGTTCACGAAGTTGCCGCCCTTGCCCATCGCGCCGGCTGTGCCGTACAGGCCACATGGGCGCAATATGTAGTGCTTGTGCCAGGCCGAGCGGATAAGCAGTTCGCCAGCCAGCTTGGTGGCGCCATAAGCGCTGATGGGGTTGGGCGAATCTGTCTCGACGTAGGGCGTTTGGCTGGCGCCGTCGAAGACGTAGTCTGTGCTGAAGTACATCAGCGCGATATCGGCTTCACGGCAGATAAGCGCCAGTTGCTGCGCTGCCAGAGCGTTCACCTGCAGAGCAATGGAGGCATCTTTCTCAATATCATCCACGCGGTGAAAGGCGGCCGTGTTGATGACCAGTTGTGGTGAGAATCGTGCGATACTCTCGCGTACCTGCGCGGTGTCCGAGATGTCCAGATCGACCGGGTGTGCCAGGCCGCCCGGCGGGGTGCCAGGCTGGATGGCTGTGACCAGGTTGTGCCCGACCAGGGTCGAGACCAGGTCCGTACCCAGTTGCCCATTCGCGCCGATGAGCAGTATGTTCATTCTATGCAGGCTCCATTGTTCACTTTCTCCCTCCCGCGAACCGATTCACGACACCCTGCCACCATCGCTCGCAATGGCTGCCTGGCGGGCAGAAACGCGCGCGCAAACTGCCGACCCAGGTGACAAAGCGCCAGCCTGGGCTGAGCAGCACGGCCGACAACTGGTGCGACAGGCTTTGCCGCGCTTCCTGTTCGGCTGCCAGTGCGCTGCTCAGGCGCTCATTATCAGCCCTAGTCACCATTGTGTCTTGTGCCCGGGCGAGTTCGACCTGTGCCGCTGCCAGGCAGGCCTGTGCATTGGCTAACTGGTCACGCATCTGAACGGCGAAGCTGTGCGCGCCGGCGCACTCGCGGCTGAGCTGCCACAACCGGCGTTCATATGATTCTACCAACCGATCCGCTGGCTGCAGATTGGATTCCTTCGCGCGCCGGAAGCGCATTGCCCACGCCGTGACAAACGAGGCGTCGAATTCCACGTCATGGTAAAAGCCGTGCCGGGCAAATAGCGCAGCCCAATATTCCGGGGGGCGCACATTGATGTGTGTTGCCTCGTGGTAGTCGTCGGGAGTGGAGCTGAACAACACATCGTCAGTTGCCTCACCAAAATGACCAACAGCCTGGTCGCCCTCCTGCGGCGACAGATGTTCCAACACTTCAATGCACACGATCAGGTCATACGATCGAGGCAGCGGCCCCAGAACCGAGCCGACCCGGCAGTGAGGCTGCATGTCCTGTCTCACCTGCTGGATGGCGTACTCCGAGACGTCGATGCCGTCAGCCTCAACACCACGGTCACGCAGAGTCTCGACCAGGAAGCCAAACGCACAGCCCGCATCGAGGGCTGTCCGGGGGCTGATGTCTCGCACAATGTGGTCCGCAATGCCGCCGAAGAAGCGCAGCCATCCATCATTACGGGCATATGGCATGCCACAGCAGTGTTGGTAGTAGAACTGGTCGTAGGCAGTGCGACTGGCCGGAGGGTTAACGGTCGACACGACTGGCTGCTCCGTGATGGGTATCGGGCATCTGCGTCTGGTGATCTCCTTTCGTATAATTCTAACAACATATGAGCCGGGGCTTGCCGTTGGCGCTACTGTCTCTCGTCGTGCTGGCCGCTGCGATCGCCTCGACGGCCTGTGCCAGCGGACCGCGGCCCATCGTCCTGGAAACCCCCCTGGCCAGCGGCACCCCGTACGTCACCCCGGCGCCGACATTGAGGCCAACGCACACTGTCGCTCCCACGCACACTCCACGGACCACCGGCACGCCCGCCGCGGTCGCCACCGTGCTGGCGCTGAACCCGGCCGGCAAGGTCAACATCAACGAGGCGGACGTGGGCACGCTGGACCTGCTGCCGCAGATCGGCCCGGCGCTCGCCCAACGCATCGTCGACTACCGCCTGGCGCACGGCCCGTTCAAGCGCATCGAAGACATCACTCATGTCAAGGGCATCGGCGACGTCATCTATGCTGCGATCAAAGATCTGATCACCGTAGGAGATTGAGGTATTATCAACCTCCAAATGGCGAACAAGATCCCAGTAGCTGTCCTCGGCGCGACGGGCGCTGTCGGACAGCGATTCATCCAGCTCCTGGCAGATCATCCAATGTTTGACCTCGTGGCGCTCACCGCCTCCGACCGTAGTGAGGGCAAGCGCTACACTGACGCAGCGCACTGGGTCATCGAGGGAGACATCCCCGAGGTCGTACGCGACATGGCTCTCTTACCCACGCAAGCCTCGGCTGCCGGCAGGCATGCCAGCTTTCGTGTAGCCTTTAGCGCCCTGCCGAATGAAATAGCGCAGACGGCCGAGCCGGATTTTGCCAAGGCGGGCGTGACGGTTTTCTCCAACGCCTCTTTCCATCGCCAGGTGAACGACGTGCCGCTGGTCATCACCGAGGTGAACGGCGCCCACCTGCAATTGCTGAAGGTGCAGCGTCACCTGCGCAGCTGGGAAGGCGGCATTTGCTGCAATACCAACTGCACCGTCAGCGGCCCGGCCATGTCATTGCGGCCGCTCTACGATCGCTTCGGGGTGAAGCGCGTGTTCGCTGTTTCGATGCAAGCCGAGAGTGGTGCGGGGTACCCCGGTGTCTCGTCGCTCGACATCACCGATAATGTTCTGCCGTATATCAAGGGCGAGGAGGAAAAGCTGGAAGCCGAGATGCGCAAGTTGCTGGGCGCCTTGCACGAAGACCATATTGACGACGCGCCACTGGCTTTGAGTGCCCACTGCAACCGCGTGCCAGTGATCGACGGCCACATGGTCACGCTGTCGGTCGAGCTGGCTTCACCGGCCAAACCCGGCGAGGTGATGCGCGCGCTCAACGACTACCGCTACGATGAGGTCAAGGGTCTGCCCATGGCGCCTGACCAACCGGTGGTGGTGCGCACCGAGCCTGATCGTCCCCAGCCGCGCCGCGACCGGCTCACCGGCAAAGGCATGAGCACGGTGGTGGGACGCGTGCGGGCCGAACCGTTATTTGGAGATTGTGGTGTGAAGTACATCACGCTGGCGCATAACACTCTACGCGGAGCCGCTGGTGGCAGCCTGCTGAACGCCGAACTGGCCGCCCGGTGG
>JAJYKL010000052.1 GCA_021788625.1 Chloroflexota bacterium
GAGCAGGCGGTGTTTCCCAATATCCTGGCCGTTGGTAACTTGCGAAGAGACGCGTTTCGTACTCACGCGTGATAGGCTGAGATGGATCATACGGGGGACTATTGGCGATGATGGCTTTTTGCAAATGAACATAGACGCGTGAGTCGCCCCAACTGATGCTCTCTATCCACTCCGTCGCCAGCAGTACTTTACGGTCTGATAACCAACCCCCTGCATCCACCACCAGATAACGAATGGACCAGTTCACGTCGTCAATGACGAAATCCTCCACATGTCCGATATCGCCATCCTTGGCAACAGCGTGATAACCCGTTACCTCATGGCTGCCTCGCAGATGCGATTCCTGGATATGTTGGTCCTCCATTTCTCTGACCTCACGCTCAACCTTTGATTCAGTAGGCGCCCGATCAGATATTCGCGTTATGTATGTCACACCAAACGGGTAACTCATACCGTTGCTCAATCCATAATTGGCTCCCCAGTACCCCGGCCATCCGTAATGCTCGCTCAGGCGTGCCTCGATCAGGCGGGAAATCGGCGCATCGGTACTGATATCCGGGCTATTCTTGACCTGCTCACGTGTGAGATTCACGGAGATGACCGCGTTCGCGGAATCAATGCCAGTGACCGCGACGGGCGATATCAGCACCTTGCGGCCAAATAGCCATGTGCCGGTCTCTACAATGAAATAACGTACACACCACGCCTGGTCGTCAAAGTAAACCTCGCGTACGTCGCCGATGTCCCCATTGGTTTCGCGCAGTTTGTAACCGTGCAATTGTTTTACTCCATAAAGCATGTCATATCCCCCTTCTTAAAATGTGAACGAACTGTACCTTTCAGATTGCACATCCCTAAATCCGTATCATCGTACAAGCAGCCCCCTCGGCTGCCATCCGCGACTACATGCTGGCTGTGCTCGCGGCGGCCACGGCCTTCATTGTGCAGACGACGGATTGGATATCTCCGACGCTGTCGATCTTTCGGCGCAGGCTCGCCGATGTGTCGCTCATGGCTGATCTGTGAGTCACACGCCAGGTGGAGGCGGGTCAGTCCTGCGACTCTGTTGTTCGCGCAGCCGCCCGATGGTACTCTCGATCAATCGGGCCAACTTATCTGCAGCGCCGTCGATGGCTTGCTCCAGGGTCGCCGCCTGGTGAGTGACCGCGATGGGCTGGCGGCCTTCGAGGTGGGCTTCCATCACGCAGCGCTTGTCGTTCTGGCCGCTCTTGTCGCTGTTCTCGTCGCTCAGGTGGACTTCCACTCGTGTGACGTGATCGCTGAATCGGCGCAGGGCACTGTCCACTACACCATTGACTTGAGCGGCCAGTGCTTGGTGACCTGCAATGTTATGGTCGGTATACATTTGGATTTGCATGTTTTACTCCTATTGTGATTGACTCAGTACTAGCAGGTGACGGCCAGTCCCGTCCTCATTCAATTCTGGCCCATACCCTTCGTTTCTGGTGGCGCTCCCACAGTGCCACCCTTATTGAAAATGTGGCCTGGCCGCCAAGGCGTGCCCAAGGCCGGCAGCAGCCAGCGGTCCACCCCCACCAGCCCGCCGTCTTCGCCAGAGCGCCCTTGACGAAACCCGTGATCGCAACACCCGCTTGGCCGCCCACCCAGACGGGGCTCTGTACTTTCCCCACTCCCGCCGACAGCCATTCGTAACCGGCGTACAGGCGCAGGATCAACCAGATCCACGCCCAGCGCGTATTGCCAAAGAGTGCTTTCGCAACGGGCGGGTCGTCAAACGCGATAACATCCTGCGTGCGCACCTGTTTCCCTGCCGTATTCATGTTCATTCTCCTCGACCAAACCCACGCTAGACCCGCCAGTCTCAGAACGGCCGCCCTTGACTATAGGTTGCAGGGCAGCCGGCACGTTGCCTACGCTTGACCCGTGGACAACGCTTTACAGTACTGACACCAAGTGCTGGCGTTGGCAACGAGGATCCTGGCGGTCGTAAGGGAGCGGGTGCTGGTATGCTCACAGTGCATCTCGCAGGTAATGGCGACTCGCATTATCCAAACAACCGCCAGATGATGCATTGCGAACGATCAGCCCGCGGTGATTTGGGTTGGCTCTATCCCAACGGCGGCCATCTCGAAGAATAGGAGTTTCTTCCCTTTCTTGACCTGTATCTGGCCCATATCCAGCTTGCGCATAAGACCGGAGGCAACCAATGCACAGGCTGCTTGCGGGTCTGCGGGGATGCCTAGGCTTTTGGCCAGGTTATTGGCCGTGCCGGCGGGGATGATGGCCAGACGCGTCTTGGTACCTGCCACGCCCCGTATGATGGCTTCGATGGTGTCATCGCCCCCCCCATGGCGATCACCACCTTGTAGCCCTCCTTAACCGCTTTCCTGGCAATGGGTATGGCTTCTTCCTTCGGCTTTGCCACCGCGACATCCGCCTTGACGCCCTGATCCTGCAGGTAGCGGGTCACTTGCGCAATCAGCGCGGTTCTGCCCGAGGCTTTACCGGAACCGGGGTTGGCAATCAATAAGGCCCGCTCGGCGTTATTTTTCTTAGTCATGGTCGTGTTGGTCGTGTCCAAGATATCCCTCCCACCTATTTTTAAAACGCAGCCAAAGTCCGCCCATGACCGAATACAAACCAAAGGCGATCAGTCCCAGTGCAACGACGCCCAGCAGCCACACGCCGTAGGGCTGGCGTAACAGTGCAATGAGAACCCCGTCAATGCCTTGGGCGCGGCTGGGATCGTTGTTATAGGCCGCCAGAAACAGGAATAGGCCGATCAGCGTGAAGACCACGCCACGCGCCGCCGTGCCAAACTGCCCCAATCGGGTGATCCATTTCCGCTGCGAACTATTCAGTGCGTAGGGATGAAACTGCCCGTTGAAGTCACTGCGGATGCCCTGATAGACCTGCAATAGTCCGATCGCTATGATGATTATGCCTACGAGTCCAAGGACCCACGCTCCCCACGGTTGCGAAAGGATGGTTCCGGCAGCCTGCTGGGTTTGCGCGGTTTGTGCGCCATTATGAGCTGCCGCTGCCCCGCCCGTGATCAGACTGTAAGTCGCCAGTGCGAGCAACATATAGGATATCCCGCTGACGGCATACCCCACGCGCTCCGCAATCCCCTTGGCGTCATCGCCTTTGTGTAGCGGATCGGTGATGGCCCGGATGAACCCCCACAATCCATAGCCTACCAGTCCGGCCAGAATAACGTACAGCAGGATCTTGCCGATGGCGGTCTGACCCATAGCAGCAATCGCGCCTTGCGGATCGGCGAGTTTACCGCCTGCTCCCAGCACCACCTGTAATGCCAGCAGCCCGATGACGCCGTACACCAGCCCACGTGCCACATAACCCAGGCGCATGAGTGCTTCCATCAGAGGGCTGGTCGAGGCGCTAAGAGCGGCTCCTTTACCCTTATGTTCCAGGCTTTGCGCGTGTCCCTTGACTCTCGTATTTACACTTATAGCTCCACACTCCCAATACATCTTCCCCATGTCAACATCCATACACCTTGGGCTGAACTCAATGCGTGGGGTACTTGACTCCATTCCACAGTCCAAACCACAGCCCAAAGCTGAGGATACGGTACTACTGACGCGTCACCGAGTCCTGCATGGGTGGATTGTATAACCCGCTGTCCTGGGGGGCATCGGCTGGTTGGGCCATATCCGGCTCAGCCAGTTGGGGGGAGCGCAAAAACGAGATTCTCTTCCCTCTGGCTCACTCTCTAGGTGCTGCCAGTAGGATGCTATGTGTGGTTCGGCTGTGTGGGCAACGTGAAGGAAATAGTAGTGCCTTGGGGTTGGTTGGCGCTGACCCAGATGTGTTGGCCGTGCGCTTCAATGATGCCTTTGCAGATCGCTAGGCCCAGGCCAGCCCCCTTCGGGGAGGTGTAGCCTGGGTGTTTGAGCTGCCTGAAGGCTTCGAAAACCGTTTGTCGCGCTTCGGCTGGGATGCCTACCCCTTGGTCGCTGACGTCCACTTGCACTTCCCCGTCCCGTGCGGTGACAGTGACAGTGATAGGGGTCTGGGGGGGTGAGAACTTGGCCGCGTTACCGACCAGGTTGATGAGTACCTGGGCGATCCGCCGGGTGTCCGCGATGACGTGGGGTAAGTCCTCGTCCAGGCGGATCACGAGTTCATGCTGGGCCGTCACTGTGTTAAGTTGAGGTGTTGCGGCAATGAGGATGGTGCGGACCGGCTGAAGCTCGGGCTGAATGTGCAGGGTCCCCGCCTGCAGGCGCGATAGGTCGAGCAACTGGTCGATCAGCTCCGTGAGGCGGTCGACCTCCTGGTTGATGGTGTACAGGAAGTCATATTGCTCCTGGGGCGAGAAGGTCACGTCGGTGGCCAGGAGGGTGGTGACGAAACCTTTGATGGAAGACAGCGGCGTGCGTAACTCGTGCGAGATCATCCCCAGGAAGAGCATCTTGAGTTGGTCGGCCTTCTCCGCCGCCTGGCGGGCTTGGACCTCCGCCTCGTACAGGCGGGCCCGCTCCATGGCCTGGGCACACTGGCCTGCGAGCGCTGACAGGAATTCGCGATCCGGTGCAGGGAACGGCTGAGGGATGGGGTAGCTGAGGCTGACGCTGCCGATCACATGTTGGTTGATGGGCAGGGGGAGTGTGGCGTTGGCCTGGGTGCCTGTGCTGATCAGCGTGTTTTGGAGGTGGGGGTAGCGCGTGAGGTATTCTTCACGGGATGCGATCCACACGGGCTGGCCGGTGCGGGCGGCGTCGGTGAGTGGGGTGGGCAGATGGAGCGGAAGATGCTGGAATTGCTCGGCAACTTCCCGTGGGAGGTTGGCAGCGCTGACCAGTTGGAGGGCTTGCTTGTCCTGGGTGAGCAAGGCCACGACGCCGCCATGTCCTTCCAGGGAGGAGGTGGCTTCGTCAAGGATGGTCTCGGCGACCTGGGTGACGGTGCTCGCCCCCGAAAATCGGGATGTGATTTTCTGGAGGATGGCGGTGTGGTTCTCGGCGCGTTTGAGGGCAGTGATGTCTTGCATTGAACCCGCGATTTGCTGCGGCCGGCCGTCCGCCGTTCGCGTCAGGATGACTTCGTGGGTGTGCAGCCAGTGCCATTCGCCGTTGGCGTAGCGAAGGCGGTACTCATATTCGATGATTTCGTCATCTTTAGCACTCTCGAGCCGTTTGAGGTGCTGCGGCAGGGTGCTGACGTCGGCGGGGTGGATCATCTGCGAGGTGGACTCCAGATCCACCTCCTGGATTTGCTCACGGGTATAGCCGAAGAGGGTGTGGACCTGGTGGTTGGCGTAGACGAGACGCTGTGCAACCAGGTCGTAGATGTAGAAGGTGTCGGGGATCGCGCTGGTGGCTCGTTGAAGGAGTGACGAAATGTCGGTGGAAGACGGGGAGTCGAGCGGTTGCCCGGTTAAGGTAGACATAGCTTAAGGTTGAGCACTGACGGGTCGTGTCGCATCCGTATCACGATACGTCGGTGATGACTTGGGCCCTCCGCCTGGTGGCTAATGTGTGAACGTGTGTTAGGGTGGTAGATGAGGACCATGCATGCATTCTAATGCCATGCTGCAATGGTGCTATGGCTCTGCGGGGTCGACGAGAACTCCGTTTGCTCTCACTTGCTGCGCGTCGCGTAGACGACCGTGTGGTGATCGTACTGGCCGTTGACGAAGTTTCCAGCGCAGGTGATGAGCGTCAGGTGGGAGAGGCCATCGAGTGCCGGCTGTGGTCCAGTGCCAGCAACCGGCCCGGCACCGTAGATCTGTGTAAGCACCGACGGGTCGGAAGACTCTTGGTTGGAGTAGACCTTGATCTGGTCAACAGTGAAGCGAATGTCAATGTTTGACGTAGTATCGTGGACGATGATCAGGTCACCGGGATGGAGATCCTGGAGGTGAGCAAAGACCTCGGGCTGTCCAAGCGGATCGTTGACGTGCCCGGCAATCGTGGCCGTGCCTACGTCGCCCGGGATGCCACTGCCGCGATACCAAAATGCCGTATGCCAGACCGGATCGCCAATAGGACCTTTGGGCGCATCCATCACATTTTCCGATGTGAGCCCGACTCCAAGCACGGGGGCACTGACCTTGAGTGAAGGAATCTGGAGCTCGAGCGGCACGTCTACAGGCCCAGCCCTTAGGTCGAGGCTCGAATCTATGAGCGGCCCAAGGGCAAAGAGTGTGGGTGTCGGCTGGACTGATGGCTGGACTGTGGGCTGAACTGATGGCTGAACTGTCGGTTGATCCGACGGATATAGTATAAGGATCGGGGGAGGCGCTGGCTGGGCCTCCCCCGTGTCTTTTTCCCCACATCCCGCAAGCACTGCCGCATAGAGTAGAACGATCACGAGGCAAGCGAGTGTACTGCGGCGAGTGCGCATACTCATAGTTCGTACGATATTACCGTTATTGCTTAGGCCGATAGGTGCTGCGGTGTGCTTGAATGCCTATGACCAAAGCTATGGCGCTGAAGACACCGACGATCACCAGGCTCCAGGGGAAATCTGCGTTTTGTGTGGGCGCACCGCCAGTGCTCGGCAAACCAGTGACAATCGGCAAAAGCGTGGCGGTCGGCAATGCGGTTGGCAGTGCGGTTGGCAGTGCGGTCGGCGCTGAGGTCGGCTGCGGGGCAGGCCGTGAGGTCGGCCGTGCGGTCGGCGCCGGCGTGTTCGTTGGTGGCACAGGCGTCAGTGAGGCCGTCGGCGTGCTCGTCGCCTGCTCAGCGCAGTTCGGACCGGTGATGGTGTTGGAGTTCAACGTTACTGCGCCAGTCTGCGCCAAGACTCGGCCGTTCAAAAATGCGCCGGTATTCATGGTGATGCTCGTGAGCGCGAAGATATTCCCTATGAACAGAGTGCTCGTATCGAGAGTCGCGGAGCTACCAATCCTCCACCACACGTTACAAGGGTCGCCACCGGTAACAGATGAAGCGGGCGATGTAATGAGTGTTGACACCGTTTTGAAAATCCAGACGCCTGACCCAACGAGGTTTAGATTCCCACTCAGTGAGAAGCTGCTGGTGGAGCAGTAGACACCCGGTCCGACACCCTGAGGGAAGGTTTTAGTTAGGTCCACCGCCCCGAAGGTCTGATCGCAGGGCTGGTCGAGAGTGCCGAATACAACGAGGTTATCCGACTGAGCCGCTATAGCGCTCGCATCATTGGAATGTATCGTGCCCGGGGGACCAACGATACCCGGAGGAAAGCCAGTAATTGCGGTGCCTGGAGCGACACCCACATCTCCGTGGATGGTGGTCAGACCAGTATTCGTTACTGTCGAGCCAGCCAGAACGGAGTAACTCCCTGACGCACCCAGTGTGGGCGAAGTGGCCGCGAGCGAGCGTGCAGACACATCGAATGGTAAGCCTGCCAATGAAAGTAACATAACCAGGATGGTTGATATCGTTAAGTGCTTTAGTTTGTGCATTTTTTGGCCTCCTTTGAAACGCGGGAAAGATACAAGGTAAGCTGGTGGATACGAGGTCTGCCAAGAACGTTTCACGGAGGCTTACCTTGCACAGCGGCTATACCAAGATTCGCGCGCTGTTTGCGATGTACTTCTCGCCACAGTGGTGGGGCCACGTTCAGGTGCTGCTGGCCGGCGCGATTCTGGCGCGCGGTCAGCGGACCGTCACGGCCGTGTTGCGCGTGAGGGACCTGAAGGACGAGAGCCACTTCGTCAAGGGCAGCGGATTACGTTGGGACACCCTGATGCTGTTGGTACCGATCCCGTTTGCGCAGCAGGTATGGGCCTGGCCCTTCCTGATGGTGTTGGCGCCATCGGAACGCTCCTATGAGAAGGGTGTGCGCACGGCCATGAAACAGTGGCGTCAACCGAGTTAGCATGTATTCTGTCTCAACAGATTGAACCTTGAAAAGAGAGATGATATCTGCTAAAACGTGATTGCTAAGACCGTTGAAAAATTTTATACCGATAATGGTCGTTGCGCAAGCCGCGGCGGGCTATTGCTACGGCCAGGCCGCCATGACTCCCTGTACGGGAGACGATACTTCAGAAAGCGGAACGGCCATGCCGAGTGAGTTGGGTCGCCAGGATACGTATCTGGATCCTCTGGCTCCGGCACAGCAATGACCATCAGGCGCTATGTTGGAGCTGTAGGGCCAGATCGGCCGCATTGACGGACGAACCACCTGTAAGCATCAGCGCAACTGTCAGACAAGGAACACTCATCAATAGCCGCGCTTGCACGGTTTTTACCTCGTGGGGTGTTTACCCCACGAGGGGGAAGCGGGAGCCTGGGCGAACCCAGGCTCCTGTTCTTCCGTTGACCACACGAACCTACACGGCCCTACGCCGCCCAGTCAGCGCGTGCACGATAACGACGACGATGACCGCGCCGATGAAGGCCACGATCAACGTGGTGAGGTTGAATCCGCTGATGGCGTCGGTCACACCGAACAGTGCGCCCGCGAGGAAGCCGCCTAGCAGCGCGCCCACAATGCCGAGGATAATGTCACCGATGATGCCAAAGTCTCCGCCCTTCACGACCAGGCCGGTTAGCCAGCCCGCGATCAATCCCACCACGAGCCACGTCAAAATGCCCATTTCGATACCCTCCTGGAGAACGAAAGCAACCCGAGTGAATGACCGGTTGCGTCGCCTTCAGGCCCGCGTAAGAGGCGTTCCCCACCCGGTAAGCCAAGGGTCCGGTCACAACCCTTTTGCTTCAACTGAACGAACCCACAGGTGATCTCAAGGGTTCCACAGGGTATTGACTGAGTGCCGATATGTTTTCTATACTCGCAACCTTCAAACTGCCAAGTCCCAACGGACTGTACGGCTCCTGCAAAGTCGGTTAACAGTCTATGCACATCCGCACGGCACACTCCGGCTGAGCATCATAGACGTGGCGGGTGCGGGCTGCTGGAAATGAGGTCGTCTCCTGGAAGACCGCACGCAGTCCGCGCGGCGCCAGGAAACGCTGGAGTTCCGAGGGGGTGGCCTGCCCGAACCCGGACTGCACGTACTTCGGCTGCGGGGTCGAAACGATCCACGCCATGGTCTCGTGTGGGGTGCGCGGTAAGACCGACCACATCCAGCGCTGGAAGTGTCAGGCCAGTGGCACGACCGTGTCAGAGCGCAAGTTCACCCCGTTGTACCACCTCAAAACCCCGCCCCGTCGGATCAGCCTGGTGCTGGCGCTGCTGGCCAACGGCCTCGACCCCTCCGCCGCACGGATGTTCCCTCTCGCAATCACGTTGGACATCACCGGGTACCATTTCCGCCAGGTTTTTGCGCTGCACATCCAGTCGAGTTACTGTTACTATCTAAGTGTCCGTCCACCCAGGCGACGATAAAAACTCCTGGCAGGCCCACAACGAGCAACTGGAGCAGGTGGTGAAGGGCGAGAGGCGCGTAAGGGACAGGAGCTTTAGCTGGTGACGAAGGGCAAGCTGGATGATACGTTGTATGAAATCCTGCTACAGGCGGCAAATCGGTGATATCACTGGAGGAATATCGTGGCAACATATATCGAGTACAAATTGGAGGGTGGTTCAAAGGTATTGGTCGAAGCCGATGCATCGACTGGCCGCGCCACGAAGGCCGCAAACCGTGGCGGAGATGTAATCATCCCGGTAGACCAGAAGCTCGAAAACGCACTAAGCGCAGCCAAGCACACCGCAACTGCCATATGGCATCAACTAACTGAACTCGATGCCGACGAGGTAGAAGTGACATATGGCATCAAGACCATTGGCGAGGCTGGTCTTTTCGCTGTGTGCAAACTTGACGCTGAGGCGAACTACACCATTAAGATGAAGTGGAACAAGAAAACAGCCACATCCAGGTAAGCGGACAGATTTGAGGCGAAGGTGGGCGATGTGGTCGCCGAGTTGCTGGGCACCCCGCCGTCGCGGTATGGCTATCGCGGCTTCGCGTGGACCACGCCGATGCTACGGCGCCAAGCGGAGCGTCGCCTGGGACGGCCCGTGTGTGAGCGCAACGTCCGGAGGGTTCTACGGGCGGTGCGGCGTAGGCTGGGGCAGGCGTAGCCGGCGGTGGGCAACCGCCTCTTGCGTCCGCGAGCGCTCATGACCTCCACATAGGGGGTGAGCACACCGCCGTCCGCAGCGGTCGCCGCTTAGCTGGCGCCGAAGTGCGACAACTCACCGCGACAAGCCGGGCAGTCCTCCGGTGTGCAGGGCTTCAGTTGGCGAGGGGCTGTGGGGTGGTCTGCAACCGGATGAGCATGGCTTTATGAGGTTACCCCTTGCGAAGTTCAGTCCGTGAACCCGCACCATCGGTTAGTTGCCCCAGCGACAGCAATCACGGCTAGATTCCGGCACCCGCTATTTCGCAGGCATTCCCTGTGTCGCTTTCGCTTCCGCCGTGAGCGGCTCGGCATACGCCTTGGGTTGAACTTGCGAGCCGAATCGCATGGAGTAGATGCGGATGAACTCCGCCCCGAATAGCAGGATCAGCGAGGCCAGGTTGACCCACAGCAGGATAACGACCAGGGCTCCCGCCGCACCGAACGCCAGACCGGGATTGACCAGGCGTATGATCACCCCTAGCGCCCCCTGCGCCACGTCAAAGAGCAGAGCTGTCAAAATCGCTCCGGGCCACACGTCGCTCCAGGCGATGCGGACATCCGGTAAGAACTTGAAGATGCCGGCAAACAACAGGGTGACCATGCCAAACGACAGGCCGAAGTCGGCCAGGCGCCAGACCGTTTCGCCCCCCGGAACGACGCGACCCATAAATGAGCCGACCGCGCTCACACCGGCTGTGAGCAGCAGCGATACCAGCATGAGAACCCCGAGCCCGAGTACCATGGCGAAGGACAAGACGTTGTCCCGAATCATATCCACAACCCGATAACCTGGTTTCGGAGCGACTTCCCACACCGTGTTGAGCGCGTCTTTGAGCTGGTATAACAAACCGGTCGAGCCGAGCACGATGCCGGCAATGCCCACCACCACGGCGATCACTCCCTCGCGCGGCTGACTGGCAATCTTGACCAGTTCCTGAATGAATTGGGCGGTGCTGCTCCCGACCACCCCACTGATCGAGTTGACAATGTTGCCTTCGATGGCCTCCCGCCCATAGACCAGGCCGGCGATAGCAATGACGATAATCAGTACGGGGGCAATTGCGAAGATCCCAAAATAGGCCAGTGCTGCTCCCAGGCGAATCGCTTTATGCTCATTCCACTTGGAGAAAGTATCGGCGAGCACGCTCCAGGCAAGCTTCAGATTCATTCCGGTTGCCCTGGCGGCTTCCCGTCCAGGCGCTCGGTCGCCGTTTCGGCTTTGGCCTCCTCGACCATCTCGCCGGCCTTATTGATGGCCTGGTGGACCTCGGCCAGGAGCGCCGTGTGCACCTCGGCCGTGTCCGTGCCAGACGTGTACTCGGCCCCGGTAAGGACCTGGTCAGCATTGCTCAACAGATGATCCACCCGACCATCCACGTCGTCCTTGTCTCCCGTGGACAAGTTTATGCGGCCATGTCCGCTTCGCAGCCGCTGCAGCCCTTCGGCGCGCAATCGTCGAATTTGCGCCCGCATGGACGATATAATGTTGGTGGAGCCTGCGCTGGGTTCTTCGGCAAAGCTAACGCCCGCATGGACGACCAGATGGTCCATCAGGACTTGGAGGATAGCCGCCAGGGGGATAGCTAGAAATGCCCCAGGGATCCCAAGCAGGCTGCCAAAGGCGAAAATGGCCAGGATGACCACGACCGGGCTTACGCCGACCGAGTGCCCCATCAGCCGTGGCACCAGGATGTTGTTCTCGGCCACCTGAATCACGATCGAATACGCCACGACCAGTAAGGTCGCCTGCGGGGAGATTGACAGGGCGACGACGATGGCCGGAATCGCGCCAAGGGTCGGGCCGACCATCGGCACGAACTCGATCAGCCCGGCCAACGTCCCGAGCGCCACGGGATAAGGCAGACCAATCGCCAGGTAGCCCAGGCTTGCCAGCGCTCCGATAAACGTCATGAGCAGGAGTTCGCCACGCACGTAGGTTCCCAGGCGGCTCTCGATCTCACGCCAGATGGCCAGCAGTTCCGGCCGCCGGGCTGCGGGGGCCAACGACAGCCAGAATCGCTCCAACCGCGACTGGTCAAGCGTCAGGTAGATGCTCAGGACGACGACGCTGATCGTCTGGGCCAGGAAAGCGACCACGCCCACGCCGATGCCCAACACCCCGGTCAGTACGGTGCCAACCAATGCCTGTAACTGGCTGGCTAACTGGTCCCCGGTCGGCAGCATCTGTGGCAGGGTACGAATCATCGCGTTAGGATTCTCCTTCAGCGAGACAATCAGGCCGGCGTACACCTGTGGCAGGCCGCGGACGAGTGCTCCCCCCTGCTCGATCAGTTCCGGAACCACCAGCACGGACAAACCGGCAAGTACGCCCAGGATGCCCAGATAGATGAGCAGAAGAGCCAGAACCTTGGGTATCCCCCGGTGCTGCAAAGCAGACATCATCGGCCGGAGCGTGGCGGTGATCACCAGGGCAATGAACACGAGAATCAGGACGTCAACCAAGCGTAGAATGAGAAGCGCGGCGCCAACCACCGCCAGCAGCGTGAGTGCCACGATGGCTACCTGCGATGGCCGGATCTTGAGTTCCACTGTTTGTTCGTGCGGATCAGAATCTGAAAGGTTATGCATACTCACCACCCCACTCGGCCGTAACCGTCAATACAGGGGATACGAGTTGGCGTGCGCCGGGCAGGCCGCCATGGGCCTGCCCGGCATTTTGCGGCTGCCTCTGAGGTCAGGCGACCCGGCGCCGGCCAGTCAACAGCCCCCCACCACCACGACCACCACCGCCCCCAGGAACGCGACAATCAGCGTGGTGATATTGATGCCACTGACCGGGTTCGCGATGCCAAGGACGTTCGTAGCCAGGAAGCCACCGACCAATGCGCCGACGACGCCCAGGATGACGTCTCCTATCACGCCGTAGCCGCTCCCTCTCGTCACCTTACCGGCCAACCAGCCCGCGACCAGGCCCACGACGATCTATGCCAAAATACTCATAACAGATATCTCCAACACTCATCTTTCTGCGGCAGCCAAGTGGCTGCCATTCAACAACTTAACAGACACGACCAGGACGACGGCTCCGGCGCATGCGGCCATGATCGTTACCACGTTGAAGCCCTCAATCGAGTTCGATATGCCTAACAACGTCGCAGCCAACATGCCGCCGGGCAGAGCCCCCAGCGCTCCGACGAGGAGGTCCGCGAGAGCTGCGGAACCGGGACGCTTCATCAACCGGCCGACGAACCAGCCGGAAGCCATTCCAACCATCACCCATGCCAGTATTCCCATAACGCGACCTTGTCCGAATGCCCCTCACCGCCGGAGAGGCGCGCTCCCCAGGCGCGCAGGTGATCGGGGCGGCAGGGGGTGGCGATTGCCCGCCCAAAGTGCAGAGCACTCGTTGACGGTCTGATCATACGGGTACCTGCCCCGGCTGCCATCCGCCGTATGGGGAATTAGTCTTCCCCCTGGTTAGGGGATGCGCCCGATGAACGCCGCTCATTCTTAACTCCCCGCGAGACACGTCAAGCTGCTTGCTGCGGCTTGCGAGCTCTCATGAGATGGCCCGCGCGATCAGAAATGCCGCCCCCGCAGCCAGCCCGCCGATCAACACCGTTTGGAACGCACTCCGCAGCGGCGGCACGCCCGTAAAACGGCCTTTGATATAGCCGAAGATCCCCAGCGTGATGAGGGTGGCGATTACGGAGACGACCAGCGCCGTGCTGGCCGTCCGGAAAATAAGGTACGGGAAAAGCGGCACGAAGCCGCCCGCGATATAAGCCCCGGCAATCGTTCCCGCGCTGCGGAGTGCGCGCCTGGGATCGGGCTTCTCAAGCCCCAACTCAAACCGCATCATGAAGTCAACCCAGGCCAGTGGCCGCTTCCGTAGGGCGGTCACCACGGGCCTGCTCTCTGCCGGCGTCAGGCCGTAGGATTCGAACACGTCGGCGACTTCAGTCGCCTCAACGTCCGGCTTCTCACGGACTTCCGCCTCTTCGACTGCCTTCTCGCTCACGTAATGCTCTGCGTCGCTCCTGGCGGCCATGTAGCCGCCCAGCCCCATGGCGATGGACCCCGCGGAGATTTCCGCCAGGCCCGCGACCACAATGACGGTGGTTGTGCCGACCACACCCGACAGACCGGCTGCCAGCGCGAACGGAACGGTCAAGCCGTCGGACATGCCGATCACGATGTCTCTGACCGTGTCGGACCCGGTGAAATGTCGCTCGATGTGCGGTGTCTGGGGCATGGGCGCCTCGTGCTCCTGAGTGACCAACAGAACCGCCGGGTACGTGCGCGGGTCTGTGCCTTCGCCGGCGTTAACCAATCCTGGTACTGTGGGAGGAGCGATTAATGCCGTCCGGCATCTGCTCGTGCACCGAGCGCATGGTCGTGCGGGCGCTCGGACGATCGGCCACGATCCCGATCACGCGCACGACGATCCAGAAGAACAGGGCGTAGACCGCCATGGCGATCAGGGTCGTCACTTCCAGGACGTTGCCGCCGGACGTGGGCGTCGAAACCAATCCCGCGAACGGCGCGGTGAACACCCCCGATACGCCGTAGATGAGGGCGCCGAAGCCGCTCTCTGCGTTGGCCGCGATCAGCTTCAAGAAGAAGCGCAGCCCGAGCAGGATCTCAATCAAGCCCAGGATGGCCCATAGAACCCGTGTGATCTGGTAGAAGACGAGCCGACGCTCCGCGGCGACATCGCGTGTCACCTGCTCGGTCGCGGCATAACCGGGTTGCTGAGTGACTACCGTTTCTTCACGGCGATCCACCGCAACTTCATTAACCTGTTGATTCATAGACATGGTATCTCCTTGTCCCCCTTTCATACGAAGGACGCATCTCACTTGAGCAGATAGGCCTGTTCGCCCTGCTGCCTTATGACTGAACACCGAAGCCTGAGGGGTGGGGGACCATCAGCGCAGGCGCACACCGCACCCACCAGGCGATTAGCGCTTGAGCAAGCCCTTGACCCTGCCCAGGAAGGACCGTCTGTCCGTGCCCGTGGGTTCCGCTGCGACCTGTTCCCCGGTACGGCGCCACTTATGAGTTACCGAGTCCTCCAAGAACTCGCGCCGCACCGCGTCCCAGGCGTCGCGGGATGCCACACCTTCGAGTGACAACTGGTCGTGGGTGCCTGCCACCGATTTCGCCCAGGATTGTTTATAGGTCTCGATATACACTTGCTGCGCTGCCGCAGGGAATATGTCTCGCATCGAGCGTGGGAATACGACCTCAGTCTCGACTGTCATTTCAGCCTCCAACTGACTCGCTTCCTGATACGAAAGCGGTCATATAAACCTGAACATGCCCCGGATCTTGCCCAGGACGGAGTGTTTCGCGGTTGGCGCCTCTTTTCCCGTGGCCGGGTCAACGATGCGGCTCCACTTAAGCGTCGCCAGGTCTTCCTTGTACTCACACCTCACCGCGGCCCAGGCGTCGCGGGAGGCGACCTTCTCGCGAGCCAACTCGTCGGGTGCCCCTTCCATCGGCCGTGCCATGGACTGCTTATATGCGTCGACGTACAGGCGCTGGGCTGCCATCGGTAACATCAACGGCAACGAGTGGACAAGCACGTCCTCATGCCTTACGACACCTTCCATTGCATCCTCCTACGGACCCGCTTCCTGATGTGGAAGCCATTAGGTTTCAGTTTGGCGTACGAATGTCACCGGTCGCGGCGAGCAGGCGCTCCGTCACGCGGTCCGGCGCGTCGCCCTTGCTGATGAAGGCGTCGGCCCCGGCGTGGAGCGCGGCCTGGCGGGCCTCCAATTGGCTGCTGAGCACGACGACGCGCAGGTTCGGGCAGGCCACGCGCAACTCGGCCAGCGCCGAGGCGACCCCGGCTGGGAGTTCCCATTCCACCACCAGCAGGTCCGGGTTGGCCGCCGGTACCTGGGCCAGGGCGCTGGGCCAGTCGCTGGCTTCGCCCACTACCTGCATCTTGAGGTCCACCAGCAACAGCCGCAGGGCGGAGCGGGTATCAGATTGAGCGTCGGCTACGAATACACGGGTCACGCGTTGATGTTACGGCGGGCCCTCCCTTTCCGCATCGCCTGGTTGGGGGGTATTTCACTTCGCCAGTTGGGGGAGACTATGGCAGCATCACCGTGATGCAAGCGGATATGGGGCGGAGCGGGTCAAGGTTAGGGGGCGAACCGGTGGCTCCACAGAACACGGGTAAACCTGGCATTCGGAAACTAGCCGCCGATGTGTGCAGCACTCGGCGATACAAAGAGAAAAGCGCAACTCACATCGCGCTTTTCTCTACCACTGTTGTCCGTGCTCGGGTAACCGAGTGCGTCCAGATATCGCTCTGGTTGCTTGCTGGTCTAGAAGGCGTGGCGCGGGCCGCCATGCAATAGCCCCACAATCACGACGATAACGGCTGCACCGACGAACGCGACGACAATCGTGGTGAGATTGAACCCGCTGATGGGATCCGCCATACCGAGGAATCTCGTCGCTACGAATCCGCCCAGCAGTGCACCCACAACGCCCAGGATGACATCACCGATCAGGCCAAAGCCGCTCCCCCTTACCACCACACCAGCCAACCAACCCGCAATCAAACCTACAACGATCCGTGCAAGAACACTCATAACAGTTCCTCCAATTGTAAAGAACATCAACTCCGGTCGAAATCCTGCCGTGTCACGCTAAGAGCCGTGCCATCCGGTAAGTTATGGGACTCGACCTATCTCACCAACTCCATTAAGTTATAGAGAGCATCATACGAGGAGACACCCTTATTGTCATCGGCTAGCTGGGGGCTCTGCGTTTCCCCCAACTGGGGGAAATGGTCTGCTTCTACTCAGGACATCCCTCAGCACGCTTCCCATTTCATGGGTTCGAATGCAACGAGCAATCTCTGGTTTGGCCCACAGCTAACATCTGACAATACCACTGGATAGTTGCCCGGCCAGTATTTTCGAAGTACTCGAGCCTGATGTTGGTCGATATTTTTCACACCTGGTGCGGGTGATGCATCAAGCCAATTGAAGTTAATATCCGTGTCGCCGGTCAGCAGCGCATTCCCGATTGCACCTCCGGTAAGTCTAAACGGGTGCTTCTGCGGGTTGGCCGGCCTGCCCGCTTCCAATTACGACGGTGGGTGCCCCGCCTTGCTCCTCTTGGCCAAGCAACTGCACGAGAGGGCTCGGCGGCGGGGTATCCTTCTGCCGTTTGCCTTTCCTCCGGCTGGGGCATTAGGGTAGGAGATACGTTGTATGAAGGGCGATAACGCGGGCGGGCATCGGCGGCCGGGAAAACCACGCGGGCAATTGCGAGTTAACATTGTGGTTATAACGCTGGCTGAACAGCGACGAAGGTTAAAAGGTGAATATGAGCCAACTACAGAAAAAAGCAGCCTTTACCCTTGAGGTTGCCCGGCGGGTCAAAGACCATGAGGTTGAGGCAGGTCCTGACGGTGAGCGGCTCCTTCAGTTAGTGGACGAAGTCAAGCGCCTTCGAGCGGACAAACAAGGCGGAGCCGCCGATCACACCGACGAGACAGCCTACGCCGTTGCGCAGCGTATCGCGTCCAAGTGTGGGCTGGCCGACCTGCTATGACCGGAGCAAGGACGAGTACAAAGTGTGGGTGAGATAGGATCAACTTTCGCTACACGATTTTAGGATCCTTGCCTGTCTGAGTTTCGCGCGCCAGCACAGGGGCTGGTTTGTCACTAGGTCCTGCCTGTGGTGATCTTATAACCCCCCTCCCGTGGTACATCGTCCGGTCGGGGAATATAGGACCCAGCCAGTTGGGGGAAATGAGGGCAGCATCACCGCGGTCAAAGCGGAAATTGGCCGGAGCGGGCCCGGTTAGGGGATGAGCCGGTAACGCACCGCCAGCGCCACGGCTTCGGTGCGGCTGGCGACGCCCAACTTGGAGAGGACGTTGCTCACGTGCGACTTCACGGTGGATGAGCTGACGACCAACTTCTCGGCTATCTCGTTGTTGCTAGACCCCTGCACCATCAGCGCCAGCACCTCCCGCTCGCGGGCCGTCAAATCGGAGCCCGGTGCCCGCGGCTGCGAAACGGCATGTACCAGCGCCTGGGTGGCCTCCGGGGACAGGGTGACGCGGCCGGCGCGCGCGGCGCGGATGGCCTGGGCCAGTTCGTCGGCCGACACGTCCTTGAGCAGGTACCCAATCGCCCCGGCCTGCAGCACGCCCTGGATCATCGCTTCCTCTTTGAAGCTCGACAGCGCAATCACCTGCACGTGCGGGAACTGCTGGCGGATCGCCCGCGTTGCGGCGACCCCGTCCAGCCCCGACATCATGATGTCCATGAGCACGACGTCGGGCTGCACCTGGGCGCACAGTTTGACCGCCGCGTCGCCGCTGGCGGCCTCGCCCGCCAGTTCCAGGTCGTCGAAAGCCATCAAGAAGATCGCCAAGCCCCGGCGCACCATGGTATGGTCGTCCACGAGCAATACGCGGATACGGGATTCCGGTGTCATTCAGGCTTCACCTCAGGCGCCTCCGCCCAACGGACGGTAACGGTGGTGCCACACCCGGGCTCACTCACGACCGACAGCACGGCGCCGATCGCCTCGGCGCGCTCCCGCATCATGCTCAGACCCGAGTGGCCGGCGGACGCACGCTGCATGTCGAAGCCGCGGCCATCGTCTCGGATGTGCAACTCCACCGCACCTGGGGCGTATTGCAGGTGGATATTGACCTGACTGGCCATGGCGTGCTTGGCCACGTTGTTCAGCGCCTCGCGGCAGAGGCGGTAGAGTGCCACCTGCACGTCGGGGGGCAAACTGCCCTGCCCCACAACGGTCACGCTGGCCGGCACGTTCGTGCGGCCCGTGAGCGCGTTGCCCAACTGGCGCAGCAGGTCGCCCAACTCGGTGCCGGTGAGAACGGCGGGCCGCAGTTCGGCCAGCAGGCCGCGCATCTCGGCCAGCGCGCCGCGCGTCAGGCGGCGCAGGTCTTCCAGCGACCGCCGCCCCTCATCCGGGTTCTGCTCCCACAGGCGCGGGAGCACTTCGGCGATCAGGCCAGCGGAGAAGAGGGACTGGTTCACGGCGTCGTGCAGCTCCTGCGCCAGGCGTTGGCGTTCCTGCAGCTTGGCGAGTGCCTGCGCGCGCCCGTACAGCTCCGCGTTGACCATGGTGATGGCGGCCTGGTTGGCGATGGTCTGGGCCAGGTCGGCGTGGTGGGCGGTGAAATAGTCCGCCCGGGCGTGCGCGACGCTCATGCCGCCGATGGTGCGGCCCTTCACCATGAGTGGCACCCACATCCAGGCCCGCACGCCCTCCAGTAAGGTGACGTGGCTGTTCAGGAGCGCACGGATGAATTGCGCCTCCGGATCAGCGCTCCAGACGTCGGCGATGCGAAACGACTGGCGCTCGTTCAACAGCGTAGTCACGGTAGCAGGATCATCCAGGTGAATGTGGAAGGGCACGACCAGCTCCGGTCGAGATGACCCGCGCATGGCCAGGGCAACCAGGGTGGTCTCTTGGAGTTCGAAGAGCTCGGCATGCGTGTACTCCACCAACGTTCGTAACTGGTCAAGGATCAAATCCGGTTTGAGCTCCAGCCCGGCGGCCAGCATCTGAGAGATCTCCAGTAGCGTGGATTGCTCGAGCGCGTGGATCTCCACCCGTCGCTGGAGCGCCTGCTCCGCCTGCACCCGCGCACTGACATCGCGCACGACACCCAGGACGCATGACATGTTCTGGTAGGTGAACCCGCCCCAGCGCACTTCGGCATGGAACGGCGTGCCATCCCTGCGCAGATGGACCGCCAGCAGCTCGAACACGTCGCACGTTGTCCCTTGAACGTATTGGCTGAAGGAGGCGTAGTTGTTGGGATGCATCAAATGGGTCACGGGCAGGCCGATCAATTCACCGCGCGTATAGCCATGCATTGCACCGGCCGCGGGGTTGGCCTCCACCACGCAGCCGGTCAGCCGATTGACGACGAGCAATCCGTCGCCCGTCGCTTCAAAAACACTTCGATACGGCTCCCCCGGCTCCTGGCGGCCATCTGAGTAGGACATAAAAGGTAAAAAACAAGGCCTATGGTTCGCTACTTCGCAGTCCCCACTTCAAAAATAATTTTAACACTTCTCCCCCACCTGGGGGGGAGTTAAATTCCCCAATGAGCGGATGACGTCAGATACCGTCACCTTATACCATGGGTTCCAGATGTGTCAGTTAACGACTCGCGCCCAAACACACTGTTGTAGCGGAGGAGATCATTATGATCCCCGTTAACCTCCTTCTAGCACAACTTATCAATCCCCAGGCAACCATAACGGTAGATGCCTCCATCGGTGTCGATGACGCCGAAGCGAGCGCCTTTGACCCTTGCAGGAGGGGGCCAATAATATGCTGCAACTGAGTGAGGTAATCGCAAGCGCGGCGCTGGACACGATGACCGAGCTCTACACGCTCGCGCGCGCGATCAGTCAGGCCCGCACGCCGGGCGCGGCGCTGGCGGCGCTGCGCTCGAGCTGCGCCCTGCACGAGTGCCAGCAGGCCGCCATCGGCCTATTCAACCGCCCCTGGGAGGATGCTGCACCACCGGAGTGCTTGGATGTTCTGGCGGAGTGGAGTGCGGCCGCTGACCAGCCCGTCCTGACCAGCCCACGCTTCGCGCCGGGGATCGATTGGCTCGTCAAGGCGTGCGTAAGCGCGAGCGCCGGCGTAGCGCACGATGTGAATCACGATACCTCCCTGAGTGAAGCCGCGCGCGCCCAATTGCAGACGCAGTGTATACTCAGCTACGCATTGAAGGGGTACCCAAGACATAACCGATACGGCCGAACCAGGGTATCACCATCTACCTGTTCAAAAAAGAGGAACCTCATATACCTGATCCCGCGTCTACCTGGTTAAACGATTTTCATGTTGTTCTTGGTATTAGGGTGTATATAGGGTTGTTGATGACCAGCAAGAAGAAAGGGGTGAAAACGCCACAGCTTGTAACAGATCGCTCCGCGGTTATGGAAGATAGCGCGGAGGAGGAGCTATCCAGCGAGGAGCAGCTCCTGAGTGGCGGCCGCGACAAGGGCTATGTCACCTATGATGACATCCTGGCCGTATTCCCAGATGCCGAGAAAGATCCCGAGCAGCGGGAAGAGATTTTGGCGGCGCTCACCGATGCGGGGATACCGGTCGTCGCGAGTGAGGACGATGTCGCGGACCCGATGGGCGATCACGACGACGAGGACGACGACGATCTGGACTCGGCCCGTGACAACCTCCTGGAGGCGGTCGAGTCCGACGACACGGTGGGCCTGTACCTGAAGGAGATCGGCCGCGTGCCACTGCTCACGGCGCTACAGGAGGTCGATTTGGCGCAGCGTATGGAGCGGAGCAGGGACGCGCGAGAGAACCTCGCGGTGGGTAAGGTCTCGCAGAAGGAGCGGGAGTGGCTGGAGCAGTTGATCGAGGACGGCCTGGCTGCGCGCGAGCACCTCATCAACGCGAACTCCCGCCTTGTGATCAGTGTGGCCAAAAAGTACATCGGGCGTGGCGTTCCGTTCCTGGACTTAATTCAAGAGGGCAACGTTGGCCTGATGCGCGCGACCAGGAAGTACGACTGGCGGCGCGGGTATAAGTTCAGCACCTACGCGACGTGGTGGATCCGCCAGGCCGTGACCCGTGCGATTGCCGACCAGGGGCGCACCATCCGCGTGCCGGTGCATATGGGCGACCGGATCAACCGGCTGCTGCGCGTGAGCCATCAACTGACCCAGGGATTGGGGCGTGACCCGACGGTCGCCGAACTGGCGGAGGCCCTGGACGTGACGGTCAGCAAGGCCGAACAGATCATCCAGACCGCACGCCAGCCGATCAGCCTGGAGACGCCCAGCGACGACGAGGAAGAGAGCGTGCTGGGCGATTTCATCCCCGACGACACCAGCCCTGCGCCGGTGGAACTCGTGACGTCTCAGATGCTGCGTGAGCAGGTGGCCGACATCCTGTCCACCCTTCCACCCCGCGAGGTGCGCATCCTGCAGTTCCGCTACGGCCTACTGGACGGCGAGACGTACACGCTGGAAGAGGTGGGCAGGAAGATGGGGATCACGCGCGAGCGGGTGCGCCAGATCGAGGCCCAGGCGCTCAGCCGGTTGCGCGACCCCGCGCACGCGCGCAAGCTGCGCGATTTCCTGGGCGAGTAGGTGTCGGGAGGGCGGCGCCAGCCAGAAAGTAGCGGTTCGTGATGGGTCTCAAGACGTCGATGGCTGGCGCGCCTGCTGCGACAGGCGACCAGTTCGCGAGAAATTGATCGGGAGTGATGAACGCACCTTCCACCACCCGCGTGGCCGGCACCTGGGCCAGGGCGGAGTGCGTTTTAGATCGGGCATCGGCTACATATACACCGGGCCATGAACTGATACTACGACGGGCACTCCCTTTTCGCATTGCCCTGGTGGGGGGGTTATTTAACCCGCCGGTTGGGGGAAACCCGTGCGTCTGTCACCGCAGTGACAGGGGTTGAACCGGAGCGCAGCCAATCGGGAGATGATGACCAGCATGCCAGGGAGTACCCCCTATCTGGCCTGGCTAATCGAGTATGCTGTTTAACGAACGCCTGGGGTCTAGCCGTTGTGCTAGTGTCATGGATATAGGAGACATGAAGTGGCAAACACAATCAGGTACACGATCGGGAACCGGAACGATCAGCAGAGGCTGAACAAGGAATTCGCCGGACAGCGCAAGGGGCCGCCGGCGAACGGGAGCCCCTGGACGACAGACGAGAGCGACTGGGCCACCTGGACCTACCGCAAGAATGCCGCCAAGGTTGCCCGCGGACTCAACGCCAAGGGCTTCCACGTGAGAGTCATGAAGCAATAGACCATAGACGCAGAACAACGTCTTCGCGCGTGGTGACAGCACGATGCCCACCCGTCACCATCACCAGTAACGGAGATCGACGATGAAACGTGCCGCATTGTGCCGTGGATACTTCCTGCTGCTGGGCTTCGTCGCGACGGCTGGCATGGCCCTGCTGTTCGCACGGCCGGCCTACGCGGCGACCGTCACCGTCACCAACGCGCTCGACGGCGGCCCCGGAAGCCTGCGCCAGGCGGTGCTGGATGCCACGGCCGGCGACACCGTCGCGTTCGCCTCGGCCGTGTTTAGCGTGCCACAGACCATCACCCTGACCGGCGGGCAAATCGTCATCAGCAAGTCGCTGGCTGTCGACGGCGCCGCGAGCGCGATTGCTACCCCCACCATTAGTGGCAGCGGCTGGACAAGGGTATTTTCTGTGAGTGCAGGAACCAGTGTCACCCTAAGCCGGTTGCAGATTGTTGATGGCGCCGACATGGGCGGCGCGGGCGTCTACAACGCTGGCAAGCTCGTTGTTACTGGCAGCGTGCTTGCCGGCAACGTGTCACAGAACGCGTACGGCGGTGCCGCATACAACGCGGGCACAGGCGAACTCACTTTAATCGATAGCTCGGTTGTGTCCAACCAGGCACACGATCCCGTTGGGACTTATTACGTCGCCGGGATATACAACGACGGGCTGTTGACTGTAGTACACAGCACCTTTGACCACAACGTCAGTATGGGTATTTCAAACGGCGGTGTGGCTACCGTCGTCAACAGCACGTTCGTCGACAACGTTAGCGCCATTGGGAACCATGGCACACTCGGCGTGAGTGGCAGTCAGTTTATCAGAAACACCGGGGGATACAGCAGAGATTGCCTAGGCGGGGGAGGCATCCTGAACGGTGGCACGGCGGTGGCCGTGAACAGCACGTTCGCCGACAACAACGCCTGTTCCGGAGGAGGCATCCTGAACTACGGTGCAATGAGTGTCGTCAACAGTACCTTCACGGGCAACCACGCCGATTATTACGACAACACCAACCCTAATAACATCTCGGGGAAGGGTGGCGCCGTGGCTAACATCATGGCTGCTTACAGCACCGGCACGCTGAGCGTACTCAACAGCACGTTCAGTGGCAACGCGGCCGACGTCGGCGGGGCGGCAATTTATAGCGAGTCGGCCGTAACGCTCACGAACTCCATCATCGCCAACAGCATAACCGGCACCAACTGCCTTGGCAGCTTGAACGACGGCGGTCACAACCTGGACGAAGCCAACACCTGCGGCTTTACTGCCGCTACGTCATTGACAGGAACCAACCCACGCCTGGGGCCGTTGGGCGATCATGGCGACGGCGTGCTGACCCTCCCCTTGCTGCCCGGCAGTCCGGCCATCGACGCCGGCGACGACGCGACCTGCCCCGCGACGGACGAGCGGGGCGTGGCGCGCCCGCAGGGGGCGCACTGTGACATTGGCGCGTACGAGGCCTCCATCTGGTACCGGTGGCTGCCCGTTGCCCAGCGATAAAATCGCTGAACCAAATCCAGCCGCGTGTAGGGGGATTCACGTGAATATCCAGGACATCCGAGACCTGTACGACTACAACTACTGGGCGAACTACCGCCTTCTGGCGCGAGCGCCTCCTGTGGCACTGCCTCTTTCACGTCGTCAACCACGGCATGCAACACCGCAGCGAAGCCGCCGCCCTGCTCACCAGCTACGGCCAGTCACCCGGCGAGATCGACTTCACCGTCTTTCTGAACGAGCGCGCAGCACAGAAATAAAGACGGCGGCGAATGGCGCTAAACTGCCCGCATAATAGGGCTCGGAGGTACTTTGTGGCCATTGACGACAACGGCATCGCGATCACGACAACTCACGCGGCGGCCGCCCCTGACACCGTGGCCGCGCGCAAGCAGCGCTGGTGTGACTTCCTGGACATGTCCCGGCCGCCCGGCCATCTCTTCCTCATCCAATACGACCCCGGCGTGCCTGCGAGGCCACAGCCATGGCCCGAGAATAAGCGTGAGCGCATCGAGTGGGCGTGGCGGCAATACGAGCGCCAGATGGAGCGCTTGGAATGGCTGCATGACGACGCCATTCCGTACCTCGACCCCTACACCGGCACCGAGATATTCGCGGCGGCCTTCGGATGCCCCGTGCAGCGCCCGGCGGACGACATGCCGTTCGCGCGCCCGCTGATCTCCGAGGCCTCACAGGTCTCCGGCGTGCGCGTGCCCGACCTGGGCGTGCGGCCGCTGGCGGATCTGTTCGACATCGCAGACGAGTTGCGCCGCCGCGGCGGGCCCGAGGCGCTGATGAAGCTGGTGGATATCCAGAGCCCGATGGACATCGCCACGCTGATCTGGGACAAGAACAGGGTCTACGTCGCGCTGCGCGAGGCGCCGGAGGCGGTCGTGGAACTGGCCGCCAGGGTGAGGGAACTGCTGGTCACCTTCCTGGACGAGTGGTTCCGCCGCTACGGGGATGAGTTCATCGCACATTACCCGGCGTATTACATGCCCAAGGGTATTACTCTCTCCGAAGATGAGGTGGGCGCCGTCAGCGGTGACATGTTCGTTAAGTATTACCTGCCCGAACTGGCGGAGCTTTCACAGCGCTATGGGGGCATTGGCATGCACTGCTGTGCCAACGCCCGGCACCAGTGGAGCAATTTCGGGTTGATCCCGAACCTGCGCCTGCTCAACCTCGTGCAGCCCAACGAGGTGTTGCGCCAGGCCTGGTCGTTCTTTGCGGATAGAGTGCCGCAGATGCACTCGTGGTCGGGCGATGGTCCGGCGTGGACGTGGCTGGCGCAATACCCGCCCCAGGCGCGCATGGTGATGGAAGTGCCCGCTCAGACGCGCGATGAGGCGCTCGAATGCGCGCAGCGGTTGTGGAAGGCGTGCGGGCGCGCCTAGTGGATAGGCTCTTTCACGCAGCCAGCGCTCTCTGGCGCATGGTGCGTGCCTACGCATACTGTTACGGGGCCGCTGCTAAGCCGGTTCAGATGCATGGGACCCTCGATTGCCATGCCTGCATTCAGGCACAGCGGGATGCGCCACAGGTTGCACCTCACCCTGTTTCCCTGAGGAAGTTCACAGGGCGGCGACGCGCGGCACGACCGACTTGCCCAGCAGCACGATGGCCTCAACCGGCGCGTCGTCCACCAGGTTGAATGTGACGTACTGCGAGCCGGCCCGCGCGTAAGCTTCCAACTGGGCGATCACCTGCTCCGGCGTGCCGGCCACCCCCTCGAAGCGCGGGAAGCGCTTCCGTTTTGCCTCCAGGGCTGTCTCATCGCGCGCGATCATGATGCCGGTATGGTTGCAGCGGGTGATGTGATCGAAGGGCCGGCCCACCGCTGCGCAGTGCTGGCGCAGCACGTCGAACTTGTGGGCCACCGTCGCCGAATCTCCAAACACATTGCTGAACTCTGCGTATTGAGCGACCAGGCGGAGCGTCACGCGTTCTCCGCTTCCGCCAATCATGATGGGCGGGCGCGGCTTCTGCACAGGCGCCGGATCATTGTAAGCGTCCTGCACGGTGTAATACTTGCCATGGAAACTGGCCGGTCGTTGCGCAAGCAGGCGGTCCATGACCTGTGTCGCCTCCTCCAGCATCTCCATCCGCTCGCGCAAAGGTGGGAATGGCCAGCCGTAGGCTTTGAACTCAGGCTCGTGCCACGCAGCACCCAGCCCGACGATGCTGCGGCCGTGGCTGACCACATCCAGCGTCGCGGCCATCTTCGCCAGCAGTGCCGGGTTTCGGTAAGGCACGCCAGTGACCAGCTCACCGATGCGGATTCGACGGGTTAGTGCCGCGACGGCGGCCAATGTGATGTAACACTCCATCACGGGCACCTCCCGCTCGGGGTGTTGCACATCGGGGAACATGAAATGGTCCGCCATCCAGACAGAGTCCAGGCCGGCCTGCTCACTGGCCTGGACGACCGCCAGCAGCGTGTCGAAGGAATTGCCGTATTCGCTTGAGGGGTAGGAGTTTAGTTGTAGACCCAGCAACATGTTCTTTGCAGCGATGGTATCACAGGCCATCAGATGAACGGGCCATTGTCCGGTGTGCCTGCCTGGGGCCGTGATATAGTCCATGCATCCGGTGGTGTGGGCCGCCGGTGATTGGACCAAGTTGGCTGTTAATTAGTGGTTATGGTCGGTTGGTGAGAAGAGACCAGGAGTATTGGATTATGGGTAAGTATAAGGTGTTGACGGACGAACAGGTGGGGAGTTTCCTCGACAAGGGTTACCTGGTGGTGAACGACTGTCTGGACATGCGCGTCGCCAATGGCTGGATTGACGAAGCGTACCAGCGGCTGGGTTACCGCAAGGATGACCCGGGCACGTGGGTGAAGGACATCGTGTGGATGGACCACAAGAACCGGATGCCAGTGCGGCAGATCGCACCCAGAGCGTGGGACGCCATCCTCGATGTGGTCGGCGGTGAGGATCGTCTGGAACAGCAGGTGATGGAGATCAAACCTTCCGGCCACTTCACCTCCATTAACTCTTTCATGTGGTCGGATGCGTTTGTCGTGAACTTCCATCGCGGAGCGGACCAGCCCTGGCAACCGCCTTCGCCGCGCGTCGGAGGCTGGCACAAGGACGGCAGTTACTTCCGGCATTTTCTGGATAGCCGCGAGCAGGCGCTGCTCACCGTCGTGCTGTGGTCTGACATGCTACATCAGGGCGGTGCCACCTTCATTGCCCCCGACTCGGTGCGGGTGGTGGCACGCTACCTGTATGAGCATCCCGAGGGTGTGGCCCCGCATGACTTCAAGTTTCAGGAGCTGATCAGCCAGTGCACGCAGTTCGAGGAGATCACGGGCAAGGCCGGCGACTTCGTCATTTTGCACCCGTTCATGCTGCACGCTTCGTCGCAGAACGTGCTGCGCCGGCCGCGCTTCATGTCGAACCCGCCCATTGTGCTCAAGGAACCGATGAACTTCAACCGCGAGAATCCAGAGAATTTCTCCCTGCTGGAGCGTGCCACACTGCATTATCTGGGCCTGCAGCGGCTGGACTTCAAGCCTGTTGCTCAGCGCGCGTCCTACTGGGAACCCGCCGCGACACCCGCCTAGCCTGGCGCCTGTTGCGGATAAGCAGGGGGTGTGTCCGTGACAGAATCATAAGGAAGCGGCGACCAATCGGTGCTTTATGCCGGTTCCACGCCAGCGCTTCCATAGAGCCTATCCCAGTAGATGTCTGACTTCTCCGAGAAGTCAGACACCTGGGCGCCTATCGGGATAGGTTCTTATCCAGTACCCCTGGGTGAAGCAGGGGCAGCATCGGACGGGCTGGCTTTTCATGGGGGCATCTGTTCGTTCCAGGTAGTCATGATTGCTGGAGGAGTGGTTGGCTCACTGAACAGGCCAGGAAAGGTTGGCTCACGCGACCCGCCAATACGCGTCGGTGTGAGCAGTACGTTCTCTCGATTGACTTGTTGATGCAAGGTGGTCTGCCGTGTGGCTACACTATAGAATCCTATTCGGTCGCCGAAGCGCGGCAGGCTGTGCCAGCCGGAACAGACGACCGCAATGACGATGACGATGACGATTACGATTGCGCCATGACCATATTGCGGATCATGAGTGCGATCCTGGTCGTGACTATGATCGGATTCACGCTGGTCAGGTGACCAGCAAATGGCCATTCAATAAGGAGATAACAAAATGGGAAATGCGGATATCGGCTTGACCGGTCTGGCGGTGATGGGGCAAAACCTGGTCCTGAATATGGAGCGCAACGGCTACACCGTTGCGGTACACAACCGCACGAC
>JAJYKL010000172.1 GCA_021788625.1 Chloroflexota bacterium
GCCCTCAGGCCTGGCGACCAGCGACTCGTGGTTGCCGACCTCCACGATCTGACCTTCACGCATCACCACAATCTGATCCGCCTTGCGGATGGTGGACAGGCGGTGCGCGATGACGATGGCCGTGCGGCCCTTCATCAGCCGCTCCAGGGCTTCCTGGATCAGCATTTCTGTCTGGGTATCCACGGCTGAGGTGGCTTCGTCCAGCACCAGGATGGGCGTGTCGGCCAGGATGGCGCGTGCGATAGAGAGCAACTGGCGTTGCCCCCCGGAGAACTGCGAGCCGCGCTCGTGCGCCAACGTTTTGTATCCTTCCGGCAACGCAGCGATGAAATCATGGCAGTTCGCCATCCTGGCTGCGCGGATCACTTCTTCCATCGTCGCATTTGGCCGGCCATACCGGATGTTGTTCAAGATCGTGTCGGTGAAGATGAATGGCTCCTGCAGCACCACAGCAATTTGCGCATGCAACGACTGCTGCGTGACCGTGCGGATGTCGACATCATCCAGCAGAACACGCCCGCCCGTGACATCATAGAAGCGATTGATCAGGCTGGCGATGGTGGTCTTGCCGGAGCCGGTTTGCCCCACCAGGGCGGCCAGTTGCCCGGGCGGGATGTGCAGGTTGATGTCATGTAATACATCACGCGTGCCATCATAGGAGAAGGTCACGTGCTCCAGGACAATGTCACCTTTCACCCGGCCGAGTACCCGCGCGTCAGGCGCGTCCTGCACTTTGGGCTGGTTGTCCAGCAGCTCGAATACCTTCTCTGCCGAAGCCACGGTGGATTGCAGTGTCAGGTAGACATTCGTAAAAGTGCTGATAGGCCCCCATAGCGAGTTGATGTACGCTGTGAACGCCACCAGTGTGCCCACCGTCAGTGAATTGGTCAATCCGATCTGATAGGCTGCCACATACAGGACAGCAGCCAGCCCGGCCGCACGGGTGATTTCCACCATCGGGCCCATCCAGGCTGAAAGAGCGGTCACATCCATCCAGGAGTGAGTCAGGATGGCATTCGACTGTCGAAACTGACCGAAGTTGACGTTTTCGCGCACAAACGACTGGATGACGCGCATGCCAGAGATATTCTCCGACAGGAAGATGTTGAAGCGCGTATTGTATTCACGGACGATCTCCCAGCCCTTGTGGATGCGCGGGCGTAGAAAGAGTGCCACGCCCAGCAGGACGGGCAGGGTAGCCAGCGCTACGGCTGCCATGCCCGGGTTAATCAGGAACATCATCAGAACGACAATTACAGCCGACGTCGCGTCGTTCGAGAGGGAGGCAAGCTGGTTGGTCAGAAAGTCGTTCAAGGTGGAGACGTCGCTCAGGAAGCGGCTCATCGTCTTTCCGACCGGCCAGACCTCGTGAAAGTTGAACGACAGGTGCTCCACATGGTAGAAAAGCTGGCTGCGCAGGTCAAACAGCAGGTTCTGGCTGATGCGGACAATGGAAAGTGAGCGCGCCATGACACCGGAGTAGACGAAGATGTGCAACACGACTGCGATGCCCACGAGGACATAGAAACTCTGGTTGATGACGCCGACCGAGATGTAGTTGTCAATCAGACTGCGGTCAATAAAGGGGTAAAGCTGAGAGACCGTCACACACACTACATAAATTGCCAGCGTTAACAGCATCCGGCCGCGGTAAGGCCGCAGGTAGCCAAACAGGCGGCTGACCACCTCACGCGTGGGCATCTGTGGCAGGTCACTATCAATACTGGCAGGGCGTTCAGGGACGCGCCCGGATATGGCTTTCTGCATACTTGCATCTATATGAGCGCGCCTCTTACGGCGGCGCGCCCAAAGTCCTTACTCCAGATTAAACGTGTTAATCGGCTCGGGAGAGTGGCTCAGCACTTCTGTCATCGATTCGGTTGTGGTCATACGCTGCAACTCCAACACGCGCTGGTAGTAGCCTCCAGCCCGCATCAATTCGTCATGCCGCCCCTGTTCCACGATTTCACCGCTACGTAGCACCACTATGCGATCGGCCTTCTGCACCGTGGACATGCGATGCGCTATGAGGATGGTGGTGCGATTCTGCATCACGCTGGCGATGGCATCCTGAAGCAGACGCTCGGTCTCGGCATCCACGGCCGACATGGAGTCGTCCAGGATCAGGATTTTCGGGTTTAGCAAAATAGCCCGTGCAATAGCCAGGCGCTGGCGCTGGCCGCCCGAAAGGCCCAGGCCGCGTTCGCCGAGCCACGTCTGGTAGCCGTCGGGGAGAGCAACGATGAACTCATGCGCCTGAGCCAGCCGCGCCGCGCGCTCGATGTCATCCTGCGTTGCTTCGGTACTACCGAAGGCGATGTTTTCGGCAATGGTTGACGAAAAGAGCAGGGCCTCTTGAGCCACGATGCCAATCTGATGGCGCAGGTCATCCAGGTTCAGTGTGCGTACGTCGTGCCCGTCCACCTGTACCGAGCCTGAAGTCGGGTCGTAATACCGGCCGACCAGGTGGACCAGCGTACTCTTGCCAGAGCCAGTGGCGCCGACGAGCGCCAGCGATGTCCCGGCAGGGATATGCAGATTGATGTCTCTCAAAGCGTCGGCCTTGGCTGTGGGGTACTTGAAGTTGACGTGGTCGAATTTCACATCACCGTGGATGTCGGTCAGGTGGATCGGATGCTCAGGCGACTTGATACGCACGGGCTCGTCCAGCATCTCAAAGATACGCACAGCCGCGGTAGATGACTGGCCGAGCGCCGTGAGCTGAGTGCCGAGCTGGTTTCCCGCGTTCAACATCAGACCGGTATAACTGATGGAGGCCACCAGCGTGCCCAGTGTCACCTGGCCATGCACCACCTGAATCCCGCCGATGACCATCAGCGCCAACTGCATGAAGCGCGGCACGCTGCCAATGAAGGGGTAGCGCTTCCACCAGCGGTCGTTGGCCAGGATGTTCAGGTTACGCAGTTTTTGTATCTGTATTTCATACTTGCCCTGTTCCTGCGCTTCCTGGGCGAAAGACTTCACCACCTTGACACCCGAGAGGCTATCTTGCAGCACACCAGAGGCCACGGCATTCTGTTCGAAGATCTGGCGGTTGATCGAGCGCCAGCGGCGATAAAGTATGTACAGGCTGATGCCGGAAATCACCGTGGGGACCAGTGCCACCAGGGCCATCGTAGCATCCAGGGTAAGCAGCGCGATCAGCATCACCACGACGATCGTGACCTGCAAGATCGAGTCGATCAGGATGAAGGCCAGGAACATGCGTGTGCTATCCACATCGCTGGTGAGGCGTGCCATGATCCGGCCGGTCTGCTCATTGTCGTAAAAGCTGTAGGCCAGGATGAGCAATTTCCGATAGAGCGCGGTGCGGATGTCGGTTACCACGACCTGGCCGAGCCGTTCGCGATCGCGCGAGTAGAAGAACTGCGCCAGGGCACGGAGAGCCGCGACTCCGAAAAGCAGCCCCAGATACCCTGGTAGTAAGCCGATCTCTTTCTGGTCAATGACGTTATCGACGATGGCTTTGATGACAATGGGAGCAATCGTCATCAACCCAGCCAGTGACAGGTTCAATGTTGCCAGCCACAACACCAAATGCCAATGTGGCTTCAGGAAGCCCAGTAACCTTCTCATTATTTACTAAATTGTGCCACAGGCTGGTGAAACGAAAAGAGGTGTCATAACACACAAACCTCGAACATGCAACGCGGCGCGTCCCCCATCATGAGCGTGCGATCATCGCATACAGTTCATGCCACGCAAGGAGTCCTGTCAGGGAGTTGGTTGTCAAAAAGTGGAAAAGCCAGACCTGCACGAGCTTGCCAATCTTCTCTCATCCCTCACGCTTGAACACGGATACGCGCCTCTCTGTTCCAGCCACCAGGCGCGCAATGTTCGGGCGCAAAGCCACAACGACCAGCGCCACGATGACCCATCCGAATACGCTATAAGCTGCCGGTACTGCGTGGGATACAGCACCGAAGTAAGTGAACACCAGCGCAACCATCAGCGCCGAGAGGATTGTCGCCAACGATGCATAACCGATGACGAACAGACAGACCACGCCAACCAGCAGTGCCGGTAACCCGCCCAGCGGCCACAGCGCCAGCGCTGTGCCGACCGTGGTTGCGCCACCCGCACCACCACGGAAACCCAGGAAAATGGAGGCGTTGTGCCCCAGCACCACACCCGCTCCCGCCAGTGCCTCTCCCCAGCCCAGCGTACTATGAGTGAGGGCGCGCACCGCCAGCACCGTGAAAGCTCCCTTCCCGACATCCATCAAGGCCGTGATCAGGCCTGCTGGGAACCCGGCCACACGGAAAACGTTCGTGCCACCTGTTCGCCCACTGCCTTGCGCGCGAATATCCACACCTTTAACCAGCCAGACGATCAGATAGCCAAAGGGAATGGAACCGATGAAATAACCGATGACACCACACGCGAGCGAGATCAGGATGACCACCATGGTTTCTTAATATGGTAACACCTCGGCCTGCGCGAAGTTGTGTAAAATTCCATAAAGGTGGATGTTTACTATGCTTTCTGAATCGATGCAGGATTACCTGAAAACCATCTACCAGATCAGCCAGGGGACCAGCCGGGTGACTACGAATGCTCTGGCGGAGATGCTGGGCGTGACAGCTGCTTCGGTGACGGGCATGCTTAAAAAGCTGGCCGACTTGAAACTGGTGGAGTACGAGCCATATCAGGGGGTGGTGCTCACGCTGGCTGGCCAGAAACTGGCACTCGAAGTCATCCGTCACCACCGTCTGACAGAGCTCTACCTGACCGAGGCGATGGGTTTCAGTTGGGACCGCGTACACGACGAAGCGGAGCGTCTGGAGCACGCCATCAGCGAGGAATTCGCCGATAAGATGTCAGCCCTGCTCGGCGACCCCCAGCGTGACCCGCACGGCTCACCCATCCCCTCCAAGGATGGCGTGGTAGCCTCCAGTTCCCAGGTCACGCTGAGCGGAGTGGCCATTGGACATACTGTGCGTGTGGAGCGTGTGAACGACGAGGACGCCGAACTGCTGCGTGAGCTGGCCGGCATTGGTCTGCTTCCCGGAGCGATCGTCAAATTGCAGTCTCGCAATTCGAACGACAACAGCCTTGGCATTACCGTGCTGGCGCCGCATCATGAAGAGAGTGCAAGTGATGCTTCAGCGAACACGCTGGCTGCTGTGGACGTTACTCCTTCGACCCATATGATCCTCAACGAACAGGCTCATAACGTTTTCGTAACGGAGCTGTGAATAAGTCGAAGACAGCCGTCTTTTCGTTGAGCGTCACGATCGCGCTGGCGGTCATGAAGGTGTTCGTCGCCATCCTCAGTGGTTCGGTGAGTATTATTGCCGAGGCCATCAATAACACTGCCGACGTGATCACTTCGTCCATCACCCTGCTGGCCGTACGGTATAGCGCTAAACCGGCCGACCCTTCGCATCCCTACGGCCATGGCAAGATCGAGAGCCTGAGCGCCCTGGTCACGGTCGGTTTTCTGCTCGCCATTTACCTCTCAGTCATCTGGGAAGCCATCAGCCGGCTACAACAACCAGAGCCAATCAACAACGGACTGTTGTCGGTAGGCGTGGTTATCCTGGGGATCGCTGCCAACCTGGTGCGGGTGAGCGTGTTGACGCGCGTGGCACAGCAGCAACACAGTCAGGCTCTGGGCGCCGAGGCACTCAATTTCCGCATGGACATGCTATCGTCGCTCATCGTACTGATAGCCGTTTCCCTGAGCGTGGTAGGTAAAGGGGATCCGCTGCTGGAACGCTTCGATCCTGTCGGGGCGATCGTCGTTTCCATGATCGTCCTCGTCTTCGCGGTGCGGTTGGGTAAACAGGCTGTTGACACC
>JAJYKL010000173.1 GCA_021788625.1 Chloroflexota bacterium
AGGGTCCTGCCTTCCGCGTCTACAACATACCAGACTTTACCCGCTTTCAACTCGTCGGATTTAGCCATGTAGGTTTTCTTTGCAATCATTGTCTCCCATCCTCAAGTCATCTGACCGCGATATTGGGCCTCTGCGACTGTATCCCATCAATGATTCAGAGACCAGGATCTCTCAGGTTCCCTTACCTTAATACGATACATTCACCAGGCACAGTCCACAGGCTGGTGCCAGACCTTTCACACGTCGAATGTCCCGGCTTGCCAGAATGCCGGTAACGTCATCCACGCTCAGTTGTCCCTGGCCTACCCTTACCAGCATCTTGACGATGCGCCGTACCATTCGAAACAGGAAAGCATTCGCCTCAATTTCGAACACCAGTGTGGTCCAGCGATCCCATACCTGGTGCCATAGGGCCCTGGTCACAAACCGCACCGTTACCTCGCCCTGTGGCGCTGTACCGAAAGCCGCGAAGTCGTGTTCGCCCAGTAAACTCTGTGCCGCCTGGTTCATACGCGTCACATCAATCGGCTGCCTTACCAGCCAGGCATATCGCGCCGCTAGCGGATTTCGGACGTCTGTGAGAACCACGTTATATTCGTATCTCCTGCTGCGAGCACTGAAACGTGGATGAAACGCCTCGTCGGCCAGCATCATGTCCCATATGCTCACATCTTCAGGTAGCACAGCATTTAAAGCTTTCAGCAGGACGCCAGGTGCGTGTCGCCAGTTAACATCAAAAGCAATCACCTGACCCTTTGCATGCACACCCGCGTCAGTTCTCCCTGCGCCAACCACTCTGACCCGTTGGCCGCAGGTGGTTGCCAGCGCATCTTCCAATACGCCCTGCACGCTTCGAACATTGCTCTGATATTGAAATCCACAGAAGTTCGTTCCGTCATACGCAACCGTAGCGCGGAATTTCAACGCCTCAATACCTCATTGCGTTCGAACCGGTTGTCCTTTCCTAAACCCACTCGATGAGTGCCATGGGTGCATTGTCACCCTTGCGAGGACCTAACCGGTTTATGCGCGTGTACCCACCCTTGCGTTCACGGTAGCGTGGTGCGATATCGTTAAACAATTTCCGAACCGTTACGACGCCGCCGTTTACCCTGCCCGCCACTAATCGCCGTGCAGAAACCTGTTCAGCCTTATCGGCGTCCAGGCTTATTTTGGCGATGGTCACCAGCTTTTCAGCCTGATCCCGGATGGCTTTGCATTTCGTTTCCGTCGTTTGGATCCGGCCATGATCGATTAACTGCGTGACCATGCTACGGCGCAGGGCAGTTCGCTGCGCTGTCGATCGGCCGAGCTTGTAACCCGCAACCTTGTGCCTCATGTTAATTACGTTCCCTTCAGCCTTTCAGGCCTCTTCTTCTCCGACCGGCTGTGGTGTTTCTTCCTCAGGCTCTCGCGGCCACAGACCTCGTGCGCGCAGCTTTTCCTTCAACTCCGCCATGGATTTCTCACCGAAGTTGCGTAGATTGGTCAGTGTTCCGCCGTTCTTCTCAATCATGTCGAGTAGATCGCCAATGGTGCTGATGCCCGTGCGCTTGAGGGCGTTGTATACGCGCACACTCAGCTCAAGGTCCTCAATGGGCTTACCACTGAGTTCAGCAGGGATGCCTTTGCTCTCGCCGCCACCTTCCGGTAGCATCTCATCCAGCGAGACACCGGCAATGAGTTGCAGATGCTGCACCAGCATATGAGCTGCCTGACGCAACGTGTCCTGTGGGCGCATCGTGCCATCGGTCCAGATCTCGAGTACGAGTCGATCATAGTTGGTCATCTGGCCAACACGTGCCGCCTCGACCTCATAATTCACGCGCCTGATTGGGCTGTAGATTGCATCTACGGGCAGCTCGCCGATGGGCAACTTGCCGCGCTGCTCCGCTGGTGAGTAACCACGTCCAGTCTCTACCTGAAACTCAATATCCAGCTTTGCCTTCGGTGAGTCGGTCGTTAACAGATACAGATCCGGGTTGATGATCTCTATTTCGGGCGGCAAAATGATGTCTCCAGCCGTCACCACACCCTCACCGCGCACCTCCAGACGCATGCGTAGGGGTCCTTCCCCGTGCATGCGCAGCCGGATCTGCTTCACGTTAAGCATCAGTTGCATCACATCTTCTTTGACATTCGGTATGTCAGAAAACTCATGATGCACGTCACTCAGACGCATTGACGTAATGGCTGTGCCGGGCAATGAACTGAACAATACCCGCCGTAGCGCGTTACCGATGGTTACTCCGTAACCCTGCTCCATTGCGCCAATAATGAACCGGCCATAGTCGCGCGTCAGGACATCACTCTCAACTTTCGGAAATACCGGTGTATTGAACAACCCATCCTCCTAGCGCGAGTAGTACTCGACTACAAGCTGCTCTCGAACCGGCGCCTCGATCTGCTCACGAGTGGGCAATGCCTGCACGATGATGGAGAGATTCTGGCGATCCGGGCTGATCCATTGTGGCGTACCCGGAGCTTCCTTCTCTTCGACCAGTGTCTTCCAGTAAGTCAATGGCCGGCTTGTGTCACGTACAGCAATCTTGTCGCCGCCTTTCACCAGATACGACGGTACATCCACAGGATGGCCGTTGACTGTGAAATGGGCATGCGATACCAGTTGTCGTGCAGCCGGTCGGCTGCTGGCGAACCCGGCGCGGTAGACTACGTTATCCAGGCGTCGTTCCAGCAGGATCATAAGCTGTGCACCTGTGACGCCACGTTTCTTGAGCGCCTCACGGAAATAACGCTGGAACTGAGCTTCCAGAACACCGTAAAGACGGCGTACTTTCTGCTTCTCGCGTAGTTGCAGTGAATAATCGCTGGTCTTGGCGCGTCGTGCCTTGCTGTTTGGTCCATGCTGACCGGGGATGTACCCACGCTTCTCAACCGGGCACTTGGCGGTGAGACAGCGTGCACCCTTCAAGAATAACTTATCGCCCTCACGCCGGCACAGCCGGCAAACGGGTCCAGTGTGTCTTGCCATAGATTGCAGTAGCTCCTCAATTCCTCAAACGCGACGCTTTTTGGGCGGACGGCAGCCGTTATGCGGGACAGGCGTGACATCAACAATGGACCGGACGTGCAGACCACCACCCTGCAATGCGCGGATGGCTGCTTCGCGTCCTGGGCCAGGTCCATTCACATAGACATCGACTTCCTGCATTCCGTTATCAATGGCAGTTCTAACGGCATTTTGCATCGCGATGCGCGCAGCGAATGGCGTGCTCTTTCGGTTTCCCTTGAACCCGGCCGATCCGGCAGTCGCCCAACAGATCGTGGCGCCCCCCTTGTCGGTAACGGTTACAACCGTGTTGTTGAACGTCGCCAGGATATGCAACTGGCCAAATGCTACGTTTTTGCGCGCACGGCGCGGATTAGTCTGGCGACGCGGTCCGCGTCCACCTGCTGGTCGTCCCATATGTATTTACCTTTTGTTCCACGAGGCAGGCACCACACCTGCCCCAACCACGACTACTTCTTCTTCGCACCACGGCGCCGTCCACGCCCAGCCACCGTCTTCTTGATACCCTTTCGCGTACGCGCATTGGTGCGGGTTCTTTGGCCTCGTACGGGCAGGTTGCGCTTATGGCGCAAGCCACGGTAGCAGCCAATCTCAATCAGACGCTTGATGTTCAGCTGCACTTCGCGTCGCAAGTCTCCTTCGACACGATATTCCTGCTCAATCAGCTCGCGCAACGCTGTTACCTGGGCATCAGACAAATCCCGAACCCGTGTCGCCGGGTCTACCGCAGCCCGTCCGGTAATAGTCGATGCCAGCGGTCTTCCAATACCGTAAATATAGGACAGACCAACGTCAATACGTTTGTTACGTGGCAAGTCAACGCCTGCTATTCTCGCCATGCCTACTCCTTAATATGACCGCCTTACAGCCGCACCAGGCGATCGTAGCCGAATCATGCGTGTCAGGTCCTTCACCGTCGGAATTCACCTGTTATCCTTGCCTCTGCTTATGCTTCGGATTCTCACAAATAACGTACACGCTGCCATGTCGCTTGACAATCTTGCACTTTGGGCAGCGCTTCTTTACCGATGATGTTACTTTCATCTCTAATCAATCCTGACTTCCAAGATTACCTCGCTGACGGTTTTTTCCATAAGGCGCTTCATCCCTTCATCGCGAACGCTCAGGCAAAACGACTCCAGGAAGTTCACACCCTGTTCTATAACGAGCCGTACACGAGTTTTATGCCACCGTTTATGAATCCAATCGCGTTAAAACCTCGGCCTCACCATCGGTGATCGCCACGGTGTGCTCGAAATGGGCCGATAGTTTACCATCTATTGTGACAACCGTCCACCTGTCTTTTTTTACTTTGGTACCCCACTTCCCGGCATTGATCATCGGCTCAATGGCCATCGTCAAACCAGGCCGCAGTAACATACCTTGCCCTTCTTTACCATAATTGAGTAGGGTGAACCCCTCATGCAGTTCACGACCAACACCATGGCTTGTGTATTCGCGCACCACACTGAAGCCTTTTGGTTCCGCGGTGTTCTGAATCGCGGCGCCAATGTCTCCTGTGCGGTTCCCTGCCCTGGCAACGGTAATGGCAGCCCAAAGGCATTCCTCAGTCACACGAATCAGTTCTTCCGCTTCCTTGCTGACCCGCCCTACTGGCACCGAGATAGCCGAGTCGCCGTGGTACCCTTTGTAATAGGCACCCACATCCAGCTTCAGGATCTCACCTTCCCTTAGCCGGCGCACCGACGGAATGCCATGCACGATTTCCTCATTAATTGAGGTGCAGATAGCGGCTGGAAATGCCGGGGCATCCGGATCGCTATTGGGTACTCCACGAAAAGACGCAATCGCCCCATGCTGGGTAATGATCCGATCAGCCACTTCGTCCAGTTCAGCCAGTGTTATGCCCGGTTTCACTCGTTCTTTAAGCTCGGCAAGCGTAACGGCTACTATCTGGCCAGCCTGGCGCATAAGCACAATTTCCGAAGGTGACTTAAGCACTACCATTCACTATACCTGTATGCGAAACCTTTGATCCATTGTCCATACCAGTGCGGCTATAGGGTCACTGCTGTGACTTTAGCCAGTAGACCTTCACGGACGTGTTCAACATCTTGCTCACCGTCAATCCTGACTAATAATCCACGCTGTTGATAATAGTTGATTAAAGGTTCCGTCTGCTCACTGTACACACGTATGCGATTCCGTTGTGTCTCGGGTTCGTCGTCTGGACGGCGATATAACTCGCCATCGCATTCATCTTTCTTACACCCTTCGCGCGGCGGCCTGGAAAATTGACTGAACACCGCGCCGCATGCCCGGCATGTCCAGCGATTTGAGAGGCGTTCCAGTAGGACGCCATCCCGTACGACAAGTAGAGGTACAACCATTACCTGCCGGTTCATGTCGGCCAGTGCCATGTCCAACGCCTCAGCCTGCGCGATGGTGCGCGGAAACCCGTCCAGGATGCACCCGCCGGCACAATCAGGTTCACTCAGGCGCTCACGGACCATAGCCACTGTTACTTCATCTGGCACCAGCTCGCCATTTTCCATATAGCCCTTGGCCAGGATGCCCAGCTTGGTACCCTGCTTGAGATGGTTCCGAAACAGTTCACCGGTGGAAATATGAGCGATTTTTAGTGCTTCAGCCAAAGCAGCCGCTTGCGTACCTTTACCGGAACCAGGCCCGCCCAGCAATATGATGCCACGCCATGCGTTCGTCATGTTACCGGATGAACCCCTCATAGCGCCGCATCATTAACTGTGCTTCCAGTTGGCGCATCG
>JAJYKL010000053.1 GCA_021788625.1 Chloroflexota bacterium
AGCGTAAAGTTTCCCAGCCTGCCGACTCGCACAGTGAGCGGTTGAGGCAGGTTCAGAAGTAATACGTATGTGCCAGGAGTATCAGGTAGCGGAACCATTGACAGTCGCCAGTTGAATAAATATCAGGACTCATTGTAATAGGTCGACGTCAATAGTTGGTAAATTCTCCTATAAGTTGCACAGCCTGATTCATCCCTGACATGCGCCATGACTAACAAGATGGTAGAATTAGCATATCGACAGGTACCCGACAATATTCCGAACGGTATTCTAGGCAATCCGGTTTTTATTGCGCAACCCCAAATCGTCGTGGGATAAGGTTCGTAAGTGACAGGAGTGTAATGTCGAATACTACTCTCGGTAAGTACCAGCTCCTCGAAGAGATCGGACGCGGGGGAATGGGCGCTGTGTATAAAGCCTATGACCCGATGCTTGATCGCACAGTTGCCATTAAGCTCTTAGCCCCTCATTTGGTCTGGGAAAAAGATTTTGTCGAGCGATTTCTGCGTGAGGCTCGTGCAGCTGGAAAGCTGCGACACCCCAACCTGATCGAGATCCATGATGTAGGTCAGGAAGGTGAGCAATATTACTTTGTCATGACTCACCTGCCGGGCGGCACGCTCAAACAGCGCATGCAAAAGGAAGGCGCTCTTTCACCGGCAGAGATCTCCGCAGTGCTGCGCCCACTGGCCGACGCGCTGGATTATGCCCACGCTAAGGGTCTGGTACATCGCGATGTGAAACCAACCAACGTCATGTTCGACGAACGTGGCCAACCGGTGTTGACTGACTTTGGTATTGTTAAAGCGGCACAGGAAACGAAACTTACGGTCACCGGTTCATCCATGGGCACGCCTCAATACATGGCCCCTGAGCAAGTGCTGGGCAAACCTATTGATGCACGTACGGATCAATATGCCCTGGCTGCCATGTCATTTGAGCTGTTGGCGGGTAAAGTACCTTTCGACGGTGACACCACGACCTCGATCCTTTACAAACAGGTGCACGAGCGACTACCCTCGATTCCCGCATTGAGACCAGGCATACCTGCCGCAGTTGACAAAGTGCTGGATCGGGCAATGGCCAAGTCGCCTGATGATCGCTACCCCACTTGTGCAGCGTTTGTTGATGCTTTAAGTCAGGCTCTTGGAAAACCAGCGGCCGAGGCACTGCCCATCGAACCGATTCAACAGCCTGTACAACCAGGTGCGGGTGTTATACCAGTTGATCTGGCGGTGCCAGGCGCAGTCATGCCGCTATCTGAGATGGCACCACCCGTTGGCCTTACGCCAACTCCCGTGGAGCACGTTACACCACACCAGGTATCACAACCCGTGGCGCAGCAGGCACCACAGGCCGCTGCGTCGGTGGTACATACTCCGGAGCACATCTTAACACCTGCTGATTTCACTCCTCCTGGGCATCATGTATCAGGCGCACACGATGGACAGCATGGTGAGTTGAACCTGAATAATACTTCGGGCGGCGATGCCCAAATCAGACATGACAAAACACCGCAATCTGTACACATAACTCCCGCAGGTGAAGGAGCTACTGTACTGTTTAACTCCGAAACGCCGCCAAAGGGGGCTATAACAGGACCACGCACGACCCCGCGCAGCTCACGATCCATTTCGCCCTGGCTCATTATTGGACCGATGGCGGTTCTATTAGTTACCTTGATTGTAGGCTTCGTGCTACTCGGTAATACTATGAAGGGAGCTGCAGGAACCTCGACGAGCACTGTTGCCGCCGTGGCTCTTGTGCCGGCTACTGCGACCAAAACCGCACCACCTCCAACGGCAACCGCTTCACCCAGCCCGCAACCATCACCGACTGACTCATCCACGCCATCACCCAGTGAAACGCCCCTGCCTTCGGCTACTACAACACCACTACCCAGTGCAACGGAGACGGCGCTCCCCACCAAGCCTCCCACAGCAGTCGCATCAGTGACCAAAAAGCCTGCTGCTACACAACCACCCAGCGTGGCAGGCAATCTGTACCCAGCGCCCGCTCAGGTTGCGCCCACCAGTGGGTCGTACTTCGCACTGCCTGATATTCCCACTTTATCGTGGACTTCCGTGGGGAATCTGGGCGTGAATGATTATTACTTCGTACAAATCGACCATTCCAAAGGCATCGATCCATACTACGTTAAGGCCACTTCAGTAGCAGCACGTGACTACCTGCCCAGCTTGGCCATGTCCACACCTTTCACCTGGCGCGTATCCGTAGTCCGCAAGAACGCAGACGGTACGTATACACCCGTTTCGCCCGTCTCGGGGAACTGGACATTTACCTGGGTACCACAAGGATCAGGAGGCCCAACGACGAATAGCAGTGGCACAGTTATCGCGCCACCTTTACACATTACGCTCATTCCCATCGTCATTACGCCCATCCTCATTTGTATATATCCCTGCAAATAATAAGGCGATAAAAAAGCGGCCGGAACTTCCGGCCGCTTTGCGTTATCTGCGGTGCGTCGCGGTTTTACTCAGTGCAGAAACAGTGGCTCTAATGGCAGGTGAGACGCTGCCTCCCGGGCCTGCTCCTCGCTGGTATCAGCGCGATACCGTTCCGCTGCATCCAGCACTTTGGGCAATGCATGGATATCGCCGGTGGTATTCAGGAAAATCCCAGGCCGGCTCAGCACGAATGCCACCGCAGTGTCGATCTCACCCTGGTCGGTGAGTGGCTGGTACCAGGTGGCGTGGGTGTGCACCTTTTCGCCCCATGGGCCCTTGGCCAGGGATTTGATGGTCTGAACGGCCACATTACGCTGGTGACACAGGGTTACCAACTCATTGAAATCAGCCGTATATTGTGGATTCTGCATCACCATGAAGTTGTAGGGCAGGAGCACCGCGTCAAAATCAAAGCGTGCCAGACTGCGCAGATGCATACGCGGTACGGTCAGGTCATGTCCTGTAACTCCAATGTAGCGTACGAGCCTCTGTTCGCGCGCCTCGATCAACGCTTCCAGTGCGCCTCGTGGCCCTAGCGCAACTTCCCATTCCTGAGGATCGACCAGGTAGTGCAACTGGATCATGTCGACCGAGTCCACTCGCAAGCGGTCCAGTGAACGGTGAAACTGATCACGCGCCTTCTCATAGGTGCGCTCGCCTGTCTTGGTGGCCAGGAAAAAGTCTTTGCGGTGCTCACGCATCCATGGTCCGATGCGTAGCTCGGAATCTCCATAGCTGGCGGCCGTATCGATGTGATTCACGCCGTGGCTGAGTAGTACCTCCAGCGTCCGATCGGCTTCATCCTGGGTCACGTTGCTAAATGCCGCGGCGCCAAAAATCGTTCGTGTGCTTTCATGTCCCGTGCGACCAAAGAGCATCTTCTGGATCATCACACGCCTCCTATGGATGGAACGGAATTAGCGATACTGGTGTGGGCCGAAGTCCGCCTCATAGTATGGGGCATAGACGCGGCCTGGGATCGATACCTTATCAATCTCGGTGCGATCTTCATCGGTGATCTTTACATCCAGCGCTTTGATATTGTCTTCAAATTGCTCCAGGGTGCGTGGACCAATGATCGGACTGGTAACGCCGGGCTGATGCATGCACCAGGCCAGAGCCAGTTGCGAGAGGCTGATGCCCTTACGCGTGGCGATCGGAGTTAACCCCTCGATGATGTCGAAAGCCTGTTGCGTCCAGCGCCTCTGGAAAAGCGGATTGCGATCGTAATCAGCGAAGCGCGCATCAGCGGGGGGAGGCGCATTGCGCGTGTACTTGCCGGTGAGTAAGCCTCCAGCCAAAGGGCTCCATGGAATGAGACCCATGCCATAGGTGCGCGCCATGGGAACCAGTTCACGTTCGATGCGCCGGTCAAGTAAGTTGTAGGGTGGCTGATCACAGATGAAACGATGCAGGCCGAGTTCCTTCGATACATGGAACGACTCGACCAGTTGCCAGGCACCATAGGTGCTGGTGCCGATGTAGCGTACTTTACCTGCGTGGATCAGGTCGTCCAGTGCGCTCAGTGTTTCATCAATCGGGATGTCGGACTGCGGGCGATGGATCTGATACAGGTCAATCCAATCGGTTTTCAATCTGCGCAGGCTGGCATCGCATTGATCGATGATGTGCCGCCGGCTGTTGCCCTGCATATTCGGATCGTCATCAGCCATGACGCCGTGCACCTTGGTGGCCAAAACAACCCGGTTGCGTTTGCCATTTTGTTTCAACGCGTCACCGGTGACCTCTTCACTGCGGCCGCGGCTGTAGACATTCGCGGTGTCGAGGAAGTTAATCCCGGCGTCCAGGGCGCTGTCGATGATATGGGCGGACTCTTCAGGCGATGTTTTCCCACCAAACATCATGCACCCCAGGCATAGCACACTCACCTTTACTCCCGTACGCCCTAAATTGCGATACTCCATCGTTATCCCTCCATAAGCGATTATATGAACCAGCTAAATTGAACAGCACCGATGGTTACTACGACCCAAGCTTACACCAACTTTGGTTGCACTGCAGTGGATTGATGCTAACATGCAATCGAGACCGTGCATTCGTGCTTTGGAGGCAAGCCGCTCAGTGCGAGTTAGTCATAGAACCATGCATAACCGGCGAGTCTGGTGTCGGGGTGCGGCACATTCGAGTGTCGGGGCTCTGGTTTGCACCGTTGTGTGCTTGCTTTTATCCAGTGCCTGCACCAGTCTGTCTGCACCATTACTCTTGACAGCAACACCTCTTCACAGTCCGACGCCTAGCGTGACACTTACGCCTACCTTTACGCCTTCGCCTACTTTCACCGCCACGCCCACCAGCACCCCGACACCTACGCCGCTGCCCACACCGATGGCGCTGGTCGTATCGGTGAATGCTTACAGCCCAGTCAATCTTTACCAGAAACCGGATGTAAAAAGCACCGTCGTAGGCATGCTGGCGCCAGGTATGCTGGTCCCGCTGATCGAAATGGCGAACGATGGCCTGTGGCTCAAGGTCGGGTTGGATGTTGTGGGATGGGTTGCAGGGTCCCAGGTATCGCTCAGCGGCACATTCTATGCACACCCCGGCACAGCGCCGAACCGCCAGGCGTTGATCCAATCGGATTCAGCCTTTAATGTACGGGCTGGACCTGGTCTCACCTACCGGATATTGGGTCAGATCCAGGGCGGGCAGGTCGTCGTGGTTAATGGTCAAAGCGCTGACAGGCAATGGGTGAAAATACCCTTTGGCCGTGGTGAAGGATGGGTGGCTGTGGCAAATGTCATCATGGTGGGTGGGCAGTCCACGGTTACACCACGTGTTACGGTTGAGTTGACACGTGAGCCATGATGGACCCAAATGTCTGCTCTTTACCTGGCACAGAGGAGGTAAAGCATGAATCCAGCACAGCAGAAGATAATTCGAATGCGCGCCGCCCTGGCACATCGCGAGGCTGATCGCGTGCCGATCGGCGAGGCGTTCTGGACAGGCTTCTTACAGTGCTGTCAGGACAAGTGGGGATCGGAGTTTGACCCGAACTTTCACTTCGACCTGGACTATGTGGTGGTACTGCCGAATATGGATCCACATATTCAACCATTCGAAATCCTCTCACAGGACGGGTACAACATCAGGCTTAAAACAGGATTTGGTGCCACCATCCGCCGTACGGGTTCATTCCCCATGCCTCACTTTGAAGGCTTTTCAGTTTCCAGACCTGAGCAGATGGCAGACTTCGAGTTCCAAAGCGCGACCGATGCGCGCCGCTTCCACCAGGCTGGCGACGATCAGCTTAATGGGGTGGGGGATGCCCTCAGCCGTAATACCCCTGCCTGGGAAGATCGCCTGCAACCATACCTGAGTGACTTCGCTGTTTTTGGGGGAACGTGTGAGCCGTACGAGTATCTGTGGCGCATCATCGGCAGCGAAAATGCTCTGGTGTGGATGGCCTCGGAGCGAGAGCGCTTCGAAGCGTTTGTAAATCGAGTGGGCGAGTGGCTGCTCGATTTTACGCGAGCCGAGATTGAGGCTGGACGCGGCCGGCTATCGGGCATGATGATCTACGGCGATGTGGCATACCGGCGCGGTATGCTGTTCAGTCCCCGGCGCTGGCGGGAGCTATTTAAGCCGCATGTAAAGGCGTTGATAGACCTGTGCCACGCTCATGACCTGATGGTGATCTATCACGGCTGCGGGAATGCCAGAGCGATTTACGACGATCTGGCCGAGCTTGGGCTGGATGCCTACAATCCGCTTGAAGCCAAGGCCGACCTGGATGTGGTGCAGCTTAAGAAAGAATACGCTGGTCGTCTGGCCTTTGTGGGCAATATCGATGTGCGGGTGCTCGAACGTGGCAATCCCGACGAGATCCGGCACGAGGTTCTTTACAAACTGCAGGCCGCACAAGGCGGGGGTTGGGTGTTCCAATCCGATCATTCGATTACCAGCGACGTTGCGCCCGAGAGCTACGCGCTTGCTTTGCAGATTGTGCGTGAGCATGGCTGCTATCCGCTGGCATTATGAGGAAGGTTGAAATGTTAAAAGCCCTGTATATTCTGGATCCTGGACCGTATGACTGGATCTACGGGTCAATGGAGCGTGAAGCGATCAGCAAACTGGTGGATGTTTACGCGCCGCCTCAAACCGTGCAATCAATACGGGAGCACCCCGACGTGTTGCACGAAGCACAAATCATCCTGTCCGGTTGGGGTGCGCCGGAAATGAATGCAGAGTTCCTGCATCACGCATCGCAGCTTAAAGCAGTCTTTTATGGTGCGGGCTCGATCCGTGGCATCGTGACGGACGCCTTTTGGGACCGTGGTATCCTCATCACCAGTGCATATGGAGCCAATGCCGTCCCGGTGGCCCACTATGCCCTGGCGCAAATACTGCTCAGCCTTAAGAACGGCTGGCGCTTTGCGCTGAACCTGAAGCACACGCACCGTTACCCGGAGCGGGAAGAAATGCAAGTGGCAGGTACCTATGGCAGCACCGTTGGAGTTATTTCACTGGGCATGGTGGGGCGGCTGGTCTGTGAATTGCTGAAGCCATTTGACCTGCATGTCCTGGCGTATGACCCCTTTGCCACGGCTGAGCGTGCGCAACAGCTTGGGGTGGAACGGTGCACACTGGACGACGTGTTCCGGCGCGCAGACGTTGTCTCACTCCATACTCCATGGTTGAAGGAGACGGTGGGACTCATTACGGGTGCCCATTTTACGTCCATGAAGCCGGGTGCAACCTTTATCAATACGGCACGCGGAGCGGTGGTGCGCGAGCAGGAAATGATCGATGTCCTGCGCCAACGCCCCGATTTATTTGCTTTGCTGGACGTTACTTATCCCGAGCCGCCCGCGCCGGACTCGCCGCTCTTCACTCTGCCAAATGTGCTCGTCACGCCGCACATTGCCGGTTCCGTCGGGGTCGAGTGCCAGCGCCAGGGGCACTACATGGTCGAGGAATTGAATCGTTATCTGCACGGCGAGGCACTGTACTGGGGCATCACGCGTGAGATGGCAAAGGTGCTGGCTTGATGCTGCGGGTACCGATCAACGAAGCGGAGGCGATCATCGAGCCGTTCTGGGACGGCTCTTCCAGTGAGCATCCCGCAGATAAGGCTGCTGTGCTCGACGACTACACCTTTCGCGTGGCACGCCGCACACGAGGTAAAGTGGAGCAAAGCTGGTGCTCAGTGGTGGTCAATATCGAGAAAGGCATCCTGGGTGCCGTGGCGGTGTCTTTGGAACGAGACTGCGACCTGGATCTACGAGGCTACGATGTATTTCGCGTGTTTGCTTCCCTTCCCAGTTGGGTGCGCATGACGGTGTCGGCGACGATCGACGATGTGGAGTGTGTCGCGCTGGATGGCGTGCCAGGTGGCAACACCCATGACGAATTCGATGGCTCCATTCATGGAGCCCATATGACGCACCTGCGCCTGGCTTTCTCCTTAACCGAAGACCGTCCCGCGTACGTTGAATTGTTGTGGCTGGGTCTGGCGAATCGACTTTTACAGACGCAAATGGAGGCACGCCGCAGCCCATACACTTCCGAGTGGCGAGGCTGTTTGAAAGCAGATTCCGACCGCGCACAACCGCAGATAGGCATCTTCTTCGATGGCGCTGAATTGACTGCTCTGAGGCGCAAAGTGCAGCATGAACCTTTGAAAGCCGTGTACGAGCGGTTGCGGCGTCAGGCGGAGCAGGATGTACAGGATTTTCCCGACCCGGAGGTGGACATTGGAACCTTCGTGCCCAACCCTGACCGACGTTGGTGCCGCAATCGTGACATGCACCGCCGGCGGACGGCAGGTGTGATGGAGCGTCTGGCGTTTGTAGGCCTGCTGGAAGGGAACGTGGGAATGTCTCGACTGGCTGCGCGCATGGCACTTTCGGCCGCGCATTGCGACACCTGGTGTGAAAGTATTATGGGTGTCTTCCCCGGCGCGACCTGGCACCACCGATCGTTTACTGAGGAAGTGTACTGCCGCGCATCGGCTCTGGTGCTGGATTGGGCTGGTTTCTGTCTGACGTCACATGGTGCGCAGGTCATCCGCGATGCCATCATCATGAAGGGTTTGCCGCGCATCGAGTCGGATTTCAAACGCATGGAATACATCCGGCACATGAACCAGGGTATCGTGTTCAGTGCTGGGCGCATCATCGGCTTATTGGGAGTATTACCAGCTTACCCACGTTATGCCAGCCTGGTGGACGAAGCGGAGCGTGATTTGCGGGAGATGATCGACTCGTACGTTCAGGCCGACGGTGGAACGTTGGAGGGCATGGCATACTGGAATTACACCTTTGGTACTGCCATGCCTTTGTTCTATGCACTGGCGCGCTATCACGGCTCCGCGAATCTGCACGACTATATACAACAGGGTGGTCTCCCGGTATCACTTGTACGGACGGGGAACTATGCACTGGCCATGCTGTCTACGGTGGGCGATGGTGCCACCTATCTGCCCCTGAATGATGCGCATGCTGACCAGCGTATCGACCCGGGTCTGGCAGCCGCGTACTGCCAAATCTCGGATCGACCAGAATGGCGCACCCTGTATGCAGCCACATCGGGCGAAAGCACGGGGCAGGATATATACCATGTCATATTCGCCCCCGTTAAGCGGATGCCACACGGATCCCTACTGGCGCCGCGCTTTGATGTCCTGCCCAATGTAGGCGAGGTGAGTGCCGTACGGGCACATCCACAACTGGGGCAGGTCCATTTCCACCTGTCCTCCGGGCCTATCTTGAAGACGCACTATCACATGGATCGCGGCAGTTTCATCCTTGAGGCTGCTGGGGAGGTGCTGGCCCTTGATCGCGGTGTGACCACGTATGATCACCCTGAAGTAGGTCTGATCGGCATGGCAGCCCGCCACAATCTGCTCTATCCAGAGAGCCCCGACGGCCGGTTTATCAGCCAGCCACCCTCTGCCAAAGGGGCTGAGTTAAAATCGGCTGTGCTGGTATCCTGGGCGGGGCGTGAAGTCGTGATGATCGCCGCCGACACGACTCTGAGTTGGGAAGAAGACGTTTTCCTTTCTGTTCATCGGCGAGTTTTCTCGCCATCACCAGAACTTTTTATCCTGGACGATGACGCACGTATGGTGCAGCCGATGGCCGTAAGCTTTCGCTTGAACACACACTGTGACATGGATCGGCGCGATGGCGAATACTGGATACGGGGTAAGAAAGCCAGCTTGCGGGTGGTGCCTTTGAACTGGTTGCCAGTGCGATATGTCGCCGATGCTGAGGGCATCGACAGTCACCTGTCTCCGGTCAACCTGTTACGCCTTTTCACAGGCCCGGCCAGTTCACACAGGTTGTTAACAGCAATTGAAGTCATTCCCGCTTTTGCGTCGGCGGGTGCGTGGGGGTTCAAGCAAGGTAAAGCGATCGAAGCCACCCGTGCATCCACATCAATACGGCTGCTACCTGGGCGCCGGCCAGAACTTAAGGTGGTCGTTACTGGGGATAAGGCAGAATCCTTCTTCACGCGATGCTATAAGGATCAATGGGAGTACGACACATGATCCACAGTGGACTGGTATCAGTAACGTTCACCCGCTTATCGCCAGAGGAGGTTGTGCGGCTCGTTACTCTGGCCGGCCTGGAGGCCATCGAATGGCATGGTCTGGCGCATGTTCCGCATGGTGATACAGACGCGGCGCGGAGGGTGGCTCGCCTGACAATCGACGCCGGCTTGCGTGTAGCAGCTTATGGGTCTTATTACCATGTTGGGGAGCCAAATGGCTTCAGGTTTGACCAGGTCGTGGAAACAGCAGCACTGCTGGGTGCACCCACGATCCGGGTATGGGCCGGACACCGGCCCTCTGCTCAAGCTGACGGCACCTATCGTGAAAAGGTGGTGTCTGAATCCCGCCAACTGGCAGACATGGCGGCCGCGGAAGGTATGACTATTTCGTACGAGTATCATGGTGACTCGCTGACTGATACCGATGCATCCGCTCTACAGTTGTTGCGAGAAGTGAACCACCCTGCGGTACGCTCATACTGGCAACCGCATCTTAACGACACGCCGGAGCAACTTCTGACAGGACTGCGCGATGTGTTGCCGTGGTTGAGTAATGTTCATGTTTTCCACTGGCACCCTGGTACGGAACGCAAGCCGCTTGCAGAGGGCGCTGACCAATGGATGCAGTACCTGCGTACCGTATCGGCCGGCGGTGGTGATCATAGTGCGATGATCGAATTCGTGATGCATGACTCAACGGATACCTTTCTGCAGGATGCCGTGACATTGAAGACATGGTTATCTTCGATATGATCGCAACCCGCTGCGCACCTGACCGGTCTGTTCGTTAATGATTAGCCTCACCCGGACGTTTGTTGCGACACTGGTCGTTACGGCGCGGCGCCTCTGGGCTGCACGCTGGCTTGGTCTGGCTGCCAGTGTTGGCTTGATGGCAGTGATCGCGCTGGCGCTTAGCGTTCCGCTGTATGCCGACGCGGTTTATCACCGCACCCTTCTGACCGCCATTGCCGACGCACAGGTTGATGCGCAAGGCATTCGCCGTGCTCCATTTACGTTCATGTTTCGTTATGCTGGTAAATATGATGGTGCCCTGGACTGGCAGGGCATCGCGCCCGAAGACCACTTTATGACCAACGCCGTGCCGGATAGTCTGGGCTTACAGCGAACTCTGTACGTACGGTACTTCGAAACGCGATTAGGTGAGCTGTTCCCCATCACGAATACCGCCTACCTCGGCACACACGAGCCGCTCATCTGGACATCCATTGCCACGGTTGGTGATGTAACCCAGCATATAGACGTGATTGACGGCAAGCTGCCGTCAGATACGGGAGCCGGCAATGCCGTCAGCGTGCTGATAAGCAAAGCCATGGCCGATAAGCTGGGCTTGCAGGTGGGAGAGCGCTACATTCTTTTCTACAAGCCCACGAATGCCAATACCACGCAGGTGCCAGTAGTCGTAAGTGGTATATGGAAGCCACGCAATCCAGATGAGGTTTACTGGTTCAGCCACCCCGAATCACTGAATGAAACACTGTTGACCACCGAAGCGCAGTTCACCAACCAGTTGGCGCCCCGAGTAAGTGGAGAAGTGTTTCTTGCCGTCTGGTACATGGTATTTGATGGAACCGGCGTGCGTGCCGATGACGTCCCGGTGCTGCTGGACCGGATTCGGTATATGCAATCGCGTGTGAACCTAGTCCTGCCGCGGGTGAGAATGGAAGTCTCACCAGTGAATGCTTTGGAGGACTATCTGGCCACCAGCCGACTCCTGACTGTACGACTCCTCGCCGTTAACACACCCATCATGCTGCTCATGTTTGCCTATACCTTGCTGGTGGCCAGCTTGATGGCAGGTGGCCGGCGCAATGAGATCGCCGTATTGCGCAGCCGCGGAGCAACGGCCACGCAGGTACTGGGCATGGCACTCCTGGAGGCTTGTGTTCTGGCCGTATTGGCCGCCCTTGCCAGTGCACCGGTGGCGCAGGCTGTAGCAAACTTGGTGGGACAGACGCGCAGCTTTCTTAACTTCACCGAAACGCAGGCTGCTGGTACGCCGCTTACGGTAGCCATCACGCCATCCAGCATGTTGATTGCCATCGCGGTCGGTTCACTTGCCGCACTCATGACCCTCGTGCCAACCTGGTCTGCTGCGCAGCACACCATCATCACCTACAAGCAGGATCGCGCACGCTCGCTGCGTCCGCCCTGGTGGCAGCGCGCCTGGCTGGATGTACTGCTGTTCATTCCGGCTGCTTATGGCACCTACATGCTACAAAAACAAGGCACCATCGTATTACCTTCCATGATCGGGCAGGGCGCTTCTGCGCCGCAGGACCCATTCTCAAACCCATTGTTGTTTATGGTGCCTGTATTGGCGATTTTAGCGCTCACCTTGTTACTCATCCGTGTCCTGCCACTCCTGGTGCGGTTGTTGGCCTGGCTTTTGGCAAAGCTCCCAGGCGCTTCGCTGCTCATGGCTGCGCGTCAGTTAGCCCGTTCACCCGGTTTTTATGCAGCGCCAATGCTTCTACTCATCCTGACGCTGGGTCTGGCCACCTTCACGGCGTCACTGGCAGCTACACTGGACCGGAATTTGAGCACGGAAGTCCGATATTCGACCGGCGGTGATATGAGCCTGGTGGAACCGGGTGAGAGCACGCGTGACACGGGTGTCACCAACGCCCTGCTCAGTGGACCATCCGGTCAGAGTCAGAGCGGATCATCACAACCCCCACCTGGACCGCTCTTCCAGTTTATGCCCATAGAGGAACACACCCAGGTCGCCGGCGTCCTCGCAGCGGCACGAATCGGCCTTTACCGTGCGGATGCGCATTTCAGCTCACACAATGCTTCGGCCACTTACATGGGGATCGATCGACTGGACTTCGAGCATGTCAGTTTCTGGCGGAGCGATTTTGCTACGCAACCGCTGGGCGCATTGATGAATGAACTGGCAACGCGCTTCGATGGTGTTTTGGTGCCGGAGTCAGTTCTGGCTGATAATGCGCTTGCGCTCGGAGACCCCGTGCATATTGTCATCCATCTGCAAGATGGTGATGTGGTCTTGCCCATGACGATTGTTGGAACGTTCCGGCTGTGGCCGAGCTGGAATCCCAAGGACCCAAACCAGGGGCCACTTTTTGTGGGTAACCTGGACTATTTCTTTCAGGAAGCCGGAGGAGAGGTGCCGTACGATGTGTGGCTGAAGACGCGCCCTGGCAGTGATCCCAACAAAATCGTGGAGGGCGTAGGCAATCTGGGCGTTATGGTGCAAAGTTATCAGGACGTGCAAACCCAGATCGATCTGGAGCAGACGCGTCCCACCCGGCAAGGTTTATTCGGCATGTTATCAGTCGGCTTTGGTGCGGCCGGGGTGTTCACGGTACTGGGGTTCTTGCTATACGCCATCTTTTCCTTTCGGCGGCGCACCATCGAGCTGGGCGTATTACGGGCGATTGGATTCGGGTCAGGCCAGATGGCCGTTTTTCTAGGTGCAGAACTGGCATTACTGTTAGGTGTCGGGATCGGCGCCGGCACGCTTCTGGGCGTGCTCGCCAGCCGGCTCTACATTCCCTTCTTTCAAATCAGCGCCTCAGAAGCTGGACGTGTGCTGCCGTTTGCAGTGGTCGTTTCTTGGCCTGATATATTCCGCATCTATGCCATATTTGGATTTCTCTTCGTGGTCGCACTCATCGCTTTGCTGGTCATCCTGCGTGGAATGCACGTCTTCGAAGCCGTGAAGTTGGGCGAGTCAGAGTAGGTTATTGGTTTGGTCTTTATGAGGTCTTGATCGGCCCTGAAATGTTGATCCTTGAATGATGGTGGGCGGAACCTGATAGGAGAATTGTTTATATGCCAGTACTCTCGAAGGAAGGCTGCCTGACGCGACAGCATCGGATGCGCGAGCGGATGCAGGAGCTGCAGATTGACGCCGTTTTTATAAGTGATTTACGTGACATCTATTATTTCACTGGCCTCCTGCTCCACCTGTGGCCTGCCTGTCTCATGCTGGGTCTGGACGGCAGCAGTTGGTTGGCAGCCTATGCAGGCGACGAGACGGCCTGCGATACAGGCTGCGTTGGCGATTGCGTAACCTATGAATCGCATTTACACGGCACGTACAACCCGGACAACATGTTGCGTCTCAGTAAGGCAGTGACGCGATGCCTGGATCGCATGCGTCCTGTCCACCGGGTGGGATGGCAGGTTGAATCAATGCCCATGCAGATTGCGGCAACCGTGGAACATGTCACGGGAGTGCGTGAGTGGGCTGCGGTCGATGAAGTGCTGGCAGAGCTCCAGGCTCGCAAGGACCCGGACGAAGTGGAGATGATCCGCGCCAGTATCCTCGCAGATCTGGCTGCGTACACGGCTGCCCAGGCGGCCATTAAATCAGGTGTATCTGAATTGGAGGTTTTAGCCGCAGGTCAAGGGGCGGCGATGCTGGCAGCGGGGGAAGGGGTTTATCACAACGGGGATTATCGCAGCGGAGCATTAGGCGGACCTGCCCGTAATCGCGCCATTGAGCGCGGGGAATTGTTCATCGTCGATGCTCAGACTGTATACCGCGGTTACTGGTGCGATCTGTCACGCACGTATGTGGTGGGTGGAGAACCGACTGAGCTGCAGCAATCGATTCATGATCACATTGCGTCAATCCAGCGGGATGTGGTGGGAATGCTCAAACCGGGCGTGCAAGGGACACAACTCTGGCGCGCACTGGATGAGCGACTTCGCGAGCACCCAGCCCTCAGTGCACAGGGCCTGACGCACCACGCCGGACATGGAGTTGGATTACGCGCACATGAGGCGCCTGATCTGAACCGGGATCGCGAAGGTGTGCTGGCGCCTGGGAATGTGGTTTCAGTCGAACCAGGTGGTTATATTGAAGCGGTGCGCGCTGGAGTGCGGCTGGAGAATATGTACCTGATCACTGAGACCGGAGCACAGATCATATCGGATTACCCGATGAACCTGGTTCCGCAGCGCCCGTCCCAGGATGCAGTTTAGTGATGAAGCTAAGCATTCTCCATATCTGGAGGGAAAAATGACGAAGATCACCGGGGTGAAGTGCATACGAACACGGCGCGATGGCATGTGGACCATCGTTAAGGTTTTAACCGATCAGGCGGGGCTTTATGGCATCGGTTCAGCTAGTGACGTACGGCACCCCGAGACTGTGACGAAAGCCGTCGAGACGATCGCCCCCATGCTCATCGGACGTGAGGCGGGGAACATTGAAGACAACTGGCAGTCGATTTATACCAGCGGGTATTGGCGCAATGGGTCCATCCTCAATACGGCTCTGGCTGGCATCGATATGGCTCTATGGGATATCAAGGGCAAGGAAGCCAACATGCCTGTTTACGATCTGTTGGGCGGACCATGTCGAGCGGCGGTTCCCTGTTATGCTCATGCGAACGGTCGCGAGTTGCCTGAACTGGTCGAAGACATACAGCGCTATGTTGAAGAGGGCTATCAGGTCATCCGATGCCAGCTTGGCGCTTATGGCGGGGGCGGATTCCTTTCACCATCTCAGGCTCGATTACCCAAAGGCTCCTGGACACGTGGCGTAGTCTTTGACGACGAGGCATACCTGGAGAACATTCCCAAAATGTTCGAATATGTGCGATCGAAACTTGGATTTGACGTTAAGCTGACACACGATGTGCATGAGCACCTGCGTCCCCAAGTCGCGGTGCAACTCTCGAAACTTCTGGAGCCGTATCGTCTCTACTTCCTGGAAGATGCTCTGGCACCTGAGCAGGTGCACTGGTATAAGCTCATCCGCGATCAATGCACCACGCCGCAAGCTATGGGTGAGCTGTTTGTCAATCCTCACGAGTGGATGCCGCTTATTACCGAGCGATTGATTGACTTTGTGCGTGTGCGCGTATCGAAGGCGGCCGGCATCACGCAGTGCCGCAAGATTGCATCGCTGTGTGAGTGGTTTGGTGTGCAGACGGCCTGGCAGGAAGGCGGCGATAACGATCCCGTGAACCAGATGGCGGCCTGTCACCTGGACATGACCTGTTGGAACTTCGGTATCCAGGAAGAGAACCACTTTAGTGAAGCAGAACTGGAGCTCTTCCCGGGCCACGCAATCCTGGAAGGCGGATATCTTTATCCTAACCGTGCGCCGGGGCTGGGAATGGACATCGACGAAGCCAAGGCCAAAGCCATGCTGAATACGGACGCAGCCAGTCGGCCTTCCATTTCCGGTGAACCGGACCGCCGAACCGATGGCACCGCAGTCAGACCTTAGTTAGCGTTAAAGTTGACCAAACTGACAGACTTTTGCTGTATTTCCATGTCCAGAACGGTGTGGTTGTAACTCGCTGCAACCTGTGTACCCGGTCAGGTTTATGTAGTTAAGGCAACCGTCGCGGTGTGAACGGCCAGCAGCAGATATTCCATGCGTGCCATGCCGGTTTCGCGCAACCAGTGAATGCACTCGCGTAGTATGGCTGCATGGATGGGCAGCAAGTCGTCGAGTGGAAGTTGCTCAAGCGCATCCGCCAGGCTCCTGGCAGCACGATCCATATCCCCGCTTTCGCATGCCATAATGCAGTCGTCGCAGCACGCGGCGAACGTCCCGTCCAGGGTGTGTGACATGCGCAACCGCTTAATCGTGCTCACAGATCGGATAAGGGATTGAGCCATCTGTGACCGCACCTGGCGCACCATAACAACAAACTGGTCAGATTCACCCGCCAACCGCGCCAGTGCGAGAGCCAGCTCCATGCGTGAATCCTTTCCGCGCATGGTATTCAGGAAGGGCAATAGCAGTGTTACAGCATCCCGGTAATGTAGTGACCCAAAAGCGGATGCATAGGCAATGCGAACACCGTCATCCGTTTCCGACTTGAACCGTTCCACCAGCAAAGGCAGAATGTCGAAATCGCCCAGCGTAGCCAGAGCTCTGGCACTGCGAGCACGCAGCAGGGCATAGCGTGAACCCAATACTTCGCGTAGAGGTCCGATGGCCCGTTGGTCGCCAAGTCGCCCAAGCGCCCAGACTGCGCTGATGCTCAGATCGGGCTCATTGCCAAATAACACCTCAACTAGCGCGTTATAGAGGCGCTCACTGGGCGCCATGCGTCCAATGGCCATGATGGCCTCGTGGCGTACATTAAAGCTGGGATCCGCGAGAGCGTCGAGCAGATCATCCACTGTAAATGGGCTTCTTGCCTGTCCCATCTGTTCGGTAACCGATATGCGCTCTTTCTCCGCGCGTGCCGTGCGGTAACGGATAAGGGATCGCACCGCGTGGATTGGACTGATCAATACTAGTAAACGTAATCGGTTTTTTGTTGATCGAGATTGGCTGGTCAAGAGTGGATGGATGAAAAAGACACTGCATAGGGATAGCAAGAAAGCTCCGATGAAGACAGGTGTATATTCGCCCGGCGTGTGGGTAAAGGGCAGGCCTGTTGAGTGAAGCATGTCCAGCAGGGCACCGGTCGCCAATACGCCGACTCCTCCAATGAGTCCAGCCCATGCGTAGTGGATCGACAGATAATCTGTCTTCTTCTCTTCCGGCACGACGCGGCTAAACAATAAGCGAACAAGACCAACGGGCCAGCCAGCGCTGGCCAACCCCGACATGAAAGCCACGATAACAGCAAACCAAATGCCTGTCAGCGATTCCCGCCCGACCAGCAGCCAGGCGATGGGCATCAGCGCAACAGTTAGTAACCCCAGCAGAGTTACGGGTTTGACTCCCCAATGGTTGGCTGCCCACTCCCATATATAGCTGGACGCCAGAATACCCAGCATGGTAACAGCGCCAAGCTCGATTACCGTAGAGGCTGTAAACCCGACTCGCTCGATCAATAACAACGGAACAAAGGACAAAGGGGCTGACCCGAGGGTGATAAGGGCTAGTGCGCCTAAATACACCACAAACGAATGGTTGGTCAAAGTGTCGAGCACATCGTCCAGGTGGAGTGTGGGACCGCTGGTTGTGACGGGCGCGCCACCCGGTATGAAGTATGCACACACGACTGATAATAGACCGAGGGCCAACCCAATTCCCAACAGCGTCATGTAGTGCTCCAGGTCCTCGGATTGGGTCAGGATCACACCAGCCATGCCCAATGCCAGAACCCCAGAAATATGGGTGGCTGCTCCCATAAGCACGCTGAAACGCTCTCGCATGTTGGCAGGCACGAACTCCTGAAACCATGGGTTGTAGCCCGTCTCCGATATAGAGCGCAGGACTGCGAAGACCAGAATATCCAGTGTGGCGAATAGAGCCATCACCGGCAGCCCATAGCGCGGCAGGAGCATGGGGATGAAAAGGAGCGCAGACAGAACCAGAATACGTGCCGTGGAGAAGGTGAGGAAAATACGTTTATATCCAATGCGCGCGACCCGTGATCCTGCCACGACGACCAGCAGGCTACTGAGTGTGAAGAACGAAAGCAGCAGACCGATGTTCGCCTTCGTCAGACCAATGCGATACACAAGCAGGACTAGAACAGGGCCGCCAAATGTGAGTTGTGCGAAGATACTGTTAAGTGATGTCTGTGCCAGCGCCCAGGGCCAGCGCTTGGTTTTCTGAACGGTTACAGGCTCGATGTTCATAATGCAAACTCATCTTTGCATAAAGCAGTATTGTAGCGGTTCCACTGTTGCGCAGTAAGATTCCCGTGATCGTTTTGAGGGAGTGCAGATGGCAGCGCATAACATCATACAAGCTCTGGTTTTTGGCGAGATATTGTTCGATGTATATCAGGATGGCACTCACCTTGGAGGTGCACCGCTAAACTTTGCCTGGTATCTGAGGCAGTTTGGCGTGAATACCGGCATGATTAGTGCTGTGGGTGACGACCTGCTCGGTGCGCAGGTGCGGTCCATGCTGCGACGTGCAGAGATAGACCAGACTTTGGTGGCACACGCGGACGCTCCCACCGGCACCGTGGATGTACGGCTAATCGATGGCCAACCTCGCTACATCATCAATGAGAACGTGGCTTGGGACCAAATCAGCGATTGCCCAGATCGTATGCAACAACCCGAGATGTTCTATTTTGGTACGCTGGCTCAGCGTAGCGAATGCAATCGCTCCACTTTGAGAGCATGGCTACAACAGGCCGTGAAACAGCACTTCTTTGATATCAACCTGCGTCAGAGCTTTTATAACGAGGCGATCGTCCGCACTGGGCTGGAGCACTCCAGTATCGTCAAGATGAATGACGATGAATGGCAGGTGCTGAGCGCGATGTTCAAGCTCACTGAACCGGCAACCATGGTGCAGGATTACGACCTGCAAGCGTTGATTGTGACGCATGGCGAACATGGCGCCAGCCTGTACCGCAAACACAGTCATTATGACGTTCCCAGCCCGCAGGTGAAGGTTATTGATGCCGTTGGTGCTGGCGATGCCTTCAGCGCTACCATCGCAGCGGCTGCCATCCGTGGTGTGGAGTTGGAGCAGGCGCTGCCCATAGCCTGTGAGGTTGGAGCTTATGTGGTCACGGTGCGCGGGGCGCAAACCACACTCCCTGCACACCTGACCAGCGCTTTCAAGCGGGAGAACACCTAAGACTGACGCATCACAACAACGAGGATGGATGAGTGTCGAACTCACCGCAGCTTGCAACGCAACCTGCCACAGGTTTTGAAGACCAGGGCGCCCACCGGGACGCATCCACCCTCGGCGGCTATGTTAACACTTGAGCTTCTTATTGCGCGGGTGGCGCTGCGATGACAATATTGGCGTTGTAATCGTAATAGAGCGCACTGGTGGTCGCCGTGAAGATCTTCCCGCCTGAGCTAACCTGTGATTCACTGTCTGAGCGGTATGGCAGGTTGTCATCTCCCTGCCAGAATGTGACCGTGGCCGTGAAGGGCGTAGTGGTGTTGTGCATCTCGTACTGATAAACGTGGGTGGGCACACCATTGACCGTGGCAGAACCCAGTGACTTTGCAGCGGTTACACCATTCAGATATTGATCAAGCATCGCAGGGTTTGCTGCGAAGTTCATGGAGCTCATCAAGCCTCCTATTCCATTGGTCAGCTTCATCCACTTGCCGGCAACCAGGGTATAAAGTGTGTCGCTTATGATGATTTCCTGGACCGTCTGCCCGGCCACCAGCATGGTCAACTGCATTTTGTCAGGTGGGACCACTTCCACGCTTTGAGTGATGGTACCGGTGGAGGCGGTTATGACCTGTGAAACGCGGTACGACTTAACCTTCGACAGTGCCAGCATCATATTGCTCAATGCAGCTCGTTCGTCATTACTCACGGATGAAGACCCGCTGCGGGTCGCCTCGGCGGTTGGTGTATCGGAGGCACCGGCTTGCGATGTGTTGGTTGCTTCGACTGCAGTGCTGACGGTCGCAGATGGGGCGACGGTGGTATCTGTAGCGAGCGGTGTGGGGGTTTCATTCGTGACCGATGCCGGGGTGGATGTTGCGCTTTCTTCTGTGGTAGCCGTCACCGCAGTTGCAGCGTTTCCAGCGGAGGTGGGCGCTGCTTGAGATGGTGTCCCCAGGTTACAGGCTGTTAAAGCCGTGGCAAGTACTACACCTGCAAGCAACTTCAATATATATGCAAACTTTCCTCTACTAGCCATGTCTTTTACTCCTTTCTCCAAGTGGTGTGGGATGAGCCAACTGCGTCAAATATCACCTGAGCTAAACCAGACGCCGCAGCATAACACAGCTTTTGTGATATGGGTCAGCCCCTGGTCACGCGATAAGATTAGACCTATGCCAAAGAAAATCCCTGTTGAACCAGCTGATAGTACAGCACAGAGTTTTGAAGCAGCCTACCGTGAGTTGGAGCAAATCGTCGTTCAGCTCGAACAAGGCGATCTCCCTCTGGAACAGGCGCTGGAACTGCACGAGCGAGGACAGAAACTGGCTGCCTATTGTGCAGCGCAACTGGATCAGGCCGAGTTGCGGGTGCGTACCCTGGAAATAAATCCTGATAAGTGACGTATCTTTGTGAAAACACTGGTTATCGTAGAGTCTCCCACCAAGGCCCGAGCTCTGGCGCCTATCCTGGGACAGGATGCCAGGGTGCTGGCCAGTATGGGACATGTACGAGACCTGCCCGCAGACAAACTGGGAGTGGACATTCAGAACGATTTTGCGCCTGCTTACGTTGTCCTGCGCCAGAAAGGCCGTACTATAAGAGCTCTGCGCGATGCACTACGCGACGCCGACAGGGTGGTCCTGGCTACCGACCCCGATCGAGAGGGGGAGGCGATCGCCTGGCACCTATTGCAGATCCTCAAGCCGGGGGGTAAATCCGTGCAGCGGGTTACCTTCCATGCCATCACGCCGGAAGCCATCCACGATGCCTTCCTTCATCCACGTCCCGGGCTTGATATGAACCTGGTGTATGCCCAGCAGGCACGCCGTGTGCTGGACCGGCTGGTGGGATACCAGGTCAGCCCGCTCCTTTGGAAGACCCGGCGTGGCCAGAGCGCTGGTCGCGTGCAGAGTGTGGCGCTGCGTCTTGTGGTGGACCGCGAGCGCGAGATTCGCAGCTTTACACCACGCGAGTATTGGTCCTTGATCGCCGACCTTGCCAAACCCGTTGACCTCACTCAGCACTTCCTGGCGCGACTGGTACAGGTGGGAAATAAGCGGGTTGGGCTGGACCAATCCATCGAGTTGAAGAGCAGAGCGGATGCCGATCTGCTGGTGGCGGTCCTGAAGAACGCCGAATATCGGGTGAAAAGTGTGCAGCAGGAGCAGAAGGCTCGCAAGCCCTGGCCTCCTTTTACGACCAGCACGCTTCAGCAATCGGCATCAGCGCGGTTAGGCATGTCGCCGGCTGATACGATGAAACTGGCGCAGCAGCTCTACGAAGGTATTGATGCCGGTGCAGGTCAATTAGTGGGCTTGATCACGTATATGCGCACCGATTCAACAGCCATCGCACCAGAAGCTCAACAACAGGCGCGCCAGATGGTCACTCAGACGCTTGGTGAGCGCTACCTGCCTGCCACCGCTCCAACCTATAGAACCAGGATAAAGAATGCTCAGGAAGCGCACGAGGCTATCCGCCCGACCGATGTATTTCGATACCCGAATAATGTCAAGGAGCACCTGTCGGATCGGCAGTACCGGCTCTACGATCTGATCTGGCGGCGCTTTGTAGCATCGCAAATGGCCCCTGCGCTTTACGACGTAACCACAATCACTGTGACGGCGACTCTGCGTGAGTCCTTTGTCCATATCCCCTTCCTGGCTGTGGCCGAGTCAGGCTCACAACCCGATTTCCTGTTTCGCGCAGTCGGGCGCGAGCTGAAGTTCGATGGTTTCTTGCGTGTCTGGCAGGAGGCAGAAGAGCACAGCGACGATGAAGACGCGCCGCAGAAAATTCCGAGTCTTCAGGTGGCAGAACTGCTGGCTCTACTCGAGTTGACTGCGCAGCAGCACTTTACGCAACCTCCTGCACGTTACACCGAAGCGACGCTGGTGAAGGCGCTGGAGGAGCGCGGCATCGGCCGACCCAGCACTTATGCTTCGATCGTACAGACGCTCCAGGTGCGCGCCTACGTGCTCCTGGAGGCACGTCACCTGGTGCCCACTCCCTCGGGCGAGACAACCTGTGATGCGCTCGTAACGGCCTTCCCCGGCATGATGGATTATCGTTTCACGGAGCAGGTGGAAGACTGGCTGGATGACGTGTCCAGAGGTGAAATCACATGGGTAAAAGCCCTGCGCGATTTTTACGTGCCTTTCGCTCAGGCGCTTGAAATGGCTGAAGCCAGGATGCGCGCTGTTCCTTTTTCGTCCTCTGCTACGAACAGCTCAGAGAAAGATGCTTCCACCTGCGTGGATGACCTCGGCGGTGACGCCAGTAGATTGGGTGGAGTGGAGACTGCGAAGCGTCGCACAGGTTGGAGACGCACAAAACTCCGCAGCCAGGGTGGTAAGGGATCCAGGAAAGGAAGATCGCCCATTGCATCAAGACGAGTCGCCAAACCGGCGGCGTCGTTTAAAGATGTGGTGTGCCCATTATGCGGAGCGCCGATGGTGGAACGCTCCGGCCCGCATGGGACTTTCCTGGGCTGTTCACGCTTCCCTAAATGCAAAGGCACGCGTAACCAGCCGTCTGAAACGAATATCAAAGACGAGCACCGCTCGTGATGGTGGACTGGATGGAGAATCGCTATGCGCTTTTATCTCGATGAAAAAGCCCGGCAAAATGGCGTCACCCCTTTATGTGCGCCAGCGCCGGGTGACGCGGGTTATGACATCCGTAGCCAGGAGCATGTATTGATATATCCCGGTGAGCAAGCAATTGTAGCAACCGGTCTATACGTGGAGATACCGCCCGGATATGTGGGCATACTAAAAGATCGCAGTTCACTCGCTCAGATTGGACTGCGTACGGCAGCCGGTGTGATTGACTCGTCATACCGTGGCGAGATTCGCATATTGGTGGATAACCGTGGCCTCGCTCCCGTTACGATCAACGTCAACGATCGCATTGTGCAGATGGTCGTCGTACCGTGCTACACCGATGCAGCCGTGCCCGTAGACACGCTTGCTGGTCTGACTGCAACTAATCGAGGTGCAGGCGGGTTTGGTTCGACGGGTTCCCAATAAGTTCAGCCAACGTCATTGTCACAGCCGGGGAGGCAGTTTCAAGTCGGGCAGCGATGTCTCGCCCATCAGGTAGCGGTCTATACGGCGAGCCACTCGCCTGCCAGCGGCAATGGCACCGACGACCAGGTACGAGCCCGTATTGGCATCACCCGCTGCGAACACTCCTGGAATGCTGGTCATCATGTCGGCGTCTGTCCTGACATTTCCGCGGGGGTCAAATTCCACTCCCAGGCTGTCCAGTAATCCTTCGTGCACAGGACGCACAAACCCCATGGCCAGCAGCACCAGATCGGCCTGTAGCTCAAATTCGCTGCCGGAAATGGGTGTCATCGTAAGTCTGCCGTCGGAGCCCTTGCCCCATTCCAATCGTACACACTCCATGGCACTTACATGGCCATCCTGTTCCTTGAAGCGGACTGTATTGACAGACCAGTCACGGCTGCCGCCTTCTTCATGCGAGGAGCTGGTGCGTAAAATCAGAGGCCATTGAGGCCAGGGATTGTTTTCTGGTCGTTCTTCAGGCGGGCGGGGAAGTAATTCCAGTTGCTGAACGGAGAGCGCGCCCTGACGCAATGCCGTGCCAACGCAATCGCTGCCCGTATCGCCGCCACCTATGACGATGACATGTTTACCAGCCGCGCTGATCTCTGGTTCTCCTACGCAATCATGACCAAAAAGACGGCGATTATTCTGGCCCAGGAACTCCAGCGCATAATGGACGCCATCCAGCTCACGACCCGGAACGACTAGATCGCGCGGCTGCATGGCGCCAACAGTCAGGCAGATGGCGTTAAATCGCCGGCGGATATAGTCGACGGACACATCCTGGCCGACTTCAACTTCCACTTTAAAGGAGACCCCTTCAGCCCGCATCTGTTCCAACCGTCGATCCAGAACCGACTTGTCCAGCTTGAAGTTCGGTATGCCGTAGCGCAAGATGCCACCGGGCCGTTCCGCCTTCTCAAACATCACCACTTTATGGCCCGCCCGACGCAGTTGTTGAGCGGCAGCCAGCCCTGCTGGTCCGCTGCCTATGATCGCCACGCGTCTGCCCGTTAAAACCGTTGGCGGCCTGGGTGTGATCCAACCCTCATCCCAGGCGCGTTCCGCCACCTCCAACTCGAGATCGCGGATGCTGGTGGGCTGGCCATCGATGGAGTTCACACAGGCAGCCTCACACAGGGCTGGACAGACACGCCCTGTGAATTCAGGAAAGTTGTTGGTCAGATGCAGCAGGTCGCTCGCCTCACGCCATCGATCACGATAGACCCTATCCACAAACTCGGGAATATAGTTCGAGAGTGGGCATCCGGCACTGTGACAGAAAGGCACTCCGCAATCCATACAACGCGCGGCCTGGCGGCACAGGTCATTGGGGCTGAGTCGTAAATGAAACTCGCCGAAATGCCGCAGTCGCTCGCCCACGTCCTGCCTGCCTGCGCTCTGGCGTTCAATGGTGAGAAAACCGGTTGTCTTGTCAATGCTCATCCAACCTCTCCCTGCATTGTGTTTGCACTTCCACCCGTACCGGATGAACGAAGTGTGACTCTACAGACTCATCGTGATATCTCTAGGCCTGAGCGACGCGCTCGCTATCGGTCAGTCGCGCATTACGCTCAACCTTCTTCATCTGCCCCAGTGCGCGGCGGTATTCCATGGGGAATACCTTCACAAACATACGCCGCACAATATCCCAATCGTCCAGCATGGCGCGCGCGCGGACACTTCCGGTGTAGAGCCAGTGCTTCTCAATCATGCTGTGCAACTGCTCGACATCCTCCAGATCGGTTAGGGGATCCAGGTCAACCATATCGTGGTTGCACAGTACATCCACATCTTGTGTCGGATCATACAGGTAGGCAATGCCGCCGCTCATGCCGGCCGCGAAGTTTACACCGATGGGCCCCAGCACGGCTACCACTCCACCGGTCATGTATTCACAACCGTGGTCTCCCACACCTTCCACCACAGCTCGTGCTCCCGAGTTGCGGACGGCAAAGCGTTCACCAGCTAGCCCGCTAAAGTACACCTCGCCAGCGGTGGCCCCGTAGAGAACAGTATTGCCCACGATGACGTTACGCGACGCATCAAATGGTGCGTTACGCGGGGGCCGGATGACCAGTTTGCCGCCCGATAGACCTTTGCCCACGTAGTCATTGGCGTCGCCCTCGAGATAGAGTGTCATGCCTTTCGAAGCAAACGCGCCAAAGCTCTGCCCCGCGGAGCCGGTGAAGCGGAAGACAACACTATCTTCGGGTAATCCCTGGTGGCCATAGCGGCGCGCGATCTCGAATGAAAGCATGGCTCCGGTCGTTCGGTTGCTATTGCGGATTGGATAGCATTTATCCACCGTTCCCGTGCCGCTATCGATTATCGGCATGGCATCCTGCACGAGCTGCAGGTCGAGCACATTATCAATGCCATGATTTTGATTCTGCACCCGATAGCGTGCCACTTCCGGAGAAGCCTGCACCTGGTGCAAAATGCGACTGAAATCCAGCTCGCGCGCTTTCCAATGCGTAATGTGCTCACGCGGCTTAAGCCGGTCGGTACGGCCAATCATTTCATTGACCGTTCGGATGCCCAGGCTGGCCATGATCTGTCGCAGTTCTTCGGCTACGAAGTGGAAATAACGAATCAGGTATTCAGGTTTCCCGCCAAAACGCGAGCGTAGCAGCGGGTCTTGCGTTGCCACACCCATGGCGCACGAGTTCAAGTGGCATTTACGCTGCATCACGCAGCCCATGACGATCAGCGGACTGGTGCCGAAACCAAACTCCTCAGCGCCCAGCAATGCGGCAATGGCCACGTCGCGCCCGGTCCGCATCTGTCCATCCACCTGCACGCGAATGCGTCCGCGCAAATTGTTCTTAACGAGCGTCTGGTGCGTCTCGGCGATTCCAAGTTCCCATGGCATCCCGGCGTGCTTGATACTGGAGAGGGGGCTGGCGCCCGTACCACCATCTCCACCGCTGATCAGCACCATGTCGGCATGTCCCTTGCATACTCCTGCCGCAATGGTGCCCACACCCGCCACGGACACCAGTTTGACGCTGATGCGAGCGGTCGGGTTGGCGTTCTTCAGGTCGAAGATGAGTTGTGCCAGGTCTTCGATGGAGTAAATATCATGGTGGGGTGGCGGTGAAATGAGGCTTACGCCTGGGGTTGAATTGCGCGTCTGTGCAATTTCCACGTTCACTTTGTGCCCGGGCAGGTGACCGCCCTCACCAGGTTTGGCTCCCTGCGCAATCTTGATTTGCAGGTCTCTTGCACTGGCCAGGTATTCTGCCGTGACGCCAAAACGCGCAGAAGCAACCTGCTTGACAGCGCTGCTGCGCGAATCGCCATTGGATAACGGCGCGTAGCGTGCCGGGTCTTCACCCCCCTCACCACTATTGGACATGGCCCCCATGCGGTTCATGGCGATCGCCATGGTCTCATGGGCCTCGCGACTGAGCGAGCCGAATGACATCGCCGAGGTGGCAAATCGCTTAATGATCTCGTCTGCGGGTTCCACCTCGTCAAGTGGGATGGATTGGGTCGGCTCGATATCGAAGTCCAGCAGGCTGCGCAAGGTAACCCAACTGCCTTCCTGGCAGTTGATCTTCTCGGCGAATTTGCGATACAGTGGCAGACTATCCTGTCGCGTCGCTTGCTGCAGGTAATAGATCGCTTCCGGCGACCACAGATGGCGCTCGCCATCCATGCGATAGGAATAGGACCCGCCACTGGGCAGTGCCAGGACCGAACCGCGATGGGTACCGTATGCAGCCGAGTGACGAATGAGCGTTTCACGGGCGACATGCCAGATGCCAATCCCTCCAATACGCGTTGTGGTCTTGGTGAAGTAGCGATCGACAAATTGCTGGTCAAAACCCACGCATTCGTAGATTTGCGCACCGTTGTAACTGCGCAACGTGGAAATGCCCATCTTCGACAAAATCTTCAGAATGCCGTCACTGATGGTCTTGATGTAGTTCTCGATGGCATCCTGCAGAGTCAGTGTGGCGGCCAGGTCGCCGGAGGCGTGCAGGCTGGCCACCGTTTCAAATGCCAGATACGGGCAGATCGCATCTGCTCCGTAGCTGAGTAGCAACGCAAAGTGATTCACTTCGCGTGGCTCGCCCGACTCAATCAAGATGCCAACCCGATTGCGGATGCCGGCATTGATCAGGTGGTGCGCCACTCCCGAAACAGCCAGCAGGCTTGGAATGGGCGAGCGGTCGGCAGAAAGGTTGCGATCGCTGAGAATAATGATGGCGTAGCCTTCATTCACGCATGCCTGAGCGCGCTGGCACAGGTCGTCCATGGCGATTTGCAAGCCTTCTTCACCCAGGCTGACATCAAACAAGCTATCGAGTGTGACGGCGAGGAACTCGGGTAGCATCGACGAACGAATACGCTCCACATCGGTGGTGGTCAGGATGGGAGATCGCAGCTTTAGCCGGCGTGCGTGATCGGGCTTCTCATCCAGGATATTCCCCTCTGGGCCGAGGAAGGTCGTCAGCGACATAACCAGCCTCTCGCGGATGGGATCGATGGGCGGATTGGTGACCTGGGCAAAGATCTGTTTGAAGTAATTAAATACCA
>JAJYKL010000174.1 GCA_021788625.1 Chloroflexota bacterium
CCGGCTGACGGCCGTACCGGCTGGGTGAAATATGACGTCATGCTGGCCTTTAGCGTGGCGCTGGCATTCACCGCCGGCCATCCGCAAACATTTCTCTTTATTCTGTACTCCAGTCTGGTCGCCTATGTGTTTTGGGCATGGCAAGCACGTATAGGCTTAAGCAACCTGCTGGCTCGCGGTGCGGTGGGGGCTATTCTGGCAATTGGATTATCGGCAGCTCAGCTAATCCCGTCTCTATCGTACATGCTCGCCTCGACCCGTGCCGCTCTTCCCTTCGACCAGGCAGGTACAGGCTTCGCATTGCATGACGTTGCGTTACTGGTACTGACAGGGGTGATAAACGTCTGGCAGCCGTTGTACGTGAGCATTGCAGCGCTGGTGCTATGCGGTGCAGCCATATCGACACGCCGGAATGAAGTGTGGCTATGGATCGGCATCGCAGCAGGGGCGCTGATCCTTAGTTTTGGCGCAAACGCACTTGGGTTCGACATTGCCTATAACATTCTGCCTGGCTACCGGCAGTTCCACAACCAGGAACGTCATGCGCTGGTGGTGGTGTTTAGCCTTAGTGTGTTAAGCAGCATCGGATTTCACACGCTGCTTTCGCCCTTACGCCCCCGAATACGTCTGCGTATTTGGCGTACCAGCCGGGGGTTGGCTATCTGGGCTGGCATCGCGTTTGCCTTGTTGATCGCCATCCTGGTCTACTCTCGCGTCGCGGCCATTGCGCCTGATGCAGGAGCCGTGAGCGATCGCCTGTCCATCATCGCCATCGGTTTGCTGGGAAGCGCAGCATTATTGGCCTGGCGCTCAAGGTTGGGAAACATACCGCGCTGGATCTGGGCTGGCAGTCTGATTGGACTGGTCGTCTTCGATTTGTTCAGCGTAAATCGATATACCGCCACCCAAAAACCCGCGAATCCCTTCCCCACTCTCCCTCTGGCAACACCGATTCAGGCAGGCGTAGATTTGCCGGCTTCACTTAAAACTACCGGCGCTTACCGTCTTTATAATCATTATGGTCTGCCACTAAACGGAGCCTGCGTGAATGGACTGGATGAGATTGGTGGAGGCTCGCCGATTGTCTTGCGCGACTACCAGACCTTTCTGTCTCGCACTCCGGAGGATGTCTATTCGCGGTTACTAAACGTACACTATACAATTACCTGGCGCGGCGGTATGGGCACGGATAATGGCCGCCGCATTCCCGACCGGAAGCTCGCGACTGACAGGTACAACGGTATCGAGGCGCGTACTTTCCTGCTTGATTGGCCAGCGCCTGGCCCACAACCTACATGGGTGGTCACGTCGGTGACCTTTGCAGCCAATGCGGACGACTTATATGCCCGCCTGAACGCCAATGACTACAACCCAATGGCCGAGGCGGTCGTCTACACGCGCGATCAATCTAGAGTACCCGCGTCGTCGCCTGGGAATGCCGGCCTGGCAGGCAAAGCCACTGGATACATGAAGATTGCCGCATATGCTAGCGGGCCAGCCTTGCTGGTAGTAAGTGAAGCCTACTATTGGAATTGGATAGCTCAGGTCAATGGCGTCGAGGTTAAGCCACTGGAGGTCGATGGAGCCCTTTTAGGCATACCGATTCCAAAAGGCCAGAGCAATATTGAGCTCAGTTACCGCCCTACGGACCTGTATATCGGCGCCACACTCAGCGCACTTACCCTGCTATGTCTCACCTGCTGGTGGATCTGGGGTCGCAGCCGGTCCGGTTAATGTGTTAACGCGGGCGGGCTGTATCCGCACCTGGCAAGTTCTGAAAGGCGAATCACAATCCGTCGTGCGCTAGCGTGACTTTATCCGGACGGTGTGTATCCAAGAACACCTTAAGGCACGGCCGCCACGCTCTGAAACGGACCCAATAGGAAATCGACCCAGTAGTTGTTCTCTTCCAACGCTCCAGCCGACCACAGAGCCACACCTTTGGCACCGATGCTCCGCGCGTAAGCGATGCGATCGCTGATGCTGCTGAAGGGCGTGTTCGCTCCTCCGATGCCCAGCCACACCTGCCGATTACCCTGCACGGCTACGTGATCATCGGCCAGCTCCTCCCAATCGGTCAGGTTGCTGTTGAGCACGCCGCCGTAAATCATGGGCACCATGGCATCGAGCGATCCACTTGTCAGCCAGTCGTGCGAATCTTGGTAATAGTCATAGTACCCCTGGCTTGTGGGAAACGTAATGGAGATAGTCTTCTTATAGGTGAACCACACTGCTGCGGAGACCTTCACCCACGGTTTAATCGCCTTGACCTCGGTGTAAATGCGCGTTACCCGACTTGACAGGATATTGCGCTGCCAATCCGCAAAGCTGATGGTGTTGGAAACCGCCTGCCAAGCTGCCAGCGACTCAGGATCTGTTGAGTACTGCGGCCCAGGGTAACGGATGCGGTCCATATGAATTCCATCGACGTTATAACGCGTGACGATATCCTTCACCACCGCCAGGTTCTCTTGGTTTACACGGTCCACACCGGGACTGGACCACAGATATTCATTACACGGCACGGCTGCTGATGAAAGAACGGACATGAATGTGGGTCCACTGGTCGTCGTACTGTATACCCGCCAGGTGGGCGAATAGGAATTGGAGTTTGGCTGGTAGAAACCGAGTGTCCAAAACGAGTGTTCGGGAGTAGTGTGAGGAGGGAACCATTTGTTACATTCCCAGTTCGAGTACATATTGACGTAGGCATGCAGTTGCATACCGCGGCTGTGGGCAACCTGTATGGCAACCGCCAGCGGATCCCAGCCCGGATTAGTCCCCAGAGTACTGGTCTGTGCACTGGAGAGCAGGTATGCCCACGGCTCCAATCCTGGGGTGTAGTAGGCATCGGCTGTGGCGCGTACCTGGAAAAGGATGATGTTAAAGTGCGCATCCGCCGCATGGTTAATGAGATTCACCAACATCGTTTGCGAGCAGGGCGGCTGGCCGCACCAGTCGAAGCGCGATATCCACACAGCACGGGCTTCCACCACCGGCACCGCCTGATCAACTACGAACGGCAGGTAGACATGCAGTGTGAGCGGGCCCGAGACGATCATGCCCGTCTGTCCGAAATATAGTGAGCCATCCACACCACTCGTGGCTGTCAACCAGACTGTATAGGCGCCCTTTGAGGTGTACTGGTGCGATACAGATGGCATGGAGGTATTGACAATCGATGTGCCGTCACCGAAGTTCCAGGCAAAAGTGAAATTGCCGGTCAAGTCAGCAGTCAAGACCGCAGCGGACCCAATCGGCACCGGACTGTTGGAGGATAGTGCAACGACAGGCGTTAACAGGCTCAGTGCGCGTGCCATCAGCGCGCTTTGAGCAGTGGCGGGATAAATCGTTTCGAACGGGAATGCCAGATTAATCACGCTGGCACTTGCATGGTTGAGGTAGACCGTGGCGGCTACATTACCGGTGTTATAAGCCAACGCTGCATTGGATCCATTGGTTGCATAGATCACATCTGGTGACAGGGTGTTATAGGTACCGTGTGTCCCGTCGTCCAGGCCGAAGGTACCAACACCGGCAAAAAAACCACCCGCGATGGGATTGACTGCGTAGGAGTTGCCATTATCCAGGTAATAACCGCTGCGGAGTACACTGGTGAGAAAACCGGGGTCTGATGAGTAGTACAGCTGGTAGGCCACGTTGGCACCACTCACGAAGAGCACGTTACCAGCAACACTCGCAAATGAACGCAGCGCCTGCCTTTCGTTCGGCCCGATTGCGACATCACTGCCTCTCTCAAGGCCGGCGAACCAATCGATAAACCTGTAAGCCGTAAGTGATAAGGCACCCGCGTCGATGGCCTGATGCGTGACACTGTCGAATGGCTCCGTGATGACCACGGCATGTTGCACGATGTAGTTCTGGCGGTTCATGCGATTAACGAAAATGCGATCCACACCGCTGTATCCTGCCACCGTCTGCACGATGTCCATGGACGAGTCGATCGTGTCGAAGCCCTCAACGATCAGCACGCGCGGTGAATTTCCGATGCGCACCGCCAGAACCGGCGTCGGGAAGCTTTCTCCGCCTGGGCTGACAGCCGTTACTCGCGCATACACCAGCTGGTTCGGGTTGAAGCCACTTAATGTGATGGCATTGCCTGCCACGTCGCGGCCTTCATCCCACGCGGAACCGTCGTCGCTTAAGTACAACCGGTAGGAGCTGGCCGGGTCGGTTGTTGAGCCATAGGCGTAAGTGGGCGGTGGCTGCCACGTGAACGTAATGGCTCCACCGCCAGCGTTGTGCATCTGAAACTGCGTTGGTGGTTCTGGCACGTAATGGGCTACCCCACCTGCCTTTTGGGCATAGTAATTCACGATCCCCTGATACATGGCGCGCGCCAGGAGCTGCTCGAAACGCGGATCCTTTAACGCGGCGGCATCGATGGGGTTATCGTGAAAACCCATTTCGATAAGCATCGACGGCATGGTTTGCGCCAGACGTAGCTCACCGAAATCGGCCTGATCCATGCCCAAATCCGGCCAGCTCGGGTCCCAACCTGTCTGGATAGCCTGGACCACGCGGCTGTGCACTGCAGCCTGGAGAGCAGTGCTACCAGGTACCAGCGTATACGTCGGTACTTCAGAGTTGTCGTAAACGTATGAGACTGTGCCGCGCGCCGTGCCGTTATACCCATTGGTATGCCACGATACGTATATCGCGTCATCACCGGTTAAAGTGTTCTCCCAATCTGCATAGCGCGGTCGAGCCGTCACATCATCGCACTCGTCCGGCGGCAGTCCACCGCAGCTGGCCCCGCCGTATGGGTCGTAAACAGATGCGGGGGCACCCAACAAATAAGTGTAGTAGCGAGCTGCTTCTTCCCAGCGTGGTTTGTTGCTGGCTCCACCGCCACTGTTGTAATCACCTATTCCACCGCCAAAACGGACTGCATCGGCGATGACCGCATTCCCACTCACACTGGAGGTATTGAGTAATCGTACGCGCGCCACGTCACCGGCCCGGAAGTAGAACGTACCCAGGTATCGCCAGGTTTGCCCATGCCTGGTCTGGTCGACAATGGTAATGTGCATGCCAAGTGGATGGTCAATCTCATAGTGCGCATCGGTGGGCCTGTTCGTTCCAGCCACGTACCAGGCGTAAACTGGATACCAACCCGAGACGGCGATGTTTGCCGTCCACGTAACGACTGCTGTTGCCTGACCGCTGGCCACGGTTAACGCATAGCGATAGTGATGGCCTTGATAACCTGTATAGGAGCTGACTGTCCATGATCCGTACTGCTCATAGCCCGATGTGCCGACGTCGATGACGATCTCAGATGTATTAAGGCTTGGATCACGAACGGGGAAGACATCTGCACCGGCCTGCCGCAAGTAGTTGATTAAATACTGATCCACGGCCTCCGCGTTGTTCATATCCTCGATGATGTTCTGATAGCTCCCCCGTTGGGTGGTCCAGCCTGGAATATAAGGGTTGTAATACCAGCCGTGCCCGGCGCTGACATACACACTCTTTCCGCTTAGCGCATAGGTAGGACCCGCTTCCGGCAGCCTTACGCTTTGTCCTGCTACATGTGGGACGGTTGGCGTGATGACACCGGTCTTGTATTGCATTGGCCTCAAGCGCACATAAGCACTTACAGGTCTCGGGGTGGCAGATGGGTCGCGCGGGTCTGTGGTGTACACATGAAACACAGAAATCGGAAGCCCATACAGACTCTGCACCACCGCCCGATTCACGCCATCGCTATCGACAACGTTGGTCGGATTGAACAGGAC
>JAJYKL010000054.1 GCA_021788625.1 Chloroflexota bacterium
GCAATGGGATATCCTCACCGCCAAACCAGACATCCACAATGGCTGGTTGAGTATACCTGATCATCCTGGCCTGGGTGTTGAAATTGGCGATGATCTTGAGGATCCTTTCCCGTATATTGAGGGCCATTATGCTATTACCGTAGATCGATAGCCAGTGTCGCCGGCAAACGCCAGAGCATCCATGAATGGTGGATGGTCATGCCAAGAGTTAAACAGGAAGAGGTATCAGAACATGAAGATCACGAAAATATCCACTTTGTGCATGTCACGCCCGCACGAGTTGGAGCGGCAATGGGTAACGGGCACTTACCGTGTGGTGAAAGCCGACTGTGCCATCGTTGTTGTCGAAACGGATGAAGGCATCACAGGTTTTGGCGAGTCCAGCGCCTACGGTGGTCCACTCATCATGCGTGATTGGATCAACTGGTACAGTCCATTACTTATCGGCAGTGACCCGTTGGACCTGGGGATTGCACCCAGGCCGCACAACCGCTCGTGGTCGCATGATTGTGCAGTGGCTGGGCTGGACAGCGCGCTTTGGGATCTGCGAGGTAAGGTTGCCGGCAAGCGTGTCAGTCAGCTCTTTTCCACACAGCCACTCGATAAAGTGCGTTTGTATGCGTCCAGTGGTTGCCGGTATGACTGGCGAAAGCGACCTGAACAGCTCATAGAGGAGGCGCTGGAATATATAGCCCTGGGATATTCCGCATACAAATTCCGTATTGGCACGGAGTGGAAGTGGGACGGTGTAACGGTAGACCGCTTCCTTGGCCTGGTACGCGAGCTCGCCCAAGCAGTAGGAGGTCGGATGGAGCTTATGCTCGACGGCAATCAACGTTTTTCCGTTGACCAGGCTCTCACCGTCGCAAAAGAGCTTGATCGTTTGGGCTTCAGCTGGTTCGAAGAACCGATACCCCAGAGTGACATCGAGAGCTATGCCCGTATTGCAGCATCGGTAGATCTACCAATAAGTGGCGGTGAGCAATTCACCACGGTCGAGCAGTTCCGACCTTACCTGGAAAAGAAGGCTTATGACATCGTACAACCCGACGCAGGTATATGCGGAATGAGTGCAGTCATGCAAATCGCCGAAGTTGCACACCGATATGGTGTGGGAGTGTGTCCACATAATTGGCATAACGGTTTGATGACAATGGCTAACGCTAACTGTGTAGCCGCGTTACCGAACCCAAAGGTACTGGAGCTATGCATGATACAGGGACCGTTACAGTGGGAGATTCTGAATCAGAAGCCGGTCATTATAAAAGGATATCTGGAATTGCCACTCAAACCTGGGCTGGGTGTCGATATCGCTGCCGGTTTGGAGGATCGTTTCCCCTATATCGAAGGTAACTACGCTATAGTCGTTGAACGATAACTCAACGAACAGCTAAGTTTTCGGCATCGATGTCATCAGCACTGCAGCGATTCCAGCCGTAACAAAACTAAACTTTGTGTATTTTCCGATTATGCGAATGTAGGCTTTACCCGGCATGTTAACTCTTGATAGCCATCAGCACTATTGGCAGCTCGAACGCTTTGATTATGGCTGGATCGCGCCGGGTAATGCTGCACTGCACCAGGATCGTTTACCTGATGATGTCCGCCTACATATGCTAAACGCCAGCATCGAACGGGCGATGTTGGTACATGCCACGTCCACCGCTGACGAAATACCGTGGCTATTAAGTCTGTGCAATCAATACAGCTATATCGCGGGTGTCGTCGGACACTTGAACATGGCTTCGCCCGGTTCAACGGCAGCCATTGGTGGCTTTGCTCGTGATCCGCGTTTTAGAGGAGTGCGGATGAACCTGCCCTACGCACCACGTGATAGTGCCCTAATCAGTACCAGTCTTCAGGCTCTTGACAGATATGGCTTGTCATGTGATCTGTTGGTTGGCCGGACTCCAGCCGCACTCATACAGGCTGCCAGCCTGGCAAACATGCACCCGGGAGTACCTTTTATTCTGGATCATCTGGCTGGCATTCACCTTACTTTGGGCGGAGAGACAGACTTTGCTGATCTGCTGCTACCCTTTGCCGCACTGCCCAATATAGCCTTAAAAATATCCGGGTATCTCACCTCTTCTGACAACATACCTATTGCGATGGTAGCAGGCGCTCTGCAACCCTACTTGGATGTCGCACTCAATGTATTAGGCCCGGCACGTTTGATGTTCGGCAGTGACTGGCCGGTTTGTACGCAGCGCGGCAGCTATGGCGATACTGTCGGCATTCTGCGTAACCTCACTTCGTCACTCAGTACATCTGAAAAAGCTGCAATCTGGGGAGGAACGGCAGAACGTGTTTATCGCCTCCAGGATGGGTACAGGTCGCCCATCTTACCGGCTGACACTGAAAGGCACTAAATCTACACATTTGGTCATATCCCCCGTATTGCCACGAAAAGCCTTCCATCATACAGCGAACACCAATCTGCCATAGTGATAGCACCCGTATACTAATGCCCGTGTTAAGCAAGAGCGAGCCAACGCAATGTCTGCTGGGCTTTGTGCCAGAGTTAGTCTCTGACAATAAGTAACCTAAACCAATCCGCTGCATCTAATTGTGATAGCCATAGTAATAAATTGAAGGGAGATATCACATGGCAAGGGTACATGTATTTTCAGGTCGTTGTGGGTTTAATACGGATATAGAGGCGACCAAGTTTGAGTCAGATGACGGAGATGTCGTAAAGTTGACCATAACTAGCGAGTGCGATGCCTGTCAGCGCCTTTCCAAAGTTCTTTCTGAGGTCAATCCATATCGCGAGATCACATATCGCGGCCAGGGGCCACTGGTTCTGCAGTTAGCATCAAAGACTCTGACCCACCCGGCCTGTCCCGTACCCTCTGGCATCATAAAAGCCATCGAAGTTGCTGCGGGTTTGGCACTACCCATGGATGCAGAGATCAAAGTCTACCCCGACGGGACATCATCCTGATAGCTCGGTAATATCCATAGCATGTTGGACATACAGTCGGCTCGTGGTGCATACCGCGAGCCGATTTCTTTTCCATCCGTTGGTAACCTTCATAAGGGGATCCCGCTGATTTTCTCCTTTCACGTGAAATCGCTACAATAGACAAGGCATATTTCGTGCGCCAGAGCGCATCATATTGGATTGGAGGTGAACATGGCAGCGAATAAGGAAGCATCACTTTCCACCAGCGGTCTGCCAGGTCAGGCGGAGTCGCCAGTGGATATGGAGGAATGGCTGCACATGTACCGGCAAATGTTCCGGATACGCAGCTTTGAAGAACAGGTAAATCAGCTCTACACCAAAGCCATCATGCCTGGGTTGGCACACCTGTATATTGGTGAAGAAGCCATAGCCGTTGGTGTGTGCGAGGCACTGAACAAAACCGATTACATCACCAGTACACACCGTGGACACGGGCACTGCCTGGCAAAGGGCGCCAGCCCGGATCGTATGTTCGCTGAGCTGTTGGGTAAGGATGCAGGTTATTGCCGGGGCAAAGGTGGCTCCATGCATATTGCTGACCAGGAAGGCGGCAACCTGGGTGCAAATGCCATCGTAGGCGCGGGTGCGGGGATTGCCACGGGTGCCGCGTTCTCGGCCAAGATGCGAAAAAGCGATCAGGTGGCTGTCAGCTTCTTTGGCGAGGGAGCACTTGGACAGGGACTACTCTACGAGGTCATGAATATGGCATCGCTGTGGAAGTTGCCCATCCTTTACGTGTGCGAGAACAATCTGTACAACGAATACACACCTTACAAGCAGACCACTGCAGGTGAAATATCAGCCCGACCGGCAGCGTTTGGCATACGAGTTGAAGAAGTGGATGGTCAGGATGTTCGCACTGTGCACTACACCGCGCGCCGGTTGATTGAGTATGCCCGCGCAGGGCATGGGCCTGCTTTCCTGCTATGCAACACATATCGCTATCACGGTCATCACGTAGGTGATATCAATCGCACCTACTACCGCTCCAAGGAAGAAGAGCTGCACTGGTCCACTGAGCGCGACCCGCTGAAAATGCTGGCTACCTGGCTTACCGAGCAGGGCGCAGCCGATGACTCGATCATTAATCAGATCGAAAAAGAGGCGCACGCTGAGATACAGGCCGCGGTTGAGTTCGGCATCCAAGCCCCGTACCCAGATCCCAAAGAGGTGGATGAGCATGTCTACGCATAAAACATCCGCACCAGCAACCGCTCGTGTGTCCAGGGCTAATGGCGAACCTGTCCACAACAAAGCGGAACGTGAAATAACCATGGCGCAGGCTGTCCGTGAGGCATTGGCCGAGGAAATGCGCCGCGACCCGCGCGTCTTCATAATGGGCGAAGATGTAGCCGAAGCTGGCACGCCATTCAAGGTGCTGTTAGGTCTGGTCGACGAGTTTGGCACTGACCGGGTGATCGATACACCGATTTCTGAACCTGGTTTTTGTGCCATCGGTGTGGGCGCCGCTATGACCGGAATGCGCCCCGTAATCGATATCATGTTCGGCGACTTCCTGACACTAACCATGGACCAGATTGCAAACCAGGCAGCCAAGATTCGTTACATGTCGGGAGGCAAGTTCAAGGTTCCAATCGTCTTTCGCACCACTTTAGGTGCGACACGCCGTTCGGCTGCTCAACATAGCCAGAGCCTGCACGCCTGGCCTAGCCACGTACCTGGCCTGAAGGTCGCACTACCCAGCACCCCTTACGATGCGAAAGGTCTGCTGAAAACAGCCATTCGCGACGACAATCCGGTTGTTTATTTTGAAGATAAGATGAACTTCCAGACCAAAGGGCTGGTGCCGGAAGGGGAAATTCTGATCCCCTTCGGAGTTGCTGATATCAAGCGCAGCGGGACTGATATAACCCTGGTTGCTACCAGCAGCATGGTCTATGTGGCGCTGGGTGCTGCGGACAAGCTCAAGGAAATCGGTATCAGCGCCGAGGTAATTGATCCTCGAACACTATTCCCTTTGGATAAGCAGACGCTGATTGATTCAGCCAGGAAGACTTCGCGAGCGATCATCATCGATGAGGGCTATGAGCGCTATGGTGTGACGGGCGAGTTGGCTTCGGTAATTGCTGATGGAGCATTCTACTATCTGGATGCACCGGTCAAGCGTATGGGAGCTATGGACGTGCCAATCCCATTCTCACCTGCCTTGGAAGATTTAACAGTGCCAACTGCCGAGACTGTGTTCCAGGCAGCCAAGACATTATGCGGCCGGTCGTAAGTCGAAAGGAGAACAACCTTGGCAACAAACGTCATCATGCCGGCTTTAGGCATCGCCCAGGAGACTGGCAAGTTGCTGCAATGGCTGAAAAACGAGGGCCAGGCCGTCACCAAGGGTGAAGTACTCATGGTAGTGGAGACGGATAAAGCCACCGTCGAGATCGAGGCACCCGACTCTGGAACACTTAGCCAGGTGACTGCCCAACCTGGTGATGAAGTACCCGTAGGCCATACGATCGCCTATATTCTTGCTCCCGGTGAGACCAGACTCGGATCGGAAGCGGGCGGAGAGGGCAGCGATCAAAGCGGGAACGTGGGTGCAAACAAGCCTGTCTCAAGCGCATCCAAGGCACACGTTGATCGCAATCAGAGTGTACCGATAGTGGCCAGTCCACTCGCCCGCCGGATCGCCGAAGAAAACAACGTCGACCTGGCACTCGTTAAACCTGCCGGCGAGAAGATTGAGAAGGCGGACGTGCTGACGTACATTGAGGCGCAACAGAGGAATCGCCATCCCGACTCACCTACAGCCCGTGGAGGGCTAATGCGTACCACGACCAGCCATGTACAAGCAGGGAGAGGGTCACAGACTGCTTTGGAGTCGGGCCATGCTCTGGAGAGTGAAGCGCAGCGGCTTACCCCTGCATCACCGAAGGCGCGTAAGTTGGCCGCAGAATCCAGACTGGATCTGGTTACGCTGAGTGGTAGTGGACCGCAGGGTGCGATCTTGTATGAAGATGTCGTAAAAGCAGTGCAGTCCAGTTCGGTTAAGCCGGCAGCGGAGCCTGCCGTGCCAGGCTTAATAAAGCCAGGCACCATCTGGCGCATCATGGCCGAGCGCACAACACAAAGCTGGACCAGCGTTCCGCACTTCTACCTTACGCGCGAGGTCAACGCGAAGCGATTGATGACCTGGCGCGACCGCGCTCAGAAACACATCGAAGTAAAAATCACCTATACAGATCTGTTGGTGCGATTGGTGGCTGCTGCCCTGCAGCAACATCCACGAGTCAACGTCAGCTGGCATGATGGTGCGATCCAACAGTTGGCCGAGGTCAATATTGGTCTGGCTGTAGCTGTTGAGGAAGGGTTGGTGGTACCCGTGATTCACCATGCCGACGGAATGAACATCGCCGAGCTGGCAAAACAGCGTTCAGAACTGATAGCTCGAGCTCAAGCGAACCGGCTGCGTCCAGAGGACATTAGCGCAGGCACCTTTACGATCAGCAACCTGGGCATGTACGGAATCGACGTATTTCATGCCATTGTCAATGCGCCACAGGCAGCCATTCTTGCCGTGGGGCGAATCGTCGATCGCGTTGTCCCTGTCGACGGGTTACCGGCTGTGCAACCGATGATGACACTTACGCTCTCATGCGACCACCGTGCAATAGACGGTGCGCGCGGTGCAAAGTTCCTGCAAACCCTGGCAGAGATGATTGAGGAACCTTTAGGACTGTTGGATTAATATCCGGGTTGCTCACCTCCCAGTTAATGCACTTACCTTAAGTGTGCCGACGATCATGTTCACTTCGACATCGGCATGGTGAGCAACCCTGCGTTAGTCAGTTGAAATAGAATCCCTACCCTGGTAGAAACCCAGGACGACCGTGAAAATACCTGCCAGGATATGTGAACGCCGAGATGTATCCATTTCAAGCCTAAATCTACGTCCCACTGACATCTAGTATGTGGCACAGCGTGTCTTTGTTGCCTGATGCTATCAAAAAGAGCCCTGCCATGCTTGCATCACATGACAGGGCTCAGCGTATACACCGGCATTTATCTGTTATCCGCCAAAAGGCGGATTCACGCCTCCCACTAATAGCTTGACTCAGTCCAGCTTAATTGATGATATGTCAAGATTTGGTTGTGGCCACTTCATATTTAGCTTTTCCAGTGCATTTTTGATCGTGGTGGCAATGACCAGGCTACGATACCATTTGACATTCGCTGGTACGATGTACCAGGGTGCCCATTCCGTGCTGGTCTTGGAAAGCGCTGCTTCATAGGCTTTCATATAATCGTCCCACAGGGCACGCTCTTTCAGGTCATCCTCGTTAAACTTCCAGTGCTTGGTCGGGTCATCCAGACGAGCCTGAAGACGCTTTCTTTGCTCATCTTTGCTGATGTATAGAAAGAACTTCAAAATAGTGGTGCCGGAGTCAGCCAGTTCCTTCTCAAAGTTGCAAATCTCGTCGTAGCGCTTGCTCCACACTTCTCGCGGTACCAGGTTGTGTACCCGAACCACTAACACATCTTCGTAGTGGCTGCGGTTGAAAATAACAGTCTCGCCTTTCTGCGGTGCCTGCATGTGGATGCGCCACAGATAGTCATGGCTCGCCTCAAGCGGTGTCGGCGCCTTATAGCCCACCACTCTCACCCCCAGCGGGTCCACCGACTCGAAGACATGGCGAATGGTGCCATCTTTTCCTCCCGTATCCATTGCCTGAAGCACGATTAAAACAGCGTGTTGGTGTTCTGCATAGAGCAGCTCCTGTAACAACTGCAGTTTCTCAGATAGCTTAAGCAACTCCTGTTCAGCATCCTGCTTGTTGCCATCGAACCCACTCTTGTCTTTAGGATTGATCTTTCCCAGGTCCACTTTCGTACCGGGTTTCACGCGGTAAATATCCATGCCTTCCTCCCTTTGAAAACGACTCTCAACGTTGCGGATTCTACAACTCCCAGAGAAACCAGGTCCATCTGCAACAAAACCAGGCTATGTGACCAACGTGGACATGCTTCGCACTTAAAATAAGTTCATGCCGATCGACGCCGCTCAGCTCATTCCGCAACTACGACGTTTAACCGAACGCCTACCTGCCATACAAGCGCAGCGCCAATTACAGCTACAACGACTGCAGCAGGTGTTCATGCCTGACTTTGATGTAGCTGCCTGGGAAGCCGTGTGTACTGCGGTGGCCAGCCGGACAGGCGATGGCTGGAACGCCGCCCTATTCAATACTGGCGAATCCATAAATACCTTTATACCTTTCGGAACTGAACCAGATGACTACATACTGATCGCCGCTGATGGATCACAAATCATGCCCGACCGCCACAAATCGGTTCAGTATGCGGCCATCCAGGTTGCTTGCACCAGGATTCGCTACGGTCACTCCAGCGAAACCAAATCATCTACAGATGCCGTCGACCTGGATCACAGTAAACCGCTGGTCATAATGGGCGAAGACGAGCTGATAGACCCCCAATCAGGCGACTACCTTACGCCAGGCCAGATCAATACGGAACGCGATCTGCGTGAAATCGAATTCCTGGCCGACCAGTGCGAACAGCACAGCGCTGCTGGTCAGCGGCTGATTGCAGTAGCGGATGGATCTCTGGTGCCCTTCTCACTGCTGAGCCAATCATTCGTGCGTAACCGGCCGCGGGAAGCTGATGCACAACTGGCGCGGGTGGTACAGTCGCTCAGTCGCATACAGCGCTGCGGTGCGCTGGTGGCTGGCTACATCGACCGGCCCAATAGTAACGCACTGACACGATCGTGTGCACTGGCGGGCGTGCCACCCTCCTCGTTGAGCGATGAAACACTCCTGCAGGCGGCGATACGCCAGACCGAACATGATATTTCCAGGATAGCAGATCGTAACATCCTGCAGCAGTGGCTGCCCGGTTTGCATCGTACAGCGCTCTTCGAGCCGACATGGTTAATCAACAGTTCAGCCTATTTGGGACAGTATGGTCATACAATGCGCAGTTGTTACATGAACATCAGTCAGGACAAGGCGCGGCGTCAGATTGTGCGGCTGGAGTTGCCTACCTGGTGTTCTGAGCCACCTGTCGTTGGCGTGATCACTGCGGTGCTGGAACGCCACGCACGTATGGGTGGAGGGTATCCATTATGCTTAAAAGCCGCGCATGAGGCGGCTATCATTACCCGTGAAGACGAAAGTGAAGTGGATCTGATCATCGAGCGAAGTTTTGTTGCACAGGGAATTCTGCCAACACCATCGGCCAAGCAGGAGGCAAAGGACAGACGTTGATGATCGTCGGGAAAGTACTGCGCGCAAACATGCGCACCTTCGTATTCGGCACACGCATCCCAGAAAGTGACATGCCAACCTTTGGTGCGCTGGTGAAAACCTACAACCCATATCGGCAGGCTACGATCTACGGGTTGGTCTTCGACATCGCATTGAAAGATGACGAGCGAGGCATGGTTAAGCTGCTATCAGTGGCTGACGATGCACGTCAGGAGGACATCGAGTGGTTGCGCATGCAAATGATCCCATTGGAAGTCAGTGTGTTATGCGTTGGCTATCAAGCAGGCGAAAATGCTCGCATTAGGCAAGGTTTGCCTGCCCAACCGCCCATCGCGCTTCACGGGATTGAGTGCTGCGAGAAAGATGAGATCGTCCAGTTCACTGAGAACCTTGCGTTCTTCAGATTAGTTTTAGATGCCATGGACGTGCCAGGTGATGAACTGCTGGCAGCGATCATCCGTTTGGCTGCCAGCTCCCGCGCACGACAGAAACAGGCCGATTATGTCGTATTTTGTGGTCGAGAGCTGGCACGCTTGCTGGCACGCGACGGAGCACGGTTAGAGAGCATCCTGAGGCGACTGCAATTCGACTCTACAGGTCCCATGCCGTCGAGCAGTCAGAGAGCGGACTCATGAGCGATGTAATACTTTCAGAACGCAATCCTCTGGTTCCACTGGACCACGCTCGCATACCCACGCCACGAATCAAACTCGGCATCGTAGTCGGTGGCAGTTTGAATGAGGGCTTGCTGGTAAAGCTGGATCGCGATACCTATATCGAGGGTTTGACCGTGGGCAGCTATGTCACCATCGATGGCCAGACCGACCGGAAATTCATCGGGCTCATTACCGATATCCGCCTCGCCGCCACTGATGAAAACATACAGAAGATGCCACCCGAGTTGGACGAATTCATTACCCGGATTTATCGCGGTATAACTGTGTTCGGTGTGCTGAACGTAAAGCCGATGCTCGTGCTGGAGCATTCCAACCCAGAGCCGAAGCCTGTGAAGACTGTGCCCACACACTTTACCATCGCATATCACTCAACACCCGAGGAAGTGCAGGCTATTTTTGCTGCGGAGGAAAAGCAGTCATACCGTATTGGCGCATCCGTTGATGATGCCAATATAAAAATCAGTCTCGATCTGCAGAGGTTTATTGAGCGGTCCAGCGCTATTTTTGGTCGTAGCGGTACTGGCAAGACATTTATGGCGCTTCCCCTTGTGGCCAACATCATTAAGAGTGACATTGCTTCGGTCCTTATTTTTGACATGCATAACGACTACGGTTATCGACTGAAAGGTGACCAGGGCAGGTTTTATAAAGGACTTAAGGACCTGACACGCATCAGTTCGCATATCGAGATTGTGACGCTGGACGAGCAATCGTCGCACCGGCGCGAGACCAGCTATGAGTTCGCCTTCAGCATTGGGTACGACCAGATTGAACCGGAAGATCTGGAGATGCTCAGGGATCTGTTGGGTCTCTCAGAAGTACAGGTCAATGCATTTTTCGCACTGGAACATCGCTTTCCCAAAAACTGGGTCGAACGGTTGATGAGCAATACCATCGACGAAGATATTCAGGCAATGATTGAAGAAAGCCAGCTTACAGCCGGCACGTATGGCGCTATGCAACGCAAGCTAAAACGCCTGCTATCATTTGGCTTCATCAAACCCGCAGTGGCTGAACACTTCACACAGCGTATCGTAGACAGCTTGTCGCGGGGTAATAGCATCGTCGTGGAATTTGGGCGCTATGGGGATGATACAGCGGCCTATGTGTTCGTATCAAACTTCCTCACTCGTCGAATACATCGTCGCTATGTGGAGATGAAGGAGACTGCAGAGGCCAGTTCTGCCAAAGGGGATGCCGCAGAGCTACGAAAACTGGTCATCGCTGTCGAAGAAGCACACAAGTTTCTTGACCCGGCTGTGGCTGGTTTGACCATTTTTGGGACCATCGCGCGTGAAATGCGTAAATACAATGTCACTCTGCTTATCATCGACCAGCGTCCCAGTCAGATTGACTCTGAGGTTATGTCGCAAATTGGCACGCGTATCACGTGTGCCTTAAGTGATGAGAAGGATATCGCTGCCGTTTTCACCGGCATGAGTGGTGCGCAGCAACTACGCAGCGTCCTCGCTTCGCTGGATTCCAAGCAGCAAGCTCTGGTCATGGGTCATGCCGTTCCGATGCCTGTGGTAATTAGCACTCGCGAATATGGACCTGATGTCTATGCGGAGTTTTCCACTGCAGTCATTACCCCAAGTGAACAGCATGCACGCAACATGGCGAAATTGGGGCGGTCTGATGATGAGGGACTGGTCTAGCTGCAGGAGATGACAATACAACTCGATAATTGCAGTAATATGGGGTACCCGGTATTGCACCTGAAATCATCAATGAATCGCGTCCAGGGCGAGCCATGAGCATCCGGGTCAGCCACCTGACTTATACCTATCGTTCACGCACTCAGCCTGCCCTCGATGATATTTCAGCAGAGTTTCTACCTGGTCACGTTACATTGATTGCTGGAGCCAGTGGCAGCGGCAAGACCACCTTAATTCGCTGCATAAACGGATTGATACCCCGCAGCTATTTTGGCGGCACACTCAGTGGTCAGGTCGTCCTGTTTGGCGCTGACACCGCTTCAATGAGCCTGGCACATATCTCACTCCTGGTCGGCACCGTATTACAGGACCCCGAGCAACAGATCATCGCGGCCAAAGTAGAGAATGAGATCGCCTTCGGTTTGGAAAACCTTGGCCTGCCCCGCGCTGAAATCAAGGTGCGTATCGCACAGGCAGCGGAGCAGTTACACATCACGCACCTCCTGCACCATGAAACGTTCGCGTTGAGCGGTGGTGAGAAACAGAAAATCGCGCTAGCAGGAGTGCTGGCCATGCGCCCACAGGCGATCCTACTTGACGAACCGTTGGCGATGCTCGATCCAGAAGCAGGATACGAAACCTTACAAGTATTGCGTGAGCTGGCTGCAAGTGGAATTGCCATCATCATCATTGAACACCGTGTAGAAGAAGTGCTGGCAATACAACCTGAACACTGCCTGTACCTGAGCCAGGGGCGTGTTACTTACACAGGTAACGCATCAGGGCTTCTGGCAGCCGTTAGCTGGCGCGAGATGAAGATACCAACACCAGCGATTATCAAGCAAATCAATGACGAGAGGCGAATCGAAAAACGATACCAACCTGGCCCCAGGCTTTACGATGAGACAAGTTCTATGAGTGCTCAACCTGCTGTGCCCCCGCGAGTGATCTCACTTCCTGTGAAGAAGACACAGGAGCAGCCGCTCGTTGAATTCCGCCACGTCCATTTCAGTTATGGTAGCAGCGTCGACGTCCTGCATGATGTTTCATTCACCATTCACGCTGGTGAGCGTGTCGCAGTACTGGGACCCAACGCCGCAGGCAAGACTACGCTGGTGAAACATGCCATTGGTTTGAATAAGCCCACGCGGGGCAAGGTGTTGGTGCAAGGTCAGGACACCTGTGAGATAAGCGTCGCACAGGTGGCTCACACCGTGGGTTTCGTTTTCCAGAGCCCAAGTTATATGCTGTTTGCCAACACAGTTCGTGAAGAGCTGAGCTTTGGACCTCGCAATCTGGGCCTTGATGAACCCGCGATTACGGGACGCGTAACGCACGCTCTGGCAGTCGTGAACTTGCCTGGTTTTGAGGAATACCCACCGCTGGCGCTCTCATTTGGCCAGCAAAAACGGATCAGTATTGCCAGCATCTTAAGTATGGATCCGCGCGTGTTAATCATGGACGAACCCAGCGCTGGACAAGATTACGCGAGCTACACTCACTTCATGGACGACATTGTCGGCGGATCAACTCACCCATTTGATGCGGTACTGTTTATTACCCATGACCTGGATCTGGCTATTACCTATGCCAATCGCGTTTTGCTAGTCGCGGATGGTCAGAAAGTCGCAGACGGTCCACCAGAGGAGGTGCTGCAGAATAGGACACTCTTGCAACAGTGTCGTCTGCGCCCCACATCGCTTCTTGATGAGAATATAAAGCTGCTCCCCCAAACCGGACGTTTTTTACCCGTCTTGGCACTGGCAAATTACCTTAGCACTTAACTATGCTGGCCACCTGGAACTACCAACCCAACAACTCTGTCGTTCAGCAGTTTGACCCACGCGCCCGACTCGTTTTCCTACTGCTTTTTCTGACAAGCGTGTACCTGTTTTGGGATCTGCGTATTCTGGCACTTTTTGTGCTTCTTGCGCTTGTCACGGTACTGGCTGCGCATATTTCGTGGTGCGAAACCCGACGTACGTGGTTGGCTTTGGGTATTTTCATTGTGCTTTATAGCCTAATTACGCTTTTCACAGGTCAGACCAGTCTGCTGCATGTGAGTGTTGTGCATACCATCCTTTCTTTCCATGCGTCGTTCGCTGTATTGGGCTGGCATCCAGGTATTGACTTAACGATAGAGCAACTATTTATGTCACTGTGTGTGTTTGCCCGCATCTTAACCATCGCCAGCATGGTGCTCCTTTTTGCGTTCACGCTGGATCCTTCACTATATGGTGTGACCTTTCGTGGCCTCGGATTACCCGACAAGGTAGCTTTCACGTTGGATCTCACCATGCGTTTCGTGCCCAGTCTATCTCGCGACTTCGCACTCACCACCGACGCTCAGCGCGCGCGCGGTTATGAGCTGGAAGGCGGTAAAGGCAAAATCGTCGAGCGGATGCGCCGGCTCGCACCTCTGCTGGTGCCAGTAGTGGTACACAGCCTCATCAGTGCAGACGAATTAACGGACGCAATGGATTTACGCGCCTTTGGCACCCACCCGCGAACGTGGCTGCATGAACTTCACATTTCCCGCCGAGACCAGGTGCTGATCGCCTGCGGTATCCTGCTGCTGCTGGCTTCACTCGCTGCAAATCTGCTGGGATATGGAGGATTATGGGTACCCGCGTGACCGCTATAACGCTCGCACCGCCAGTACCGTGCTCATACGGTATGATTGCCGTTTTGTATGCTTTTACTGCTCGATCTAGATGGCACTCTGATCCATGACCGTGGATATCGGGCGGCCATCGACTCCACAATTTGCCGTTATGCCCAGGAAAACAGCCTGCCGGTTTACCCACCTTACGACGACGAAGTCCATTTACTGCATGCACATGGCTACAGCAATGAATGGGACTCGGTAGCCTTTCTGAGTGGAATTTTGCATCGTGCTGGCTACCTGGGACTGATGGACCGTCCAGATTATGAAACCTGGATACGTAATACATCTGAGTTCCAAGGATTGCCTAATGAACGGGCCCGCGATTTGTTGCTGAATGAGTCACCCAGCACACTGCATGGTGTGATTCACACGCTGCTTGATAACGTCACCGATGTAGCCCATACACCCACTACGCGCCTGTTCGCTGAAAACATACTGGGGTCCAAACTGTTCAGCCTGCATTATGGCTTGCCATCGGTGCTGAATACATCGTCATTACTGCAGGAACTGGATGAACCGCTCATCGACTCACAGAGTCGTGCCATAATCCTGGCACATCGCGCGTGCGTATTCACAGCACGACCTAGCTTGCCCCCTGGCTACCAATGGATGCACTCAAAAAACAGTCTGGATGCGGATGGGACGTATTTGCGAACGAACCGCGCAGATGGTCCTGCAGCCAGCGTACCTGTCCACCCGCCCGAAGCTGAAATCGGTCTGCAGCTACTTGGGTTGGAAAACCTGCCAATGATCGCTCTTGGCCAGATGCAATGGCTGGCTGACCAGTACCGTGAGCGTGTGTATGATCTGACAAAACCGTCACCTGTACAGGCTTTGGCAGCCATGCTCCTGGCAGCTGGTATCGCAGAGCAAGATGCACTTCATTCCGCTTATGACTGTTATCGAAAAATCGGTAATCCGTCAGAGGTCGAAGCTCTTGACGGCGAAGATGTCATCGTGCTGGAGGACAATGCCGCCGGTTTGCATGCTTGTCATCTGGCAAAGGAAATGGCAGGACGTTCGGGTATACGATTAACGGTGCACGGCATCGGTATATCGTCATCACCCATCAAACAAGCGGCGCTTAAACCTTATTGCGAACGGCTCTATTGTGACGTCAACAAGGCATTGCATGATATTAGCCCGGGACTGTGACCAGCATAATGCAGAGCACACCATGATCTGACCTGGTCGAACAGTTCCTAAACTGGTTATAATTTCCGTATAGGAATGGCACCGGGGTACACACTGAGTAGCAATAAGTCAACCGGTGTCTGAACCAATCCGAGGAATAACCGATGGCACTAGCACTCGACACATCTACTCACGAACAGGATGAATCCGAGCTCGACGACCTGTGGAGTGTAAAGCGTTCTCATCCCCTCGTGAATACCACTCAAGATGACGATGAGGCACTTGATGACCTGGACGACATCGATGCCGACGAAGATGAAAACCTAGAAGAGGACCTTGACGAGGACGATCTGGATGAGTCGGATAACCTTGACGACGTGGACGAAGATGATGAGAACCTCGAGGATACTGAATCAATCGAGGAGGTCGATGAACTGAACAGCGAAGATGAGATCAGTCTCGAAGATCTCGAAGCTGATGAAGAAGAAAACGAGGATCTGGACGACGATGATGAACTCCTCTGGGATGACGACGAGGAGGACGAAGACGAGGACGACGAGGACGACTAAGTATTCGCTTAATCGCCTGCGAAATGCGCGACAATACGCGCAATGTCGAGTGCCGAGTCAGGCTTTGCCAGTTTCGATGACGCCTGACGCATATTACTCAATCGTTGAGGGTCCGCAAGCAACAGCTTAAGCTGTTTCACCACAGCAGAGGGGAAGATCGGGCACCAGGCACCTGCGCCACGGTTGGTTACGTAATTTACATTTCCTTCTTCCTGACCTGGCACGGCATCGTATAGAAGTATAGGCAACCCGGCGATAAACGCCTCTGCGATGGTACCTGGTCCGGCCTTTGATACCAGGATGTCGGCGGCACCCATCAACTCCGGAATGTTATTTACGAACCCCAGTACCTTCATCGGAACGCGCGGATTGATGAACTCCAGGTCACGTTTTACATTCTGATTGCGTCCACAAACAACCACGAGCTGTAATGGCAGGTTGCTAAAGGCGATCTCGCGCCCAGTAACTCCCAAAGCACCCATGCCGTCGCCGCCACCCATTAACAGCACCACAGGGGTTGTGTCATTCAGTCCAAGTTGTTCCCGCGTGGCCGTACGGGTACCCATACGAGTGCGAAAGTCTGGCCATACTGGCTGCCCGGTGACGCTGACTTTCTCAGGCGGCACCAGGTTTTCTATGGCTTCCTCACGTGCCTCCTCGGTAGGTACAATGCATTGGTCAACGTATGGCACATAATGTGCCACATGTCCAGTGACCAGATCGGTTACCACGTTTACAAATTTGGAGTCAACACCCTGACGCTTGATTGCCTGGGGTATTGCCCCATTGTAAATGGGGTGACAAGACACATATACCGATGCTGGTTCGGAGCGCACCAGTTCATCGGCTACGGGATCACTAATGCTCTCCATCGCTTTACGAATCGCAGCGACGCGACGACGGCCATTACTGGCATGGAAGCCAAGTGCATAGAGCACACGAGCATAGTTCACCCACATGGGATAGTCTGTGTCGGCATTACGCAACAGTGATGGCAGGCGCTTGAACCCGTTCACATAACGTATTTCATAGCGATCGTTATATAACATGCGCAGACCCATCGCGATGGCATCAGCAGCACTTCGGTGCCCACCCCCTGCATCGGCGTAGAGCATGACTATGCGTTTCATTCCTGATTATTCCTGGTGGGTCAAAGTTTGGCGTGTGTGCACTGTGGGTCAAGGTTTGCATGTGCGCTCGACCGGCGTATCATACGCCGCTGTACCTCGCTACGGGGTAGTAGGACACGTCTGCCACAGGTGAGGCACTTTAAACCAATATCGGCGCCTACTCGGGTAATACGCCATTCCGTTCCACCACAGGCGTGGGGCTTACGCAACTGCACGATGTCGTCAAGTTCGTACGGTACGATAACAGTCGGGGACACACGAACATTATACCCACGTGAACATCGATGGCAGAGGAGCGAAGCTATATACTATAATCACTCGATTTATGAACGGTCCTCTACTTCAACTCATCCAGGGAATTACTACAGGGAGACCAGACATCGCACTGGCGGGACTGATTGTAGGTATCTTATTGATACTCATATGTTTCCCTGTTCACGAGTTCTCTCATGCATTGGTCGCGTCACTACTGGGTGACGATACAGCGCGCCAGATGGGGCGGCTGACGCTGAATCCTTTAGCTCATCTGGATCCGATTGGTTCTGTGCTTTTCCTCCTTACCGGATTTGGTTGGGCCAAACCGGTGCCGGTCTCGGTTCATCGTCTTAACGGCAATACTCGCACAAGTTATGCTCTGGTGTCGTTAGCCGGACCCGTATCCAATGTTCTGCTGGCTATCATTTTTGCCTTACTATTCCGGCTCCTGGTTCCGATATTGCCAGCTTCTACCATGCTGTCCGCCGTGTTAACGTATGGATTGGAAGTTGCTGTTTTCCTGAACATGATTCTGGCACTCTTTAATCTGATTCCCGTTCCACCTTTGGATGGGTCACGAATCTTAGCCGCCATCTTGCCCGATACAGGAGCTTTTATTCTGGACCAATTGGAACGTTATGGCATGTTCATTGTGTTATTACTATCCGTGTCTGGGGTGCTTAGTCCATTAATTGTCGGTCCAGCGACTAGCATTGCAAGCTTGTTACTTGGCACATAAAGTTTGCAGGTGTCGAGAGGGAATGAGAGAAAATGGCAAAAACACGTGTCACCATAGTAGGTTGCGGATTTATGGGTACAGCCATAGCAATTGTCTTGCGGAGCCTGTATCACGATATCGAAGTGATTGGTCACGATAAGGATCTGGGGCATTCTCAACGCGCTGAGAAACTAAAGGCTATCGACCACAGTAGTTGGAACTTACCCTCAGCATGCGAGAATGCACAGCTCGTCATCCTGGCCATCCCTGCTGAGTCAATCGAGGCAACTATTCGCGCCATCGCTCCCGACTTAATGCCTGGCGCAATTGTTACCGATACCTGCGCGGCCAAGTCCTCCATTGTTGAAGCAGTTAAAAAGTATATGCCGGCTAAGGCAACCTATATCAGCAGCGACATTATTTTTAGCCCTGCCAGGTTATCAGGTGACGCATCGATTGAATCGATCACACCCGAATTATTCAAAGGTGCAGCCTGGACTCTCACACCCATCGTAGCGTCGCCCGATGCAGTGGATAGCTTCACATCGCTTGTGACCGCAACAGGTGCCATGCCCATTTTTATGGATGCGATCGAACACGACGGGCTACGGCTTGCAGTGAATATTGTGCCCGCTGCGTTGAGCAGTGCATTAATGCTGGCGGTCAGCGAAGATGAAGCCTGGCGTGAACGCATTTGGCTGGCTGGCACGACATTTGGCGCCGCTACCGCCAATGTTGAATTCACAAACCCCACCGACATAGCGGGCGCCCTGGTAGCACAGCCAGAGGCTTCAACCCATTGGCTCAACCAGCTTATGCTACAGCTCACCGATATGCGCGATGCCATCGAACAGCGACGCGCCGATAAGTTGGAAACCATTCTGAAATCTGCAGCAGATGCACGCGAGCATTGGACTGCTGAATGGTATAAAGGCCGCGAGCAGAGCCAGGCTCCCATCGACGTGAAGCGACCCAGCTTGCTTGGCATGGTGGTCGGCGACAGACTGGCGACACAGATGGAACGGGGCTACCCAACGAAGACTGACAAAGATAAGGATAAAAAGAGCAGACGATAGCACTATGGGTGCGACGCCCTTGACAGTATACGTCTGCTACTATTCATGCCCAACGTACCGTCAGTTTCGAGCATCTCGACCTCTGAGAAACCAGGCGCCAGCGGAAGCTCATTACGTATTCTAAGCATTGCCCCCACCTCTTTTTTTAGCGATTATGGTTGCCATGTACGCATCCTGGAGGAAGCTCGCACACTAAAAGCTCTAGGTCATGACGTCACGATCGTTACATATTTCAAGGGCACCAACACACCAGGCTTTCGGATCATTCGTACGATGCCGACACCCTGGCATGGTAATTATGAGGTAGGCTCCTCACGGCACAAATTCGCGTTTGACATCCTACTGGGTATTCGGCTTCTGCGGGTCATGGCACGCAATGGATTCGATGTCATCCATGCGCACCTGCACGAGGGAGCGCTTTTAGGCAGTGTGCTGACAAGACCCTGGCATATCCCTGTTTGCTTCGACTATCAGGGCAGCCTGACCAGCGAAATGCTGGACCATGGATTCCTGCATCGCGACACCCGTCTACTTGGGATGTGGCAGCAGCTAGAACGCGTGATAGAGCGAATGCCGGCAGCCATCTTCACTAGCACGCTCGGTGCAGCAGAGGTTCTTCGCCAGAGAATATCGCCTGCCAGCAAGGTCCATACCCTGCTCGATGGTGTCAATACCGATACGTTTTATCCAGGCATACTGTCTGCTGACGAACGCGCTACGCACCGCACAGCATATGGATGGATGCTGGATGATCCTGTTGTGGTGTACCTCGGGCTACTTGCAGTCCATCAAGGAATTGGCAGCCTGATCGAGGTGGCTGCACGCCTGAAGAATGAAGGCCGACAAATCCGTTGGTTGGTGATGGGATATCCAGGCGTGTCAGACTGGCAAAGGCTGGCGCGAGAGAATGACCTGGAGAAAGATATGGTTTTTACGGGACGGGTACCTTATTCCAACGCACCTCGCATGCTGGCTCTAGGTGATATCGCCATCGCACCAAAACTTTCACAAACTGAGGGAAGCGGGAAAATCCTAAACTATATGGCGATGGGCTTGCCTACTGTGGCCTTTGAGACACCAGCTCAGAAAGAGTATTTGGGTAATCTGGGTGTGTACGCTCCTGTGGGCGACACGGAAGCGCTCGCTCGTCGCATAGTGGATCTACTTGACCATCCGGCGCAACGCGGTGAGTTGGGTAATCGCTTGCGACAGCGTGCACTGCAGCAATTTGGATGGGACCAGGTAGGATTGCAGATCGATAGCGTGTACCGTGAGCTGCTGGTACCTCAAAGGCGCGCCATGTACAAAAGAGACTCCCATATGAGAAATCCATCTGGGTGATTGCTATACACTCAAAAACTCTAGCGCGCACTCAGTGTAGAAAGGTATGCTTGAATGGAAGGTTTATATTCAGAATTGACGGAGCTATGGCAATACCGGCACCTGCTCCGCATGCTGGTAGTGCGAGATGTCAAGACCCGCTACAAAAACTCTATTTTTGGCATCGCGTGGTCTTTCCTGCAGCCTCTGGGCATGATGATTGTTTTGACCTTTGCCTTCGGCATCATCAACAAAGGTCCGTCAAATCTGCCACACTTTAACGTGTTTATCCTGGCAGGATGGTTGAGTTGGACCTTCTTCTCCGCAGCCATTGTCGGTGGAACAGGTAGCGTCGTAGGCAATAGCGCACTGGTAAAGAAAGTCTATTTCCCTCGCATCATCTTACCCATATCCATTGTGCTCTCCAATCTGGTCAACTATGTGCTGGCACTTCCGATGTTCATCCTGGTCGCATTAGTGTCAGGCCACCCTCTCTACTGGACGCTGTTGATAGTGCCTGTAGCCTTGCTTATCCAGGTGGTGCTGAGCATTGGGTTGTCATTCTTTCTCTCGGCCATTAATGTTTTTTATCGCGACACACAGTTCATCATTGATCTGGTCATGCTAGCCTTGTTTTTTCTCACACCGATCTTTTATGACATCCGCACAGCGCAGCCCTGGCACTTGATGGGTCAATCGATCGACGTCGCGCTGTGGCTACGCCGATTGAACCCCATGGCATCACTTGTAAACATCTATCAGGATCTGATGTACTACGGCACCTTGACAACGATGGACTTCTGGATACGCACAGCAATTACTTCGATCATCATCCTCATACTGGGATATCTTTTCTTTCAACACTATAGCGACCGGTTCGGCGAGGAGTTATGAACACTCCGATAGTAGTTCTCAAGAACATTCATACGCTCGTTTCGATGACCGGTGAACGAGCGAACCCTTTTGCAGCGATTCGCAATGCGGCAGTCGTGATTAGGGGTAATGTCATCGATTGGATTGGTCCATCACAAGCCTTGCCAACTTTTAAAAACGACGTAGAAACCATCGAACTGAATGACCATATCGTCCTGCCTGGATTGATCAACACCCACCATCATCTATTTCAGACCCTTACACGGGCAATCGCACAAGACTGCGAACTGTTCGATTGGCTCAAAACACTGTATCCCATCTGGTGTCGGATGGACAATGAGGCAATCTACACCAGCGCACTCACCGGTATGGCAGAGCTGATTTACAGTGGGTGCACTACCACCAGCGATCACCTCTACATCTATCCCCATGACTGCCACATCGACGACGAGATTCGCGCCGCGCAGGAGATCGGCATACGCTTTCACGCCTCACGAGGTTCGATGTCGCTGGGCGAAAGCAAAGGTGGGCTGCCCCCTGATCAGGCTACGGAGGATGAGAATGACATCCTGCGAGACACACAGCGTGTCATTGAGGCGTATCACGATGCCTCACGGTATAGCATGCTTCGGATAGCCGTAGCACCGTGCTCACCGTTCTCCGTTACCACGGTTTTGATGCGTGAGAGTGCCAAGTTGGCTCGCCATTACGGTGTGATGCTACATACACACCTGGCTGAAACACACGACGAAGACACTTTCTGCGAGGCTCGCTTCGGTATGAGTCCGCTTGACTACGCCGAGACGGTAGGCTGGTTGGCAAGTGACGCTTGGTACGCACATGGCGTCTATTTCACTCCATCCGATATAGATCGGCTGGTCCGTAATGGCTGTGGTGTTGCTCACTGCCCAACCAGCAATATGCGTCTCGCTTCAGGTGCCGCTCCGATCCATCTGATGTTGAAACAAGGATTAAAGGTTGGGTTAGGGGTGGATGGCAGCGCAAGCAACGATAGTTCGCACCTTTTGTCGGAGGCGCGCCAGAGTATGCTGTTGCAAAGAATACGGAACGGAGCTTCTGCCTTTGGTGCTCGCGACGCCCTCTGGATGGCCACGCGGGGAGGAGCTGCAGTACTGGGACGTGATGACATCGGGCAAATCTCACCAGGATATGCTGCAGACCTCATTGCCATCAACTTGAACCGCCTGGAATATGCTGGCGCATTACAGGATCCCGTAGCGGCGCTTGTGTTTTGTGCGCCGCTCGGGGTTGATTTCAGCATGATCAACGGTCACGTCGTGGTCCAAGAAGGTCATTTGACCACCATGGATACCGGAACTCTCGTCACCCGGCATAATGCAATCAGCCGTCGTTTGCTGGCGGGTTAACCTATAATCTACACCGTCGTTTCGACCCAGGCATGCTTCATGGCGGGCCTCCGCTGGTCAGCGGAGATTAGTACTGATGGCAATAAAGAGAATTGCACTCATCAGCTTCCATACCTCACCCCTTGCAACATTAGGTGGCAAGGACACGGGTGGGATGAATGTGTTCGTGCGCGAGACGGCTCGTGAGTTGGCCCACCGAAATATCGCCGTGGACATTTTCACCCGTAGCCAGAGCTCTCAGACGCTGCGTATTGACCCACGCATTGCACCTAATACACGCGTCATCAATGTTCCGGCTGGTCCAGAAGCACCCGTCTCAAAACGCGAGCTTTCTCGATATGTTTCGGAGTTTACTGACTGGATCTGTCGATTCGTAGAGGACGATCCGCAATCTCGTTCCAGGCCCTATGATCTGATCCATAGTCATTATTGGCTTTCAGGCTTGGTATCTCGAACGCTTCGGCAAGCGTGGGGAACGCGCTTTGTACAGACGTTTCATACCCTGGCCGAAATGAAAAATCAAATCGCTTCCTCCAGTGCTGAACGAGAGCCCGAAGAACGGCTGAAAGGTGAGATCGCTCTCTGTGCTGAAGCCGATTTGCTAACCGCTTCGACGAAGGTTGAACAGCAGCAATTGACGCATTACTACAATGCCAATTCATCGCAAATTCGTGTTGTGCCGCCTGGCGTCGACATATCGCGATTCCACCCCATAGAGCAGTCCTATGCCAAGATGATGGTTGGGATTGAGTCCTCTCATCACATGGTACTCTTCGCTGGTCGCATTGAGCCGCTGAAGGGAATCGACACCCTGCTGCGTGCCATCGCACTATTACGCGACTCCTTGATGTCACCTCAGCGGACTGGATTGAATTTGGCCAATCTTTGCCTCAGCATTATCGGGGGCGACCCCTCTGAAAGTAGCTTGCTCGAAAACGGAGAGATGGCTCGTTTGCATGCGCTTCGCGATGAACTGGGCTTAAATGACCTGGTCACTTTTGTTGGTGCTCAGGACCAGGATACCTTGCAGTATTACTATTCGGCAGCCGACTGCCTGGTCATGCCTTCCCATTATGAGTCATTCGGCATGGTGGCTTTGGAAGCAATGGCATGTGGTACTCCGGTAATTGTTTCGGACGTTGGAGGCTTAAGCCAACTGGTACGGCATAACGTGACAGGAATTCGAGTACGTGTAAGGGATCCCGCAGCTGTAGCAGACGCCATCCAACGGCTGTTAACCAATGAAGTACTGCGCCGGCGTATGGGAACCCGCGCATCATGTTATGCTGAAGATTATAGTTGGAGCAAAGTAGTCAATAGACTCATCGAGGTATACCAGGAGCTTGTATGACCACCAGACAGATAAGCTACATCGCACTATGGTCGAAAGATCTGGACGCCAACCGGGGTATCTTCGCCAACCTACTCGGCTTTCCAATCGTGTACGAGGATGCAGATGTCGTCGTGTTCCAGACGGAAGGTGCACAACTCGTACTGCAGCGTGCGCGCGACGCCGATGCGAACCTGGACGGGTCTATTCAGATTGGCTTTGAAGTGGAAGACCTGGATTCGCTGACGCAGCGCTTGCAGAACAACGGTCAAATGATCATGGTGAATCGCGAGAAGTTGGATCCAGGTCAGCGAGTAACAGTTGTTCGCCTGCCCGGCGGGCAAAATATAGAACTGATTGGTAAATAAGGGTGGGTGCTGTGATGAAGGGTGAGAGCAGGTTTGACATTTCGCTATTCTGAAGTTCTACGCATCAACATTGCTCTCCCAACATCTGTGCCATCTCGTCGCGAGAGGCACGGTAAGGTAACCATTCGCTCATGGGTTGACCGCCCAGATGGTTATAAAAGCCTAATGCTGGCTCATTCCATCGCAACACCTGCCATTCCAGACGCCCACATCCTTGGTCAAAGGCAACCTGTGTGCAGTGTAGAAATAACGCCTTACCCACCTTCAATGCTCTATAGGTTGGTAATACAAACAGGTCTTCCAAATAAAAAGTCGGTAATGCCAAAAACGTGGAGTACGTATAGAAACTGATTGCATAGCCCACACACGCACCTTCATATTCACCAAACCACACGTCGAATCGCGGGTCAGGACCGAAAGCGTCACGGATAAGACGCGTTTGTGCATCCGGAGTTGGGCGCGGCAGATGCTCATAGTCGGCAAGGGCAGTGATCAGGTGGCATAAGTGGTCGCTATCCGAAGGAATACCTTTACGGACACTAATGCGACCATGAGTGTTTTGATCCGTCACAGTGGCTTCGATTGTACACAGGTGCGGCGTCCAGACCTTGTGATAAAGTCATGGCGAATATGAAGCTTTTCGCATTGAAAATAAAGAATAAAACGCAACCCCGGCACGGGATTCGCAAACCTTTCGCTTTGTTCGTAGCTTTGAGTACTGCGCTTTGTGCATGTAGTGCGCTGCCCATCCAATTGGATACCATCGCCCAGATCGCTGCCACACCCAACCCTGCTGATAATCCACCTACGCCAACAGTGGCTAACTGGACCATCTCAACGGCCGCTCTGGTAAAGGAGCGGAGTGTGTTGCGCGTAGGCATTCGCTTCGACGCGCCGCCTCTTTCCAGCGTAAATGCGGACGGTAAACTCGAGGGTCTGGATGTGGACATTGCTCGGGAGTTCGCAAGGCGCTGGTTGGGTAGCCCAAATAACGTGACATTTGTGCAGGTGACATCCTTTACGGCGCCACAAAGTATTGAGCGACGCGAAGTTGACCTGGCTATGGGTGGTCTCGCTCACACCAAACCTGCTGAGGCGCATGCTGACTTTGGCCTTACCTATATGCACGATGGCGAGGCATTACTGGTACGGGTGGGTACCTTTGCCAACCTTGCATCACTAGCTCAACATAGTGTCACATACATTGATAATTCCTCGCTGAATGCCATCAACTCGGCAACGGCTTCCGCGAACATCACAGTCAGCCAGCAGGCAGCCAATTCCTATAGTGCAGCGATCCAACAACTGCGTGACAGTCAGACTGATGCCGTACTGGGTCGTTGGCGGCGCCTGCGCGTCGTAGCTTCGCAGGACCCGACGTTAAGTGTCCTCACTGTATTGGATTCTGAACCGATCGCGATCATGCTGCCACAAAACGACTCAGATTGGGCTAATCTGGTGAACTTCACATTGAGTGCCCTGATTGCCGATGGCACGTATGCATCGATGTACCAGAAATGGTTTGGCGCTCCCCCCGACCCGCTGTATCCGATACCCGGTTCCGTGGACCTGCAATTGGCTACTTTACCCGACACCATCCAACCGCACGATACGCTCGAACGGCTCAAGTCGGCGGGTGCGCTCCATGTTGGGTTTATTGCCCAGGCTGACCCGCTTGCCACATTGGATGCCAACGGTCAGGCCGTTGGGTTCGAGGTGGATCTATGCCGCGAGCTGGCACGACGCTGGTTCCAGAACCAAGGTGCAGTCCATTTCACAGCCTTGCCTGGATCGGATCTGCCTGGCTATCTACGGAACGATACGATCGATCTCGCCATCGGTGCCCTGCAGCAGACGCAAAGCAACGAGCGTGTGATGGACTTCAGTATCCCCACCTATGAAACTGGCGTAGCTGTAGCGGTGTTGCAGAGTTCCGTTATTTCTGATTTGAATTCACTCACTGGGCACACGGTTGGTGTGCTGAGTGATCGGCCCGACCGCGCCTTGCTGGAGGACTTTGCGAAAACACGTAATCTGGCCATCACTATTGATGATTTCCCCGACCTGTCGACAGCCCTGGGTGCGTTACGCAATGGCCAGGTCGATGCGGTGGTGGAAGATCAGGTGACCCTGCTGGCGCTTGCCCGCACGGCAAAGGACGTGCGCATTCTAGCGGAGCGCTTATCACGTATACCGGTTGGTATCGCCCTACCCACCAACGACTCTCCACTGCGAGATCTGGTGAACCTAACCTTGCAGGAAATGTTCGCCGACGGTACCTACGCACGCATATACAAGCAATGGTTTGGTAGATTGCCCGATACCATGGAAATATGGCCTGGTGAAGCAACAGAAAGCACCGCCCTGATTGCTCCAACGCCAACCACATTGCCTACCTTGACCCCCGCCTTCAGCACACTTGCGCCGCCGACGCCTGCGCCAGCTACGGCGACTACCATTCCACCAACACCAAAGAAGTAAGTTTCGATGGCAGGAGACGAGCTAAACACGCCGGTTAATGGCCCGAGAATTGGCTACGGTCATGCGATAGTGGGTTGTTTTTTCCATGACCAGAAAGTGTGACAGCCCATACACTCGGAGTGGAGTTGATTCCAGCGCTTGCATGATCCGGCGCAACGCACGACCCGTCGTTCCGTAACGCGCTACGATATTATCGAATCCGGGGTACACCTGTGTATGCTTGATGACGCGCATGGGCGTGCCAATAAATAAACCTCGCAGGCCAGCCGAAGTGTAGGCCCGCACATGTGGCGCTAACCTGTTGCGCAGAAAATCCGGCAACCAGTTCACAAACAACTTGTTACCAAAATGATACTGTCTACGCCAGTAAATACCATGCGTCTCGAATGGATACAACCGGTTGGGTACAAATATCACCGCCCGGCCGCCGGTCCGCAATACACGTGCCATCTCGCGGCAGACCTGCCGGTCATCATCCACATGCTCCAGCACTTCGTGACTGAATACGACATCGAAACAGCCATCTTCAAATGGCAAGCGTTCACCAGCGCCAACCAGCATTTGAGGAATCCCGCGGTGGCTCCCCTCCACCACCCTTTCTTCCTCGACATCCAGGCCTACCACATGCTCAGTAAAGCGTCGGACAGCGCGTAAATACATTCCGATGCCGCACCCAATCTCCAGGACGCGTTTACCTGCCAAGGGGGCCGCTTCGTTCAGCATACCTAACCGGCGCTCTTGCCCGGCGCGCCAGACATACGATGGATTGCCGCGGGTAGCTGCTTTAGGCTCATTCATTATCGCTTTGACACTCGTTGTCTCATCCTCATGCATTATGCGCTGGCTTGGGCGGTGGAACCGTACAGTGTGGCATAACCCAAAGCCAGGAACTTTCACAGTGCCGGCATCTTTAGCAAAAGTGCATCAAGAACCAATTGCGGCCGCGCATTCTGCTGCAAAAAAGAATAGGTATCCGTAATGGTCCGTAGCATATCCACAGCTTTGCATACCGTCAACTTCGCAGCCACCTCGCGGATCGATTCGGTGCGATCGCTATTGTGCAATGCTGGCACCGTGGCATCATCCTTTGTTGCCATAGTATGTAAGGTAGTGCTACTGGCAGATC